>NZ_VHIJ01000039.1:0-338757 GCF_006680095.1 Pseudarthrobacter sp. B4EP4b | reverse complement strand
TCCCCACCCCTGCTTCCACTCTGCCCGCAACACCTTCGCACGGTCCAGCAGGGACTCCCGCCGCTGTACCCGCGGGCAGTCCGCTGCCGTCTGAGCTGGCCGCCGCGTTGAAGCGTGACAGCGCGGGGCTGGTGGCCGCCGTCGTGCAGCAGTACGACACCAACGAGGTGCTGATGCTGGGCTGGATGGATGACGAAGCGCTGCACCGCACCATGACTACCGGGCGGGTCACGTTCTACTCCCGCTCCCGGCAGGAGTACTGGCGCAAGGGAGACACGTCCGGGCACGTGCAATGGGTCAAGTCCGTGGCCATGGACTGCGACGGCGACGCACTCCTGGTGCGCGTGGACCAGGTGGGCGCCGCATGCCACACCGGCACCCGCACCTGCTTCGACGGCAGGGACCTGGCAGTCAGCACCGGCCAGGCACTCTGAATTTCTTCCATTGACCGCAGTCACCCTGCTTGCAGGACAGGTTTGGCCATCCCTGCAAGTACCAGCAACAGGTGCCGGCGCAGGCCCGATAAAGCACCGGCTCCACCAGAACCAGAACCGGCCCCGACGAGAACAGGCGGAACAGCATAGCCATGCAGGACCTTGGAACCATCAGCCCAAGCCTCGAGGAGTTCCGGGAACTGGCCGGCCACAGCCGCGTCATCCCCGTCCGGCTCAAAGTACTCGCCGACGCTGAAACGCCCATCGGCTTGTACCGCAAGCTCGCCCAGGGGCAGCCCGGGACATTCCTGATGGAGTCGGCAGCCGTGGGCGGAGCATGGTCCCGCTACTCGTTCATCGGCGCCCGGTCCCGGGCCACCCTGACCACCAAGGACGGTAAAGCCCACTGGCTGGGAGAGCCGCCAGTGGGAGTCCCGGTGGGCGGGAGCCCGGTGGACGCCGTCCGCGACACCATCGAAGCTTTGCGCACCGACAGGTTCGACGGCCTGCCGCCGTTCACCTCCGGCCTGGTGGGTTTCCTCGGCTGGGAAACAGTGCGCCACTGGGAACGCCTGGTCAGTCCGCCCGAGGACGACCTGCAGCTGCCGGAGATGGCGCTGAACCTCGTCACGGACATGGCGGTCCACGACAACGTGGACGGCACCGTGCTGCTGATTGCCAACGCCATCAACTTCGATGACAGTTCCGAACGCGTGGACGAGGCATGGCACGACGCCGTTGCCCGGGTCAGGGCGCTGCTCACCCAAGTCAGCACTCCCGTTGCCCAGCCCGTCTCAGTGCTGGCCCCTGCCGCGCTGGACTTTGCCGCCAGCGTGCAGGAACGCTGGGACGAGGCCGAGTACCTGGCAGCCCTTGACCGCGGCAAGGAAGCAATCGTGGACGGCGAAGTGTTCCAGGTGGTGATTTCCCGCCGCTTCGAAATGGAGTGCAAGGCTTCAGCGCTGGACGTCTACCGGGTCCTGCGCAACACCAACCCCAGCCCGTACATGTACATCTTCAGCCTCGAGGACGCTGATGGCCGGGAATACTCGATCGTCGGGTCCTCGCCTGAGGCACTGGTCACCGTGACCGGTGAAGAGGTCATCACCCACCCCATCGCCGGTTCCCGGCCGCGCGGCAAGACGGTGGAAGCGGACAAAGCCCTCGCCGAGGAACTGCTCGCGGACCAAAAGGAACGCGCCGAACACCTGATGCTGGTGGACCTGTCCCGCAACGACCTGTCCAAGGTGTGCGTCGCGGGAACCGTGGATGTCACGCAGTTCATGGAGGTGGAGCGCTTCAGCCACATCATGCACCTGGTCTCCACCGTGGTGGGCCGGCTCTCGCCACAGGCCAAGGCCTATGACGTGCTGAAGGCCACCTTCCCGGCAGGCACACTCTCCGGCGCACCGAAACCCCGCGCCCTGCGGCTCCTCGACGAGCTCGAACCGCACCGCCGGGGCATCTACGGGGGAGTGGTGGGCTACCTCGACTTCGCGGGCGACATGGACATGGCGATCGCCATCCGCTCCGCACTGCTGCGCGAAGGCCGGGCCTATGTCCAGGCCGGCGGCGGCATCGTGGCCGATTCCGTGAACCCCACCGAGGCCCTGGAAACCGTGAACAAGGCCGCCGCCCCGTTGCGCGCCGTGCACACGGCAAGTTCGCTGCAGAACATCACTGCAGACTCCCTTTCCGCGGATTCTGAAGGCGCTGTATCCGGCGGGATGGACTCCTGATGCCTGGTGTCCCCCGGAACGCCGAACCGGCAGCCGGGCAAGGAATGTCGAAGAAGCGGGCGGCCACACCCGCCTGGGCCCGCAAGTCCACGCTGGTGCTGCTGGTAGCCGTCCTGGCGCTGGCAGTCTTCGGCACCACCACCCAGACGTGGATGACTGTCACGCTGGACCCCAACCAGGTGGGCCAGTCCGGCGCGGCCCAGACGGCACTGGAGGTACAGGGCAGCAAGGCTGCCACTGCCGTCACCGCGCTGGCCCTCGTGGCCCTCGCCGGCGGGCTGGCAGCCGCCATCGCCGGCAGGATCGCCCGGTGGATCATCACCGCCATCATCCTCCTGGCCTCGGCCGGGATTGTCGCCGCTGCCGTCACCGTCCTGGCTGACCCGCTGGCGGCAGCCCAGGGTGCCATCGCCGCAGCCACCGGCGTCACCGGCAGCGAGGCTCAAGTGGCCGTCACGGCTTTCCCGGTCCTCGCCGTCGTGGCAGGCTGCCTGCTGGCGCTGGCCGCGCTGCTCATCATTCCGGCCAGCCGGTACTGGAAATCCCGGACCAAATATGACGCGCCCGCCACCGGCGGAACCGCGGCCGCGTCAGGACCGGTTGACGAGATCGACAGCTGGGACCGGCTCTCCCGCGGCGACGATCCCACATAAACAGGCCACGGGCTGCCCCGGCCCGCCCAGCCCGGCGGCACAATACGCGGCGGGCAGCCAAAAAATGGCAGAATGTAAGCAGTATCCACCCTGAGGAGATTTTCCATGAGCAAAGCACCTGCATCCGTTTCCAAGTCAGGCACCCGCACGGTTGCCCCCGGCGCCATTGACCACAGCCAGGAACTCGGCCACGGCAACAGCCCTGCAGCCTGGACCTGCGTCATCGTGATGCTGGTGGGGGCCCTCATCGCCTCAATCGCCTTCGTTATCGCCAGCACCCCCATCTTCATCGCCGGTATCGCCGTGATGGTCGTCGGCCTTATCCTCGGCTACATCATGCGCAAGGCAGGCTACGGCGTCGAAGGCAGCAAGCTGAAGAACTCCGGCCACTGATGGCAACTGTTCTCGATGACATCAACGCCGGTGTCAGGGAGGATATGGACGCCCGGAAACGCCTTGTTTCCCTGGCTGAACTGAAGGACATGGCCCAGGCCGCAGCACCGGCCCGTGACGCCTGGGCTGCCCTCAGTGGTCCCTCCCCGTCACGTGACCAGCTCAAAGTCATCGCGGAAATCAAGCGGCGCAGCCCTTCCAAAGGCGACCTTGCAGCCATTGGCGACCCCGCGTCACTTGCACGGCAGTATGCCGACGGCGGTGCCTCCGTCATCAGCGTCCTCACCGAACAGCGCCGCTTCAACGGGTCCCTGGCGGACCTCGACGCTGTGCGCGCTGAGGTGGACGTGCCCTTGCTGCGCAAGGACTTCACCCTCGACGAGTACCAGATCTGGGAGGCCCGGGCACACGGCGCGGACCTCATCCTGCTGATCGTGGCCGCGCTCTCCGACGCGCAGCTGAGCGAGTTCTCGGCATTGAGCCGGGAACTGGGCATGAACGTGCTCGTGGAAACGCACACCGAAGAGGAAATTGAGCGGGCGGTCGCAGCCCAGGCGCGCATCATCGGAGTGAACGTGCGTAACCTGAAGACGCTCGACGTCGACCGTTCCGTCTTCGCGTCCCTGGCGGGCCTGATTCCGGCGGAGGCCCTCGTGGTTGCCGAATCAGGCGTCCGCGGCGTGGATGACGTGACGCATTACGCCGCCAGCGGCGCCAACGCAATCCTGGTGGGGGAGGCCCTGGTGAGCCACTCGACCCCGCGCGAGCGGATTGCCGAGTTCACGGCGGCAGGTGCCGCCGCCATCGCCGCCCGAGGCTGACGCAGCGCCCCTGGCCACGGCAGCGTGGGCAGGGGCTGCCTGCCGCCCGCGGTTTTGTTCCGGCCCACGGGCGGGAACACCACAACTTACCGAACGATCAACTTGGAACAGGACGGGACTGATGGCTGACGCACCCTCAGGAAACGCTGACAACAACGCCGCGGAAGCATTCCTGCAGGGCGGCTCCCTGAAACACGCCCCGGGGCCGTACTTCGGCAGCTACGGTGGGCGTTGGATGCCCGAGTCCCTCATTGCCGCCCTGGACGAGCTCGAGGAGACGTTCGACAAGGCCAAGGACGATCCCGACTTCCGCGCCCAGGTGGCGGACCTGAACAAAAACTACTCCGGCCGCCCGTCGCTGCTGACTGAAGCAAAGCGGTTCTCGGAGCACGCCGGGGGAGTCCGGGTCTTCCTCAAGCGCGAGGACCTGAACCATACCGGCTCCCACAAGATCAACAACGTCCTGGGCCAGGCGCTGCTCGCCAAGCGCATGGGCAAGACCCGCGTGATCGCCGAGACCGGCGCGGGACAGCACGGCGTGGCCAGCGCCACCGCAGCGGCCCTGATGGGGCTTGAGTGCGTGGTGTACATGGGCGCCGAGGACTGCCGCCGCCAGGCCCTGAACGTTGCCCGGATGGAGCTCCTGGGTGCCACCGTCATTCCCGTGACCAGTGGCTCACAGACCCTCAAGGATGCCATCAACGAAGCCCTGCGCGACTGGGTGGCCAACGTTGACAACACCCACTACCTCCTGGGCACCGCCGCCGGTGCGCACCCGTTCCCGGCGATGGTCCGGTACTTCCACGAGGTGATCGGCGAGGAAGCACGCGCCCAGATCCTGGACCAGGAAGGCCGGCTCCCGGACGCCGTCTGCGCCTGCATCGGCGGCGGCTCCAACGCCATCGGCATCTTCCACGGCTTCCTGGACGATCCGTCCGTGAAGATCTACGGCTTCGAAGCAGGCGGCGACGGCGTGGAAACGGGCCGCCACGCGGCCACCATCACGCTGGGCAAGCCGGGCGTCCTGCACGGCGCCCGCTCGTACCTCATGCAGGATGACGACGGCCAGACCATCGAGTCCCACTCCATCTCCGCGGGCCTCGACTACCCTGGCGTCGGCCCCGAACACTCCTACCTGTCGGACATCGGCCGGGTCAGCTACGAACCCATCACCGACGCCGAGGCCATGGAGGCCTTCCGCCTCCTGTGCCGCACCGAAGGCATCATCCCCGCCATCGAGTCCTCGCACGCGCTGGCGGGCGCCATCAAGGTGGGCCAGCGCCTCGCTGCCGAAGCCGCTGATGCCGGCGGCACCGCACAGGACAAGATTGTGATCGTCAACCTTTCGGGCCGCGGGGACAAGGATGTTGCCACCGCCGCCGAATGGTTCGATCTGTTGGACAAGAATTCCGCCGAGTCCGAAATCGGCAAAGAGGGGGAGCAGCTGTGAGCACTGCACAGACCACCAGCAAGTCGGCCGCGGCCATCGACAAGGCACGCGCCGAAGGCCGCGCCGCCCTCATCGGCTACCTCCCCGCCGGCTACCCCAGCGTGGAGGAGACCATCGCCGCGGGCATCGCCCTGGCCGAGAACGGGGCCGACCTGATCGAAATCGGCATCCCGTACTCGGACCCCGTAATGGACGGCCAGGTCATCCAGGCCGCCACCACCGAGGCCCTGGCCAAAGGCTTCCACGTCCGCCAGGTCTTTGACGTGGTGGCAGGCATCACCAGCAAAACCGACGCCGCCGTCCTGGTGATGACCTACTGGAACCCCGTGATCCGGATGGGCGTGGACGAGTTCTCCCGGCGCCTGGCCGAAGCAGGCGGCGCCGGACTCATCACCCCCGACCTCATCCCCGACGAAGCAGCGGAGTGGATGGAAGCCTCGGACAAGTACAGCCTGGACCGGGTGTTCCTGGTGGCGCCATCCTCCACCACGGAGCGCATGCAGCGCACCGTGGACGCCAGCCGCGGCTTCGTCTACGCCGTGTCCATTATGGGTGTCACCGGCGCCCGGACCTCCGTCAGCACTGCTGCCAAGGACGTGGTGGCCGCAGCGCATGCCGCCGGTGCCGAGCGTGTGTGTGTTGGGCTGGGCGTCTCCAATGCCGAACAGGTCCGCGAGATTGCGGCCTATGCCGAAGGCGTGATCGTGGGCACCGCACTCGTGGCCGCAATCCGCGACGGCGGCGTGGACGCCGTCGCCGCCCTCACCAAGGACCTCAGCACGGGACTGGCCAGGGAAACCGGCCTGACCGGGGAAGAAGCCTAATCCATGCAGACGCTCCTTCAGGCGGCGGCCCTGGTGCCCGCCAGTATTCCCAGCCCGGACTGGTCCGGGTTCGATATTCCCCTGCCCTGGGGAACGCTGCGCATCCACGCCTATGCCCTGTGCATCCTGGCCGGCATCGTGGTGGGCCTGTGGCTCACATCGGTCCGCTGGGCCAAGCGCGGCGCGCCCGAAGGCAGCGTCTGGGACATTGTGGTCTGGGCCATCCCGTTCGGCATCATCGGCGGCCGGCTCTACCACGTGGTGTCGTCGCCGGACGCCTACTTCGGCCCCGGCTTTGACGGCACCGGCGACCTCTCCCTGATCCCGCAGATCCAGCGCGGCGGCCTGGGCATCTGGGGCGCCGTGGTCCTTGGCGTGGTGGGTGCGTGGATCGGCTGCCGCCGCAGCGGCGTCAAGCTCAGCGCCTTCCTCGACGCCGCCGCCCCCGGGCTGCTGCTCGCCCAGGCCGTGGGCCGTTGGGGCAACTACTTCAACCAGGAACTCTTCGGCGGTCCTACCACGCTGCCCTGGGGGCTGCAGATTGATGCTGACAACCCCAACTTCCCGGCGGGAGTAGCCGCGGACACCCTGTTCCACCCCACATTCCTCTACGAATCGCTGTGGAACCTTGCCGGCGTCGTCATCCTGCTCGCCCTGGACCGGAAGTTCAACTTCCGCCGCAGCAGGCTGTTCTGGCTCTACGCCATGTACTACACGCTGGGCCGGGTCTGGATCGAAGCCATGCGCATCGACGATGCAGAACAGATCTCCCTCTTCGGCATCACCACCCGGCTGAATGTCTGGACGAGCATCTTCGTTTTCCTGGCCGCTCTGGTGGCGTTCATCCTGCTCGGACTGAAGAAGCCAGCGGACGCCGAAAGCCCTTATCTTCCGGGCCGGGAACCTGCGGAAAAGCAGCATGAAGCAGCCGTAACAGGCCACGACGATTCGGTCCGTGATACGGACCCTGTTGTCTCAGATAGTGAATCGCGTGATAATCTCCCTGATAACCAAAGCGGTTCCAGGCCCGCTTCCGTCCCCACGGAAGAGGCCTCGGCAGCACCGGCCGGCGTCAAGCCGGGACAGGATGCAACGGCTGCCGGACATTCCGGCAGTACAGCCACAGGAGCCGCACCGGAGGCCGGCACCAGCAAGTAAACCGCCGGCCCAAAGGGCAGCAGGGCCACCGCTCGAAGCTCCCGAAAACCACAGTGTCGTGGCATGGGGCCAATCTGGACAGCATAGAGCTGCTGTCAGATGAAGCCCTGGGCAGGGGCCTGCGTAACCGTTAGTTCAGCAGGCCGGGCTGACCTACAATTTCCAGTAAGTAACACTTTGTTGTGCCCATGTGAGCGGCGCCCGACGAGTGGGGCCAACGGTGTCCCTTCCATACGCACGATCAGGAGGAAGGACGTCTCCCATGACCCAAACTCTTCACACTCCCAGCTGGTCTGAACCGGATCAGCCTGAGACTGCCATGTCGCCGTTCAAGCGCTTCGCGGCCTTGCCGGAGGCCAGCGGGTTGTACAACCCCGAGCAGGAGAAGGACGCCTGCGGTCTTGCGATTATCGCCACCCTCCGCGGCGAGCCCGGCTACGACATCGTGGACGCCGCCCTCACCGCCCTGCGCAACCTCGAGCACCGTGGTGCCGTGGGTGCGGATGAAGGCACCGGTGACGGTGCAGGCCTCCTCATGCAGATCCCGGATGAGTTCTTCCGTGCAGTCACCGAGTTCGAACTTCCCGCACCCGGCCAGTACGTGGCCGGTACGGCGTTCCTTCCCGCCGAGCAGCGCGAAGCCGACGCCGCGAAGGCCGGCATCGAAGGCCTGGCGGCTGACGAGGGCCTGAAGGTCCTCGGCTGGCGCGAGGTGCCCATTGTGGCCGACCTCGTCGGCGCCATGGCGCGCGCCTGCATGCCCTACTTCTCCCAGCCCTTCCTGGCATCGGCCACGGGTGAGGAACTGGACCGCAACGAACTGGACTCCCGCGCGTGGCGGATCCGCAAGCGTGCCCAGAACAAGTTCGGCGTGTACTTCCCGTCGCTGTCCTCGCGGACCATCGTCTACAAGGGCATGCTCACCACCGCCCAGCTGGAGCCGTTCTACCCGGACCTCTCGGACAAGCGGTTCAAGACCAAGCTGGCGATCGTGCACTCGCGCTTCTCCACCAACACCTTCCCGTCCTGGCCGCTGGCCCAGCCGTTCCGGACCATCGCCCACAACGGTGAAATCAACACCGTCAAGGGCAACCGGAACTGGATGCGCGCCCGCCAGTCCCAGCTCGCCAACCCGCTGCTGGGTGACTCACCGGAAGAGCTGTACCCCATCTGCACTCCCGGTGCCTCCGACTCCGCTTCCTTCGACGAGGTAGCTGAGCTGCTCTGGCTGTCCGGCCGCCCCATCACGCACTCGATCATGATGATGATCCCCGAGGCGTGGGAAAACCACGCCACCATGGATCCGGCACGGCGTGCGTTCTACGAGTACCACTCCCTGCTGATGGAGCCGTGGGACGGCCCCGCAGCTGTTTCCTTCACGGACGGCAACCTCGTGGGCGCCACCCTGGACCGCAACGGCCTGCGCCCCGGACGTTTCTGGATCACCGAGGACGGCCTGATCGTCTTCGCCTCCGAGGTGGGCGTGATCGACGTCGAACCTTCCAAGGTGGTCAAGAAGGGCCGTGTGTCCCCGGGCAAGATGTTCCTGGTGGACACCGAGGCCGGCCGCATCATCGACGACGAAGAGGTCAAGGCCGAGGTGGCCGCAGCCAACCCGTGGGCGGAGTGGGTCAAGGACAACCTGATCGACCTCAACGAGCTTCCCGAGCGTGAGCACGTGGTCCACACGGCCGCTTCCGTGAACATCCGCCAGCGGACCTTCGGCTACACCACCGAGGAACTGAAGATCCTGCTGGGCCCGATGGCCCGCACCGGCGCAGAACCGCTGGGCGCCATGGGCTCGGACACCCCGGTGGCCGTGCTGTCCAAGCGCCCCCGGCTGCTCTTCGACTACTTCGTGCAGTCCTTCGCGCAGGTGACCAACCCGCCGCTGGACGCCATCCGTGAAGAACTCGTCACGTCGCTGACCTGTGCCATCGGCCCCAACGGCAACCTCCTGGACACCAAGCAGGTCCGCCAGCCCCAGGTCCAGCTGCCGTTCCCGGTGATCAACAACGACCAGCTCGCCAAGATCGCCAACATCGAGGACGCCGACGGCAACCGCGTGGCCATGAAGGTCCGCGGCCTGTACCGCCCCGAAGGCGGCGAGAACGCGCTCCGTGCCCGGCTCACCGAAATCTGCGAGCAGGTTTCCGGCGCCATCAACCGCGGCGTGCAGTACATCGTGCTGTCTGACCGCGACTCCAACGCGCAGTGGGCGCCCATCCCGTCCCTGCTGCTGGTCAGCGCCGTGCACCACCACCTGCTCCGCAGCGCCAACCGCACCAAGACCGCCCTGGTGGTCGAGGCCGGCGACGTCCGTGAGACGCACCACGTGGCAGTGCTCATCGGTTACGGCGCCTCCGCCGTCAACCCGTACCTGGCCATGGAATCTGTGGAGCAGCTGATTGCTGCCGGCGACGTCACCGGCGTCACCGCGCAGGACGGCGTCTACAACCTCATCAAGGGCCTGGGCAAGGGCGTCCTGAAGATCATGTCCAAGATGGGCATCTCCACCGTGGCGTCCTACACCGGCGCGCAGACGTTCGAGGCACTGGGCCTGGGACAGGAGCTGGTGGACGAATTCTTCGCCGGCACCCACTCCCAGCTGGGCGGCGTGGGCCTGGATGTCATCGCGGCCGAAGTTTCTGCGCGGCACCAGATGGCCTACCCCGAGGGCGGCATCGAGCAGCCCCACCGCCCGCTGCTGGGCGGCGGCGAGTACCAGTGGCGCCGCGACGGCGAGCCGCACCTGTTCAACCCGGAGACGGTCTTCCGGCTGCAGCACGCCACGCGTGAACGCCGCTACGACATCTTCAAGGCCTACACCAAGGGCGTGGACGACCAGTCCCAGAACCTGATGACCCTGCGCGGTCTGCTCAAGTTCAAGAACGAGCGCCCCGCGGTTCCGCTCGAGGAAGTGGAGCCCGTCTCCAGCATCGTCAAGCGGTTCTCCACGGGTGCCATGAGCTACGGCTCCATCTCCCAGGAAGCCCACGAGACGCTGGCCATCGCCATGAACCAGCTGGGCGGCAAGTCCAACACCGGTGAAGGCGGCGAGGACGTGGACCGCCTGCTCGACCCCAAGCGCCGGTCCGCCGTCAAGCAGATCGCCTCCGGCCGCTTCGGCGTCACCAGCCTCTACCTGACCAACGCCGACGACATCCAGATCAAGATGGCGCAGGGCGCAAAGCCCGGCGAAGGCGGCCAGCTGATGGCGCAGAAGGTCTACCCCTGGGTGGCCCGCACGCGGCACTCGACCCCCGGCGTCGGACTCATCTCCCCGCCCCCGCACCATGACATCTACTCGATCGAGGACCTCGCGCAGCTCATCTACGATGCCAAGCGCGCAAACCCCTCGGCCCGTGTGCACGTCAAGCTCGTCTCCGAGGTGGGGATCGGCACCGTGGCGTCCGGCGTGACCAAGGCGAAGGCCGACGTCGTGCTCGTTTCCGGCCACGACGGCGGAACCGGCGCCTCGCCGCTGAACTCGCTCAAGCACGCCGGTGTCCCGTGGGAGCTCGGCCTGGCCGAGACCCAGCAGACGCTCATGCTCAACGGCCTGCGCGACCGCGTGGTGGTGCAGGTTGACGGCCAGCTCAAGACCGGCCGCGACGTGGTCATCGCCGCGCTGCTGGGCGGCGAAGAGTTCGGGTTCGCCACCGCACCGCTGGTGGTGGAAGGCTGCATCATGATGCGCGTCTGCCACCTGGACACCTGCCCCGTGGGTGTTGCCACGCAGAACCCGGAACTGCGGGCACGCTTCAGCGGCAAGCCGGAGTTCGTGGTCAACTTCTTCGAGTTCCTTGCCGAGGAAGTCCGCGAGATCCTGGCCGAGCTGGGCTTCCGCAGCCTGGAAGAGGCCATCGGCCACGCCGAGGTCCTCGATGCCCGCGAGGCGGTCAACCACTGGAAGGCCGACGGCCTGGACCTGGACCCCATCCTGCACGGGCTGGAGTTCGACGACGACGCGCCGCTGCGGAACATGACCGGCCAGAACCACGAGCTGGACAAGCACTTCGACCAGCGGCTGATCACCATGGCCACCGAGGCCCTGACGGACCGCAGCCCGGTGAAGATCTCCGTTGACGTGATAAACACCGACCGTTCGGTGGGCACCATGCTGGGGCACGTGGTCACCAAGACGTTCAGCACGGACGTGCTGGCCACGGACACCATCGATGTCACCCTGAGCGGCACGGCCGGCCAGTCCCTGGGCGCCTTCCTGCCCGCAGGCATCACGCTGCGGCTGTTCGGCGACTCGAACGACTACGTGGGCAAGGGCCTTTCCGGCGGCCGCATCATCGTCCGGCCGGACCGCACCAACGTGTTCAAGGCTGAGACGAACGTCATCGCCGGCAACGTGATCGGCTACGGTGCCACCAGCGGCGAGATGTTCCTGCGCGGCCAGGTGGGCGAACGCTTCCTGGTCCGCAACTCTGGTGCCACCGCCGTCGTCGAAGGCATCGGCGACCATGGCTGCGAGTACATGACCGGCGGCCAGACGCTGATCATCGGCCGCACCGGGCGCAACTTCGGCGCCGGCATGTCCGGCGGCACCGCCTATGTCCTGGACCTGGACACTGCCAAGGTCAACAAGGACGCACTGCAGTCCGGCGAACTCCAGCTCCGCGAGCTGGACGCCGAGGACCGCGACATTGTGCACGGCCTCCTGGTCAAGCACGTTGAAGAAACTGACTCCCAGCTGGCGGCGCGCCTCCTCGAGAACTTCGATGACACCGCTGCCCGCATTACCAAGGTGCTGCCGCGGGACTACGCGGCCGTGCTGCAAACCCGCCTCGACGCCATTGAAGAGGGCCTGGACCCCGACGGCGAAGAAGTGTGGTCTCGAATCCTGGAGGTAACCGGTGGCTGATCCACGCGGATTTTTGAAAGTACGTCAGCGTGAAACCCAGCCGCGCCGTCCCGTTCCCGTCCGCATCATGGACTGGAAGGAAGTGTACGAGGCACAGGAAAAGGGCACGCTGAAGGCCCAGGCCGGCCGCTGCATGGACTGCGGCGTGCCGTTCTGCCACCAGGGCTGCCCGCTGGGCAACCTCATTCCCGAGTGGAACGACCTCATGTGGCGGGACAAGGGTGAGGAAGCGATCGAGCGGCTCCACGCCACCAACAACTTCCCGGAGTTCACCGGCCGCCTGTGCCCCGCCCCGTGCGAGGCGTCCTGCGTGCTGGGCATCAACCAGCCCGCCGTCACCATCAAGCAGGTTGAAGTCTCCATCATCGACGAAGCCTGGGACAACGGCTGGGTCAGCCCCCTGCCGCCGGCACGCCTGACCGGAAAGACCGTTGCCGTCGTCGGCTCCGGCCCTGCCGGCCTGGCCGTGGCGCAGCAGCTGACCCGCGTGGGCCACACTGTTGCCGTGTACGAGCGGGACGACAAGATCGGCGGCCTGCTGCGGTACGGCATCCCCGATTTCAAGATGGAAAAAGAGCAGGTTGACCGGCGCATCGAGCAGATGAAGTCGGAAGGTACCCGCTTCCGCACCGGTGTTAACGTGGGCACGGACGTGACCTGGGAGCAGCTGCGCAGGCGGTACGACGCCGTCGTGGTGTGCACCGGTGCCACGGTTCCGCGCGACCTGCCCATCCCCGGACGCGACCTCGACGGCGTCCACTTCGCCATGGATTACCTGGTGCCGGCCAACCGCGTTGTCGCGGGGGAGCAGGTGGAGAACCAGATCCACGCGCAGGGCAAGCACGTGGTGATCCTGGGCGGCGGTGATACCGGCGCGGACTGCCTGGGCACCGCGCACCGCCACGGCGCTGCCTCGGTGACCACCCTCGCCATCGGCAAGCAGCCGCCGGCCGAGCGTGCCAGCCACCAGCCCTGGCCGACGTTCCCCACCTTGTTCGAAGTTGCCAGCGCGCACGAGGAAGGCGGCGAGCGGACCTACCTCGCCTCCACCGTGGAGTTCGTGGGCGAAAACGGCAAGCTCACCGGCGTCAAGGTTGCCGAGACGGAATTCGTGGACGGCAAGCGCCTCCCCAAGGCCGGCACCGAGCGGATCATCCCCGCTGACCTGGTATTCCTCTCCCTGGGGTTCACCGGCGCGGAGCCTGCGGGCATCACAGATCAGGTGCACGCCGAATTCGACGGCCGCGGCAACGTGTCCCGCGACGGCTACTACATGACCAACACCGAGGGTGTTTTTGTGGCCGGTGACGCTGGACGTGGACAGTCCCTCATTGTGTGGGCCATCGCCGAAGGACGCGCCGCCGCCGCAGCCGTGGACAAGTACCTGATGGGCAGCACCATCCTGCCCGCACCCGTGGCCCCCACCGACCGGGCCATCGCCGTCCTCTAGAGCTGCACCGAGGGTTCACCTCTTCGACAACTTAACCAATGCAAGAGACCAATAGGGTAGGTATATGAGACGCGCAAAAATTGTGGCTACGTTCGGCCCGGCAATTGCCAGCTATGAAAACACCCTCGCGGTGCTGGAAGCCGGCGTTGACGTCGCCCGCATGAACATGAGCCACGGCGACTACACCGTGCACGACAACACCTACGAAAATGTCCGGAAGGCAGCCGCCGATCTTGGCAAGGCTGTGGCCATCATGGCCGACCTGCAGGGACCCAAGATCCGTCTGGGCCGGTTCGTTGACGGCCCGCACGCCCTCGCCGTCGGTGACATCTTCACCATCACCACCGAGGACGTTCCCGGCACCAAGGACATCTGCTCCACCACGCTGAAGAGCCTCACCGAGGACGTCAACGTGGGGGATGCGCTGCTGATCGACGACGGCAAGGTGGCCCTGCGTGCCACGGCCGTCGACGACGTCAAGGTGGTCGCCGAGGTGACCGTTGGCGGCATGGTGTCCAACAACAAGGGCATCAACCTGCCGGGTGTGGCTGTCAACGTCCCCGCGCTGAGCGAAAAGGATGAGGACGACCTCCGCTGGGCTATGCGCCGCGGTGTCGACCTGGTGGCGCTGTCCTTCGTGCGCGACGCCTCCGACATCCGGCGTGTCCACGAGATCATGGACGAAGAAGGCCGCCGCGTGCCCGTCATCGCCAAGATCGAAAAGCCGCAGGCTGTGGAGCAGCTGCCCGAGATCATCGACGCGTTCGACGCCATCATGGTGGCCCGTGGCGACCTTGGTGTGGAGCTTCCGCTGGAGGAAGTGCCGATCGTGCAGAAGCGCGCCATCGAACTGGCGCGCCGCTGGGCCAAGCCGGTCATCGTGGCGACGCAGGTCCTGGAATCCATGATCGACAACCCGCGCCCCACACGCGCAGAGGCATCCGACTGCGCCAACGCTGTGCTTGATGGTGCCGACGCCGTAATGCTCTCGGGCGAAACCAGCGTGGGCAAATACCCGATCGAGACCGTCAAGACCATGGCCCGGATCATCGAATCCACCGAGGTCCACGGCCTGGAGCGCGTCCCCCCGCTGGGCACCAAGCCCAAGACCCGCGGTGGTGCCATCACCCGTGCCGCCGTCGAAATCGCCGACCAGCTGGACGCCAAGTACATCTGTGCGTTCACCCAGTCCGGCGACTCCGCCCGCCGCCTGTCCCGCCTGCGGCCGATCAAGCCGGTCTTCGCGTTCACCCCGGTGGAGCAGGTCTGGAACCAGCTGGCGCTGACCTGGGGCATCCAGCCAGTGCTGGTGCAGATGGTGGACCACACCGACGCCATGACCGCGCAGGTGGACCGCAGCCTCGAGGAAATGGGACTCGTCGAGGACGGTGACCTGGTGGTCATCGCCGCCGGTTCGCCTCCCGGAAAGGCCGGTTCGACGAACTCGCTGAAGGTGCACAAGGTTGGCGACCTCGCTGACTCCACGCGCGCCGGTGAAGTCACCAGCAACAAGGAAAAGCTCGGCCCCTGGCCGGAAAGAAAGAAGAAGGCCTAAGCTTTCTAAGCAACAAAAAAGGGAGGATCCCCGCCCCACGGCGGGGATCCTCCCTTTTTGTTTACTCTTAGTTGACCTGGTTGATGATCGTTTCGGCCACTTCGCGCATGCTCAGGCGGCGGTCCATGGAGGTCTTCTGGATCCAGCGGAAGGCTTCCGGTTCCGTCAGGCCCATCTTGGTGGTGAGCAGGCTCTTGGCGCGCTCCACGAGCTTGCGGGTGGCGAACTGCTCCTGGAGGTCGGAGACTTCGCTTTCGAGTGCCTTGATCTCCTCATGGCGGGAGAGGGCGATTTCCAGCGCCGGGATAAGATCAGCGGGGGTGAAGGGCTTCACCACGTAGGCCATGGCGCCGGCGTCGCGGGCGCGCTCCACGAGTTCCTTCTGGCTGAAGGCGGTCAGCAGGACCACGGGTGCGATGCGGGCCTTGACGATCTTTTCGGCTGCGGAGATGCCGTCCATGACGGGCATCTTGACGTCCATCAGGACCAGGTCCGGCTTCAGTTCCTCGGCCAGCTGGACGGCCTTCTCGCCGTTGTCTGCTTCGCCGATGACGTCATAGCCTTCGCCGCGCAGGATTTCGATGATGTCGAGGCGGATGAGGGTTTCATCCTCGGCCACAATGACGCGGCGCGCCGGCTGGGACGATGGTTTTGACTCCGTCTGTTCAGTCACGGGATCTCCTTGGAAAGGTACGGCGGGGACATCACTATCTTAGGTGTGCGCCCGGTCCAGTACTTGATCTGCATGGTCGGTTGCGGCGTCGGCGGCGCGATTCTGGAATTCAGCCTATCTGCATGTAGAGTAATTCCGCGTACGTGAAGCGATCGCGTTGCTCACAATCAGCTGTGGGCGTAGCCTTTTGCTTCGTGTAATCCGCGCCCGAGTGGCGGAATTGGCAGACGCGCCGCACTCAAAATGCGGTATCGAAAGGTGTGTGGGTTCGAGTCCCACCTCGGGCACAGTGTTTCCGCAGGTCAGTGGCCTGTTTCATCTTTGGGTGTTGACAAAACCGCCCAAAGTGTTGACAGCGGCGTATCGTTTTTTGTGTGGCAAGCATTCGAAAACGCACCAAAAAGGACGGCTCATCGTCCTACATGGTGTTGTGGCGGGACCCGAAGAGCCGCGAACAGCAGGGCATCACTGTTGCTACCCTCGTCGAAGCCGAGACGCTGAAGAGGCTTCTGGACGCCAACGGCCAGTCCTTCGAAATCGCGCAGCATGCCATCCTCTCCAACGAGAAGCGCACACCGACTGTTGCCGAGGTCATCCAGGAGCACATCGACCTGCTGATCCGTCCGTCGAGCGGAACCACGAAGACGTACCAGACGATGCTGGACCTGCATATCCGGAACGTCATCGGCCATGTGCCGGTGGATAAACTGGACTACCGGCTGATCGCCCACTGGGTGAAGTCGATGATGGCAAAGGGCAAGGCACCTAAGACCATCCACAACGTCCACGGCCTGATATCGGCCGCCATGAATACTGCAGAGATGCTCGGCTATATTACGCGGAACCCATGCCGAGGCGTTCAGCTTCCCGGGATTGAAAAGGCTGAGGACGAGGCAATGTTCCTCACCCATGCGGAGTTCAGCCTCATCATGGAAGGAATGGGGGAGCGCTACAAGGCCTTCACCAACTTCCTGGTCATGACCGGTACCCGATTTGGCGAGGCCACCGCGCTGACTGTGGCGGACGTTGATCTGCTGTCTAAGCCGCCCACCGCGCGGATCAACAAGGCTTGGAAGCGGGACGGCCAGAACCAGTACTACATCGGGGCGACGAAGACAGGTGCCGGTAAGCGGACCATAGGGTTAAACCCTGCCCTGGTGGAACTGCTGATCCCGCTGGTCGCAAGCAGGCCAGGGAAGGAGCTTGTGTTTACGACGCCCAAGGGTGGGCGGATCATCCACAAGCTTTACTGGCACCACTACTGGGTTCCTGCCGTTCGCACGGCCCAGGCGATAGGCCTCACTAAGAATCCGCGGATCCACGACCTCCGCCACACTCATGCATCCTGGCTGATCCAGGACGGCGTGCCCTTGTTCACCATCTCGCGCCGGCTCGGGCACGCCTCCACCCGGACTACAGAGCAGGTGTACGGACACTTAATGCCGGAGGCGCTTCAGGCTGGTGCTGACGCGACTGAGCGGTCGATAACGGCTTTCCTGCGGTGACCGTCCCACTACTGCGGATGGCGGAATGTGTGTCCCCGGGTTCCCTTGCCGCCGCGCAGCGCCGGTCATGTCGGTCGGTCTCCAAGCCGTCATGAAAGTGGAAAGCAACCGCCTTTCTTTTGGAGATCCCGTGGAGATCGAATTCTTTGAACCCGCAGAAGCAGCCGCGCTGATGCGCTGCACCGAATCATGGCTCCGTGACGGCGCCGCTAGTGGGCGCTTCCCCCATGCCTGCTGGGGGAAAGGAAAGATTATTTTTACCTCCGAACACATCCTGGAAATCGCAAAGTTGAGTGAGATCCTTCCCGCCAGCACTGGTTTCCCGCTCTCCGGCAGTGGGCCCGTGACGAAGGAGAGGCTCATCGGTACTCGGTCCAAAGTCAGACTGGCGACGGCGCGTTGAGTAAGCGTGACGCTTCCGTAAGGGCCATGGTCTGAACAGTTGAGGCAGTGACACTCTCGAAGCGGACCTAGCGTGGAGTACGAAGGGCGTGGGTGTGGCTGGCGCCACGGACTGAGTTACACGCGGCAGATGGTGGTCGAAGCTAGCGTGGAACAACGCCCTAGAACCAGAAGGACCATGAAGACCACCTGTTCTCCCGCCAAAGTCCTGACCGCCGTCACCGCGATGATGCTGGCTGGGTCTTTTGTAGGTTGCGACGCTGCAGCCAACGCCCTTGAGGATATCGACACTGCTCGAGGCATTGGTGCTTCGAGCACGGTAGATCCGGCAACTGCCGGCAACGCCCTTGTGCAACTGGAGAGCATTCCGGTTAAGGGTCGAGCGCCAAAGACCGGCTATACCCGCGATGAGTTTGGACCGGCTTGGGCGGACACGGACCGCAATGGCTGCGACGCCCGCAACGACATCCTCGCCCGTGACTTGACGAACGAAACGTTCAAGCCAGGCACCAACAACTGCGTGGTCATGACAGGAACCCTGGCCGATAAGTACACCGGCACCACGGTTACCTTCACGCGCGGCCAGGACACCAGCTCCGATGTCCAGATCGACCATATCGTTCCCCTTAGCGATGCCTGGCAGAAGGGCGCACAGCAGCTCAACGCTGACCAGCGCAAGGAACTCGCAAACGACCCGCTGAATCTCATGGCTGCCGACGGCCCCACCAACAGCGCCAAAGGCGATAAAGATGCAGCTACATGGCTGCCGCCGAACAAAGCCTTCCGATGCGAGTACGTCGCCCGCCAAACTGCCGTCAAGACCAAATACAGTCTCTGGATCATTACAGCCGAGCACGACGCAATCGTCCGTATTCTTGAAGGCTGTAATTGAGTAAAGGAAAAAAGTCACAGCACCTACGGTCCACCGGCCCCTTGAGCCTTCTCATGTGGCGACGGTTTCGTCGAGTGGGAAGCGGCTCGTCCGCTCAAGAATCGACCAGTTGACCTTTTCATTTCGGTGAGGGTATCCGTGCCCTACCGCAGGCTCCTGTTCACGCACTAAGAGATGGCACCAACGCCGCCGACCCTAGCCACCACGTTACGTTCAGCCGCCGGCCGGTGCCCGAGTAATTGGTACACGTTTCGCCAGTTAGGGAAAACACAGGCAGGCTGCCCGGCATCTGTCCTCGCAGTCGACATATTCCACACGCTGAGACCGGGAGGGCGAATAGCCTATTACGCTTGGCGCAGGTGGATCACACCGCGCTGGTTGAAAGGGAATACATGGTGGGGGACAACGGCGTCATTGCCGGGCTGGAGCGGGCTGCCCGGCGGTTCGCACTCTGGGCGTGGATAAACGTAGGCATCGCCGTAGCAGGTGGATTCCTGACCCTCGCCTCGTACAACACGGCGTCGTTGAGCGGTTCATACGTGGCCTTAAAAGGGGCGATTGTCCTTGGCCCGGTCTTCGCCGTCATCAACGTTGTCAGGTACTTGCGGACGCGGTCCAAAATCAATTCGATCAAGACTGCAGCCCGAGGTACCCGCCCGGCCGCGCAGAACGTGCCAACCCGTGCGGCCGCCGGTCCCGCCCCGCAGGCGTCTGGGCAGGTGTTCAACCCGCCCCCGGGATGGCCCCGGATGCCCGAAGGATGGCGGCCGACACTGGATTGGAAGCCGGACCTCTCCTGGCCGGCACCTCCGAAGGGATGGAGTCTCCTGGTCGGTTCGGAGCTCCTGATGTCGCCCTTGGATCTGAGCGATGATCTGGACTTCGGGCCGCCGGCACAGGTGACGAAGAAGAGACTGAACGAGGCGGCCGACCATGCTGCAGACGCCATCGCGTGGCAAATCTGCAGGGTTGCAGGAGAGAGTACTGAAAACCCCCTGATGACGCTCAGCAAGCTCGACGATCACGTCCAGACCGCGACGGAGAAGGCTCAGGACCGGATCTTCACCAAGCTCCTCGCAGAAACCAACGCCTGGGTCCAGGAGTCCCAGGCGAACATCCATGAGTGGGAGGCAGCCCTTCAGCACGCCCGGATGATCCTGGAAAGGCGCGACGCCTTCGCGGCCCGTTCCCGCCAAAGGATCAAGGCCGTCATCTCCGCTGCCGTCGCCCCGCCTCGACAGGATCCGCCACCGGCACCCCGGCCGGCTCCGGAGTTTATCCGGACCGTTCCTCTGTCCCAGGAGACCCGGGCCAAGGTTAAACCAGACCAAACCCTGAAGCGCCGTGATCGCATACTGGGCTGGGTAGCGCTCGGCATCCTGGCTGTCTCCGGCATCGTCGTCTTTGGCGTCCAGGCAGGATTCACGCCCAGTTCATCCGCCGCCTCGCCATCAATGGAGGACGGCTTTGACCCTGCGGTCGTGAAGAACCTGGAAAGGCAGGGCGACTGGGCTCAGAGCGGCTCCTTCTATATGAAGTGGGTCCCTGACGACCAGTACAGCTGCACTTCAGGGGCGGCCTGCACGGAGATATGGCTGTGGACACCGCTCTACGGTGGGTGTAAATCGGCTGAAGCAATGGTGGATCTGCTTCAGGACGGGAAGGCCATTGGGACTGCCCGCAGCACAGTGAACAACTTAACGCGAGACTCACCTAAGCGGGTACACATCCAGGCGGCTTCAGGGCTAAAACCCGATCAGGTCCAGATAAATCACGTGAGCTGTAGCAACTAGAGAGCCAAGCAAAAGAAGGGCACCCCGCCAGCATGAGCCGCCGGGGTGCCTCTTCCGTTGCTGCGGGTGGGGCTACGGGACGGGAACCGAACCGGGCTGCAGGGTGTTGAGCTGCGTCGCAGCGGTCACCACGTTGGCCTGCGCCACGGTGGCCTCCTGGACGGCGGCAGCTGCGGCTGCAGCTGTCGTGTTGGCCGTGAACTGGACAGTGTCGCCGGTAACCTGTGCCGGGCCGATCTTCGCAGCTTCGGCCTCGGTCGTGGCCTCTGTTCGGGCCGCGCTGCATCATCTTGGTCCCATGGTCCAGCGGCCTAAGACACCGCCCTCTCAGGGCGGGAACTGCGGGTTCGAATCCCGCTGGACTACGCAGCATCACGCGCCCATATTTCAGTTGGATATAGCGCCGGTCTACAAAACCGGAGGCCGGGAGTTCCAGTCTCTCTGGGCGCAGGCAAGACGAAACACCTTGGCGGCATAGCTCAGACGGTAGAGCGAAGAACTCATATTTTTAGGTCACCGGTTCAAGTCCAGTTATCGCTACGCAGGACTAGTAGGTCTGGAAGTCGAACTTGCCATCGTTGTACCCCCAGTCCTTCCACATCTGCTTGTACTTGGGGCAATAACCGTAGATCGCGATGCCTATGAGAGGCACCGTGTCAGTGATGCCCATCCTGTCGATCTTGGCAGCCTCCCAGGCGAGGTCTTCGAGGTTGTCGCGCTTGGGAATGAGTGTGCAGAGTACACGGACCACCGACGTGATGGTCTCTCTGTCGTTAGGGTGCACGTCGTTTTGCTTGGCCATCTCAACAGCCCAGCTGTCCAGCTGATGAATATCGGTGGGGACGGAGGGTTCGACTTCAGGTGCAGGTTCTTTTGATGAGCAGCCGCCAAGGAGAAGCGCCACGATCGCGAGAGCCGCGAAGGCTTTCATCCTGAATTCTTTGACTGCCTGCATTCGTCCCCCAGGTTGTGCTTTTTGAACGACGATAGTCTAGTTGGGTTCGACTCTGGTTTTTCGCCCGCCCAACCCAAATTGGCAGAGGTGCCGGCCTCAAAAGTCGGAAGTTCCCGGTTCGAGTCCGGGGGCGGGCACTTAGGCGTGCGAAATCCGTTCAGTCCCCATCCCGCATCAGAACCAACGTCCCTCGGCAACCCGAAGGGCTTTCGCAGTGCCGGTAGCCTCCGTCCGGGTAGTCGTCCCTGGCTTCAGCCATGGATGTGTACTCGTGCTCGTCGTTCGCGGCACAGCGCCCGCAGGTCTTCTCGTCGGTGATCTCGCTGGCGATGATCTCCGTGCAGCCTTCCATCGCATCAGAGGTATCGGCACCTTCTGCAACCTGTTCGGGACCAACGCCGGCCCGGTTCTGTTTGATCTGCTTCAGCCTGTCCCACAAGCCCATATCGCTTCCTCGTTCCTTGATGGCATGGCCCACTGCAGGGCAGCGCCAGGGTAGAGCCTACAACGGCTGGTCAGCGCGGGCGGTGAGGGACTGCGGCCATGCCGCCCACATTGAAGAAGT
Organism: Pseudarthrobacter sp. B4EP4b; assembly: GCF_006680095.1. Classification (NCBI taxonomy): domain Bacteria; kingdom Bacillati; phylum Actinomycetota; class Actinomycetes; order Micrococcales; family Micrococcaceae; genus Pseudarthrobacter; species Pseudarthrobacter sp. B4EP4b. The sequence goes on along the minus strand of NZ_VHIJ01000039.1, from coordinate 316,619 downwards.
TGGATACCGCTGCGCAGGCCTGCGCGCAGTCTTAGAGCCCGCATGGCTGGTGGTCCAAGTTCCGGTGGCTGCCCGGCCGGTCAACGCGGGCGGGATAGAACGCAGGTCTGGGCTTGTAAAGCTCAGTTGGTAGAGCGCCTCTTTCACATGGAAGAAGTCCGGGTTCAAGTCCCTGTGCAGGCACGGAATCCGTAAACCTAGGCCACGGCAACGGGCAGTGCCGAAAATTTCGGACGTGATAACGCCGCGTCACGGCGGGAGAATCCATGGTCATGCAGCGGCAGTGGATTCTTCATGCTTGTGTAACTCAGGTGGCAGAGCAGCGACTCGACATGCCCAGCCGACAACCCTAAGACATCCCCTTCGGTGGCCACTTCGTCGACACACCCCCATGCAGAACCGCCGCTGGCCCTGCCCTCCACCGATCCGCTCGCGCACCTGACCAATTACGGGCCCGCGCACAGTCCGTGCACGCCGCCGAGCTCAACCTCGAGGCCGCCGCCTACGTGCAGCACATCTCCTCGAAGCTGCTGGCCATCAACCCCGGCTTCGGCTGGCTGTACGTCATCCGCAAAGCCAGCGTCGAGTCCCGGCTGACGGTCACCCTGGACTGAGTGGAGGACGTCCACCGCAATGTCGGGGACGCGGACTTCTCCGAGTTCGAAGATTACGGTTACGGTGGGCTGATGCTGGTCTGGAGTCACCTGCCGGGAGGGCGCCTGCCGCCGATTGCTTCACGTAGCCACGAACCAAGACCCACCGAATCCCCCTGTACCGATCACGGCCTAACAGCAGCAGCGGCACGACTCTACCAACGAGACGCCACTCCGCTACGCGGGGCTTTGGGGAGTGTCGGCGATCAACTGCCGTTGCTTGACCTCCCCGGGCAGGAACAGTCCGCCCATGATCCGGTCTCCGCCGTCGACCCTGTTCAACAGGAAGTCCGGCGGGAAGGTGTTCACCAATCGCCTCTCGAGCTGATCGCCTCGGATCGTCTTCGCAGCGAAGATGCGGGTGGTATCCAGGGCCCGGAAGGAGTCAATGGAAAGGATCGAGGTCTCCTTGTCCGGAAAAATCAGGCGGTCGAACTGTTTGACCCCGCTCCAGTGCTGCTTTATCCGTTTCCGAATGTCCCAGCTCTGGCCAACGTAAACCTGCTTGTAGAGACCCAGCACCATGACATAGACACCCATCTCGCCGTCGAGGGCGATCAGATCGGTCACGGGCCGGAGATACTTGTGCTTGCGGAGCATCTCGGCAAGGGCCTCCTCGAAGTCCTTGGCGGAGAGTTGCCGGAAGAAGGCCTTGTTCAGGTCAAAGTTCTCCAAAGCGGCCTCACGCTGCAGTTCACAGAACTCATCCGCGTAGACCCGGTGGTCCTCGTCCTCATACATCCAGGCCTGGGACGCCCACATGGCTTCGCCGTACATTTCACGGGGGAACCAGGACGAATTCGTCTTGTTCGGCAGCGCGTACTCATCCCGCTTTAGCCGGTGACTGTACTTGCTGGCACGCAGTCGCTCACCGAAATGCACTACGGGCTTGCCCGGCAGAGGGCTGCCTGCCATAGTCCACTCCTCGATGCTGGTCCTTCTCGCTATCGTAGACCGCGGTGCTCAGCAAAACCCGGGAGCGCGTAACAACCTGGGCGGCATCCCAAGGCCCAGCTCACTATCGGGGATCCCACCGAAGTGGGGTCCGAAGACCAATGTGACATCGTGACCGGCGCAGAGTGGTTTCCAATGCGCGGCATCCCGAGGCTTTGTCTCGAGGACCAGGAAGAGCTTGGTGCGGAAGCCGCGGTGTTTCAGTCGGTGGCCGTAGTCCAGCACCTGGCCTAGTCCGTGCCTGACCTGGAAGGCCTCGTTCCCCTCTGTGATGCTCTTGACCTCGGCGACACCGACCGTGCCGTCCTCGCGCTCCCATGCCAGATCAAAATTGCAGGTCTTGTCGAATGGGGACAGTGGCGTGAAACCATGCAACCCGATCAGCTCTGCGAGCTTGTCCTGCGTGGCCGAATGCGCTTTGAGGCCTCGTTCCATGATGTCCGGATCCCGGTAGTGCTCACCGTCGCCCTGCAGTGGTCCGGCAGAAGCCCCTGCCCGGTATGGGGCACCCACCACTCCGCCTTCCGCCGCGGCACGCATCAGCGTGTTGGGCGAATGAGGTTTCAGAGCTGGTGCGGGAAAGCCGGACCGGAGGCCATGGAAGCCCTTTTCGTCGATGAGCTGGATGCGGTGACCATACGCCTGCATATCTGCGACCTGCTTTTCCCGGTCACCGTAGTCCCCGTACTTCCAGGCAGTGCTGGCACCGCGTACCAGCACGTCGGTGCTGGACTGGCGGATCCAACCCGAAATGTTCCTGGCGCCAAGCTTCCGGGCGATCTTCGCCAGGTCCGCTTTGACGTAACCGTCGAAATTCCCGGTGAAGACAACTTCCTTGTCTCGCAGGTCGTACACCCATCCGCTTGTCATGGAGTGATCAAAGCGGTCAGGGTAGGTGCGGTGCAAATGGGTTCGCGGCGAGGGGCCGATGTTACGGCCGTAGGTCCGGTCCGAGACCCGAGTTGGTGCATTCGCCACAGGCGTGGGCAGGAGGTGTCGTTGGCACTCGGGGACTGCGGGACCGGTTAGGGTCTAATCGCTGCTCTGCACATGATTCGCAGGGTACGGCCAAGAAATTGTGAGGAACCATGGAAGTAACTGCCACCACCGTCTCTTCAGCCACGGGCCAGCTGTGTTCGACCGACGGCTGTCCGAATGCAGCCGCGTACAAAACCCGGACCCAGCCGTCTTGGTGCATCAGCTGCATAGATGTCATTTTGCGAACGGGCGGCATTGTCGCTGTGGATCCGTTCGAGGGCCCGAAGGCTTGGCGGCTGACCGAGTGTCTAGACTGCGGCGTGCAGGCGCACTATCGGCTCGTTTACACAATCGAGAAGAACGCCGTCGGCGAGAAGACCTGTAGGGCCTGCTACTGGAAGGCATGGGCGAAGGAGGCAAGGGCACTCTCAGGTGAAGTCTTTCCCGGGCGCACGTACTCCACGGAGGAAATCATTGCCCATCTGGACGCGAACGGCTTCGACTTCATCGCCACGACGGGCGAGGTCACCGACGGCTACGAGCCGGTGATTACGCAGTGTCGATCGTGCAGAAGAATCTCGGCCGACCGGATGGGTGACATTGGCTGGGGCTGCTCCTGCTCACGCAACGCTCGCTCAACTACGCCAACGTCAAGCACGTCTGCCGCAACCGCAAGCAGGAATATCCGTTCCGCCAATCCAGCCCGGCCGAGCACGGCCAAGATGCTCCTGGCCGACTCCGACGATCCGGCCCGCGGGTGGTGGGACCACGAACGCAATGACGAGAAGTACTTCCGCACCCTCACGCTTCGAGCCAAGCGTGAATGCCACTGGGTCTGCCCGGATTGCGGGCACAAGTTTAGGGAAAAGGTGCTGGAGATGACTGCCGGCCGACACTCCTGCCCCGAGTGCAAAGCCGTCCGTCAGGCAGCGTGGAGTGAGGAATACGAGCGGTGGAAGCTTACTCCGGTCGCTGACGTCCCCGCACTGGCCGGCGCCTGGGCTGATGAGACGGATCCCCGCACGGTGATGGTTGGGGGCGGCTGGGAGCTGCGCCGCTTCCGGTGCCCCGCCGGCCACCACCCGCGGATCAACCCGCTGACCTTCCTCCAGTCGGGGTGCCCAAGCTGTCGTGGAGCGGAGACGCGGAAGGCCCAAAAGAACTGGCTGGCCGACACCTTGCCGGAGATCGCCTCGCAATGGCACCCGACAAAGAACGGCAAGATCACTCCGGCGGATGTCGTCTGGGATTCCAAACGCACTGTGTGGTGGCTCGCCGACTGCTGCGGCTACGAATGGCCAGAGTCACCTCTTAAAAGGGACAAATACGAGAGACTCCGCTGCCCGCAATGCCGCACGATTCTCGGCTCCCTGGCATGGCAAGACCCCGGCCTGGCCGCGGAATGGAGCCCTGCCAATCCTGAAAGCGCTTGGCAGGTGCGACCGAACGCCTCAACGCAATACCTGCCCGAGTGGATATGTAGCACCAATCCCGCTCATGTTTGGAGTAGCCCACTCAGCAGCAGATCAAACGGAGCGGGCTGCCAGGAATGCCGCGAGGTCGGCAAGTCCAAGGTTGAACTGGCACACTTTGCGGCGGCGGAGGACAGGTTTCCTGGAGCGCGTTCAGGAGCCATTCTGCGCGACAAGGCGTTCACGACACGAAAGGCCTGGTCCGCGGACATCAGCGCCCAGATCGGCGACCGCCTCCTCGTTGTGGAGTACGACGGAGCTCACTGGCACAAGGACGCGAACCAGGTGCTTGGCGATACGCGGAAGACGACGGACCTGCTGGCTGCCGGCTACCTCGTGGTGCGGCTCAGGGAAGACGACCTCCCTTCTCTGGACATCGCCAACGCCTGTTACTGGGAACTCCGCGTCTACTCGGCCGCGCCTCAGCCGCAGAAAGTGATGGAGGAGATCTCGGTCTGGCTGGACAGCCTGGAACTCACCTCACCGTGGGGTGCTCGACCGTCTCACGAACTATAGGTAATAGGACCAATGCCCAAATCCGTGGTCTGGGGCCGTTTCTGGGCTGTAAATGTCTCATAAAGCCGGTACAAGTTGTTGTCTCAGAAAGTCCTCAAGGCAATCCGGACTGAGCGACTCGGGCATTCGATGAAGCTCGACTACGCGAGATAGTTCGAAGCAGGGAGACGTGTTCGCAAAGTGCGTGTCTCATTCTCTATTCGATGATGCCGCCGGTCGTGTCCGAACCCGGTGAATAGCACCGTCCTGCTCTTTGGTGCGAAGGGAGTATGCCTGCGCCCGTTTTTCGGGTTGCCTGTTGCGATGGCCTGCAGATTTGTTCGGTCCGCTGACCAGACGTGGGTTCGGTGGTCTCGCCACAGCTCCGGCTTCTCAAAATAAATCGGTGCGAGGTAATCTATGCACCCTGTTGGGGCTTTGCCCCAAGGATCTGGCTCGTGGTCATACGGTAAGCGAGTTGTCCGGGGAGTTGCTGCGCCCGTCCCACCGCCTGATGATCGGGAAGTAATCTGCCATACCTCCGGCGGCATGCAGTTCCGGATTACCATCGCAGAATCCCGTTCTCCAGTCCACGGCTAGACAACTGGGTTCTGTTGTGTGCGCTAAATGGCTACGGAAGCAGCACTACGATAGTTCGGTCAACCGCGCCGCGATACGCGATTTCACAGCGACAACTGCAGCTTTTTGCTCGTCCGTCTTAGCCCTTTCAATCTCGAGCTGGCGACTCACCACCACATCAGCATCCTTGAACACGCGCGCCAGATGCTCTGCATTGAGAACCGGCATAATGCCCATATCACTGCGCCCCCCGGTGCCGTAGCACTGGTCGACCAGCTCGTGATTTCGAATGACGTCATAGATGGTCGTCCGGTTGTCATAGAAACTGCCCTCACCGCGTTCCCCAAACCGCAACCTCCACATATCTTTGGCGAGTGTAACCAGCAGCTGCTCTGTCTTCCCACCACCGAAGCCCTCGTCAGACCACTGAATGTCCTCCACCCAGGCCGGAAGATCGGCGCGGACCGTTTCCAGAGATTCGGCATACTCATCGCGTCTCTGCCGAGCCAGCCGATCTTCCTTCGCTGCCGCCTGCAGCTTCTCGTTTAAGACGACGTCAGCCTGTTTTAGCGCGGAAGACAATACCTCCACTTCGTCTGCAGTATCTGATGGTGCCTTGACTGCCCTGCGTACCTCGATTGTTCCGTCATCGGATACCGTCCAGGATGAGGTGAGATCACCCTCAGCAAGCAAGTCCTGGACAGTCCGCGCCCATACGCTGTAATCCTTTTCAGGCGGGACATCGGCGATGCTGAAAATGGCCCGGATGGTCCCATATCTGAAGTCGACTGATACGCAACTGTCGATGCGAGCCGGACCGGCCCCGGACCGCACCTTCCGCCGGGCCACGGCGGCGCGATGTCTTCGATTCGGGGTCCACGAAGCTGCGGCCCGTTCGTATTCGACTATCCATTCGAAAGCAAAGGCCAACACCCGTTCAGCATCGTCTGCGTCCATCACTTCGCTTGGCTCAGCGATGGCCGACGTGAACCACTCCGCTTCCGCCAGGTCCTGGGAAAAAGCCGCTGCGTCCAATACCGACTGGACGTTGTCGATCCGACCGTTGACGAAATCGTGGCTCTTCTTATCGAGCAGCTGGCTGCTCGTAGGGGCAAAGGCAGGTCGACGGTCACCTCGGAGCCTGGTCCACCTCGTCGATGCCTCCCCGTAGGCCTCTGTGGCTTTGTCAACGCAGGAACCGGGTTCCCCCGCCGCCCGTGCTGTCTCGGCTTCACGAATGAATTGACGGAGTCGTGGATCGCGGATGGCATCCGACAAGGCCACCGTGAGAATGTCTACATCGAACTGGGCATCGATAAGACTGGAAACGTAGACATTGGCCGCACTGGCCCAAAGGGGAACCTGTTCGCGGTCCGGCTCGAGTCCTTCATGCTGAGAGGCGTTACGTGCGCGCCGCAGATGCCGAATGTCCGGCAGCACCGCGGGCTTCCAGCTGGAGCCGAAACTCTCCCTAAGGCTACTAATCAGGTCTTCCAGTTTGCCGCTTTTGGGAATCGGGAGGCTGCGTGTGACCGCTACTATCGAGCTGGCACGCTCGACTGTTGCGTCCAAGGCTACGATCGCAGTCCCTCGTCGATATTTGGTCGCACCCTTGGCGCGAGTCAGTGCATCTTCTAGGGAAAGGCGCAGAGCGACGAGCTGCTCGACTTCATGCACCGTCAAAGAACTCATAGCTTCTTCATACCGTTGCCCTTAGCTGTGCTCGAGCACGACACGCGGCAGCGGGTGTCTCGTCGCGCGCGACCCTGAACCGGTACCTCAAGAAGTACCGCGCCAACACCCACCGGAGGCGGGGGAGACGGTGCATGGCCGTGGCCGGTCGCAATACGCCGCTAAGACGAAGCCGCCTGCCCGGCGGTAGTCCTGCGCGCTCGGGCCGCTCCGTCAGCGTGATCCTGGCCAACGCAGCATGCGACGCCTGGATGTCGTTCGCGCCGGAGCACCGCCCCTCAATGCGTACGCCTGCCCAGCTCCCAGCCAATGATGTCCAAGGCTCGCAGTGGAGATATTTTTGGGCCGGGTGCGATAGCAGCAATCTCTTGCCATTGCTCATACTGCCGTTCCAGATCATTGGAGCGCCTCCAGCCATGCCAGCCGGTAATCCCGCTTGCTCCGGTTCTTCTTTGGAGGGAAGGGAGCGCCGACGCAGTCCGGTTTACCCCCTCCAGGCACCAAAAAACCCCTAGAATCCGCGACAAAACGGGGCATAAATTAGACCGACCGGGGGTTCGTTCCCGGCCGGTACGGGTGGGTTTTGCCCTCAAAAGGGTGGGTTTTTCATGCGGACGGCCGTTTTCGGCGATGCAGGAGGCGGGATCGTAGGCAACTAAAAGACCGCTGTCCGATCGAAAATTGGGGCAGCGGGCCGGTTGGTCTAAACCGTCAGCGCATCGCGAAGGACTTCTCCAGCATCGGGTAGACCGCTGCACGCTAGTTCCGCCAGTCCGACATCCGGGGCATATCGAGGTGCCGGTTGTATGGGCGGTCGAAAACGAGCTGCTTCGAGGAGGGCGTGCTCAGACCATCGGCAACCTCCGGATGGGCGAAGACGACCACGCCCGCGCCGTGAACACCTGGGGCAGCAAGGCGATAGGCGCATCCCGCAAAGTCGACGAATTCCGGGCCGCCGGGAACAGCGCCGACGCCGATAAATTCTATCCCCTCGCCAGGATTGCTATTCAGCGGCAGATGCCTGCCGATTCAACCGCCAAGGCGCAGGAACCAAACCTGGCAATCCACGGGTGGGCAGGCTGCGAGACCCCTGTGGTGCCATCGGGCTATGCAAACCGCAGCTGATCAAGCTTGCCTCAAGATAAGCGCGCCGGTTCTCCTGCCATTAGAGCTACGATCGTCGGGAAGCTATGCATTGGGGGGTTGGCCTTCATTCAAGTGGAACGCCTTTACCGACAAGTGGAAGTCGTCCGTTCCGCGCTTCCTGAAGTCGCTGCCGGCTGACTGAAACGTGGCCGCAAGGTCTACAAGTTCCCTTTCGACCATATCCCGTCGCGCTTTATACATTCCCGACCCGAGGATGACTACGCCTGCCTCGCATAGAACACTGAGGTGTTTACGGACAGTGGAAGCAGACAAGGTGAGGGCTGCAGTAATCTCACTGCAGTTCGCCGGACCATGGGTGATCAAATAGCGAATGAGGCGGCTTCGCGTCCGGTTCATCAAGATGTTCGCCATAGAGACCACAATCAGGTGACGAGGGAACGGCTGTTGCCCGATGTAGACGGGTCTACAGCAAAACGATACGCTCATCAAGATACTGATGGAAGAACGTAGCGCTATTCATTGCATGTGGAGAGGGTCACGACAATACTGGGCAACAATTAGTGCTTGCTGACGGTAGTCATGTCAGGGCTGGGAGGTGCATTGTGTCCGGAGACGAGGAAGGTCTCAAAGGCGCGGAATTGTCTCCTCAAGCCGAACTTGCACGCCGTTTGAACCTGCTGCTCGATGTTGTTGTTGCCGAGCGAGGACAACCCGTCACCTTCCGTGAAGTCCAGGAAAAGCTGGAAGACAAGGGGATCAAACTCTCCAGGGCCCGTTGGTTCTACATGAAGGACGGAACGGGAAGGCTGGTGAGCGACTCGGCACTTCTTGGCGCCTTGTGCGAGATATTCAACGTAGATCCCGCATATCTGCTAGGTAGCGACGACTCAAGCCTTCCCGAGCGCATCGATTCCCAGCTTGAGTTTGTGAAATCTCTTCGCGCCGCGAGAGTAAAGACGTTCGCTGCCCGCACCCTAGGTGACGTGTCGCCAGAGACGCTTCGGGCGATCACGGAGTACTTGAATAAGGACATCAGCCGTCGGCCAGAAGGGGAGAGGGCCGAGGCCACTCCGCAGTTGCACGCGGATGAGGCGCCGGAACGCCCCGACTAATCTCGGGCTCACCTTTTCAGCGCGCTGCGGTTACTGTTCCAGCAAGTAATTAAGGTGAGCGTCGAGCAGTTCCTTGATCCGGACTGGGTTCGCCGAATACCGCGGTGACCGTCCGTGTCTACGTCCAGGCTCGACGTCGACCATCACCACTCCTGCCTCTTCGAGTGCGGCCAGATGCTTGGCCACGCTGGGATCGCCCGCGCTGACAGCGGCGACAATGTCGCCGCGCGTGGCAGGCCCACTGGCCGTGAGGAATCGAAGAATTTCGTTTCGCGCTCGATTGCCGAAGGTTGCGACGGCAGCCTCGACGTCGGCCGACCAGGCGGCGTCGTGAGGCTGCGTAATTCTCGGCATACCGTCATTCTTCCCGAAGGTAGCGCAAAAAGTAAGAACAGCACTCTTGACGATACTTTAGTTATCTTCGACAATAATTCCTATACCTTCTTCTGGCGGTTGTTGGATCTCCAGATCCACGAACTGGGGTGGCCGATTTGCGCGACTCTGAGAACTACTCGATCTGAACAGTCAAAGCGGTGAAGCCATGGAAATTGAAGCCAAGGCGTATCAATCTACAAAGGGATCAGAGACGGTCGCTGATGTTGACGTCTCATTGCGAAGCGCACCGCCGCCGGGAGAACCCGTCATCCAGATCGACCGCATCATGGTCGCGGTTGATGGGGTGCACCGCTACGTCGTTTCTCGGCTCGCGCGGATTGGGCGATCCTGCGATGTCGACGACGTCATGCAGGACATCCGAGTGGCCGTTTGGGACGGAGTTGCGCGGGGACGTTACCGGGAAGTGCCCGGCATCCCGTTTGAAGCATGGGTCCAAGGTGTCTGCAACAAGATCTGCGCTGCCCATATCCGACGCGAGCTTAGCCATCAAACGTTGCCCTTGCTTGTCGACTTCACGACGACGGAAAGCTCGCCGGAGCTTCTTGCTATCGTCCATGCTGGGTCGGCGGGAAACGATGTCGACAACTATGTTGATCAAGCCTGGGCACAGGCCATGCTTGGCCTGGTCCAGCGCAGCGTCAGTGAGGACATCTGGAGACTAGCCGTATCCAGCCTTACAGGGCCGAGGCACTACGGACCTCCGTCTCCGAAGGACCGGCGTCGATGGCATGCCGTAACCGTCGTTCGGCTGACGGCCAAAACTATCAACACGGCCTTGAACTGCCACCCCGAACCAGGAATAGGCATCGACGATCTCTGCCGCTGCGCTGCCAACTGCCTTCCCACAAACGTCCTCCGGAGCGTCGCGGAGACTATTGTCCGTCCGGGACTTCGAGGACTGGATAGGTCCGTCCAGATGGCTGCTCTGGCTTGTGAGCTCGGCGTCACCGAGAGATACATCGCGGTGAATATCGGATTTGCCCGCCAGCTGTACCAGGCAGCTTGGCGCGTGCTTCAGCATGAAGTGAACAGGCCGGCTCTCTAGATCATGGTTGTCGTTCACCGGAGTTGGCTATGAATTGGTTCCGAAGATTTGGCCTCCGGGAGTCGCTGGCGGCAGGGCTGGTTGCCCTGCTCATTATTAGTGCAGTCTTCGTACTTTGGCCTGCCGATAGCCCCGAAGGACAAGTCCCGCCGACCACGTCCGCAACTGCGCCTGCAACGACGAAGCCATCAGGCACATCCAATGCACCAGGCAGTAGGTCCGGTGTTACTGACGAGGCGACCGTTACGGCGGAGGCAACGCCGGATGTTCTGCCACGTACCCGCGATTACCGGGCGCTCGCCGTTGCGGCAGCAGAGGGAATCTATAGCTGGGACAGCCGTTCGTTGTCGTACTCGGATGTATATGCCAAGGTGCGGTCGTGGTGGGAGTTGCTGCCTGACGGATCGAATCCCTTATCTGTCTTGGTTCGGGAGTTTGAAGGGACTGGCGTGATGGCGGGGACGTTCACCACCCTGGCAGACCAGTCCGCTCGCCGAAGCGGCACCGCTGAGTCCCTGCGCTGTGATCTCGACTTGGCCAAAGTTCAGGAGTATCCGGCGCCGTGGGAGGGTCTTCACGTGTGTACGGTAACGGTGCAAGTTGTGGACGAGTCCAGTAGCGGCAAAAGTGCCTATGCCGCACCGGTCACGGTGATGGTTAACTGTCCTCCCGCCACCACCGCGCCAGCTGAGCGCTGCGCCATGGTGGGCTTCTACGCGACCGCAGACAGGATCGTCTACTAGTGGCTGCACTGGTGGTCGTCGCAGGCCTCATGCGGCGCAGGGCATTGGTGAAGGTCGTGTCGGCGGCCGCTTTCCTCGCTCTGCTTGTTGGCGCCGTGGCATTTGCCGGAGGCGTGGCGGCGGTAACTGGTACGGCGCGCCAATCCGCAGTTGCCTGTACGCCAGCGGGAACCGAGGTGGACACTGCCCCTAGCGTCACCGGTGCTGGCTTGGAGGTTCGGAATACTGGGAGCGTGCTTTACGAGCTGACGCCCCGGCAGGAGAGCGTTGCACGAACGTACATCGCGGTGGGCAAGCAGTTTGGAATACCGCGCGCCGGCCAGATCATCGCCATCATGATGGCGTTGCAGGAGTCGAGCCTGCGCATGCTCGCGAACCCCAGCGTGCCGGCATCCCTGCATTTCCCCAATGACGGCGTTGGACGTGACCACGACTCGATCGGTTCAGCCCAGCAGCGTCCGGCGGCGGGCTGGGGGACGGTTGAGCAGCTGATGGACGCCTCTTACAACGCGCGTGCCTTCTTTGGCGGGCCGTCGGGACCGAATCGCGGCAGTCCTCGCGGACTGCTGGACGTTCCCGGCTGGCAGACAATGGACAAAGGTCTAGCGGCCCAAGCGGTGCAGGTGTCTGCCTTTCCTGAACTGTATGCGCGTTGGGAGCCGGCTGCGACCGCAATTGTCGCTGCGCTTGAGGGTGGCACTGCTCCTGCCTCCTGTGCGGATTCCTCGACCGCGCCGCGTCATGGGGGGGTCTTCCCCGAACTTGAGCCAGCTGCGTCAGGACATTCTGAGATTCACGCAGGAAGGTTTGGGTGGGAGATATGTGTGGGGAGGGACTGCCTTCAAAGCATGGGACTGCTCTGGCTACGTGCAGTGGATTTACAGGCAAGCCGGTATCGAGTTGCCGCGAGTAGAACAGTGGCGGGTGGGTGTCCGAACGGAGGATCCCCAACCAGGAGATCTTGTGGTTCAAAATCCTCAGGGACCCGATAACTGGGGCCACGTCGGCATATACGCGGGCGACGGCATGATGTGGAGTGCGCTAAACCCGGCTGTGGGAACATTGTTGCATCCGGTGAGCTGGAACCCTGGTGCGGCCTACTTTGACCTCTTACGGCGCTAAGTGCTCACGTCAGGTTCGATGGCGCACGCAGGGCCCAGGCCAGAGGAATTTCGGCATATAAACCGATCCTGGAGGACACACCTCCAGACACTGACGCCGACACGTATGGTCGAGGAGCGATCCGCAGGCCAATCGCGACCTTCGTAACTGTGGTCGCCCGAACCACCAGATCAAATTGCCACGAGCTGCTTACCAACGAATCAGCAGACATTTCAGACTCGCCGAAAGTATTTCAAGGTGGGTACTGGCGGAGGTATTGAGGTGGGTACTGAAATGGCATCTGACCTGAGCAAAGTCCCATTTCGCTGTTCTTTGAGGTGGTTGTTTTCGAACAGATGCTTGAACCATGGCAGGTCTACTCGGAGTGGCTTCGCCAAATGAGCTTGACTCTGCCCGGGTTCTGGCCCCGCTGACCCCGTTTCGCATTGACAGGATCGATCCCAGGAATCAGGAGCGTGCGGACGACGTGCCTTCTTAGATGGCGCACCAGGGGGTCCAGATTTTCGAGAGCGTGGATGGTAAAGAGCTGCCTAGATCTTCGGAAGCACTATTTGCTCCTGTGTCTCGACCCACTCTTGTCGCGAGCGCCTCTCAGCTTCTTCACGCACGGTCGCGAACCAAACGTAGTGGCCCTTGATTTATAGACGCGATGCTCGGCGCTCTGTATCATCCTCGTCCTCGGCCAGACCGCGGGGTGTTTGGAACTCAGCTTCGACGATCCGTGCCAGCACCGCGTCAGTGACGATCTCGTCCAGGTGCTCCTGGCGTATCGAGACGTGGAAGGCGGTTCTGCCTTTGGAGCCAGCGCACGCGCATACGCGGTAGCGGGAGGATTGCTCTTTGCCTCGGGTGACCGACAGCCGGTGTTTTGTGAGCCGATTCTTGTGCTCGCACCGCAGACGCCGCACACGGCGATCGAACTGAGCAGGTAGCGAGGTGGTCGATCTGGCTTTCTCCCGCTGTCATGCGTTTCGTTGCTCCTACACCAAGTCCGCATGATGCAAAGCACCCCGCCCTGCATGTCTGTGAGTGCGGTCTGGCGGGCCTCGTATGCCCAGAATCACGCGTCGTGTCCCACGTTTCGCATCGCTACCACTGCCCTTCGCTGAGCCTCGTACTGCGTCGGCACGTGAACGCCGCGGTCAGTACGTATCGCTGACAGTTGGTCAACGGGGGAGCGTCAGCGGCTAGCACGTCCAGTCGATCGGCATACAGCAGATCAATGACGAGTGGCCTGACGTCGCAGCGTGATGGCTTCGGGTTCTGCTTTGCAGCAGCGATGACCGCCGCGCGCACGGCGTCTGATGTGCCGGTGCCATCGGAACGGAGAACCTCGAGCGCCGCTAGGCTCAACCGGTCGAGCTGGACGGTGATCTGCTCTGTCTCCCCGGTCTCCCCGGGCGGCCCGGTGTTACGGCGGTCGTACTCAGGGCAGTTATGGGCTCGTTCCTGCTCGAAGTGGATGGGTATCGATCATCGATTCGGAACCTATGCTTTCTGGAAGTGATCCAAGGTTTGTGGAGCGGCTAGTCCCCTCGAGTCGGTGCTTGACGCGCAGCTGCCTGACCTTCGCCGTTTCCGGAGGCCTGTCCCTGGAGGGGCCCCACTGAAGAACTCGGGGACAGGCCGCGCCATCTGGCAGGAATCGAGCGCGGCGAACTGAACCGGGTTCTGGACTCTGCGGATGCGCTGGCTGACTATTTACGAGTAGAGGCCATGCCGCATACCTGTAGGCCGAATTATAGATAAAGACGCGCTCTATTGGCCTGGCGAATTTACCGAATGGGAGATATGCAACACTTGTTCGATGTTTGGAACAGTCATTTGGGATGTGTATGGCAGAGACGAAGCGAAGGACTTGCGCGACGCCATTGAGGATCTCGCTTCTGCGACCGACAGCCTTGGGTGGTCAAGTAGTGGGGTCTACGCGTTCTACGACCCGGATCCACAACGACAACAATCACCGTCGAGCCATGCGCTGCGCTACCTCGGTCTCGCAACAGATCTCTCATCGAGGTTTGCACAACACAATGGGATTGTTGACGTAAAGCCTGGCTCATCGAAGTTCTCAAATATCGAAGCGTGGTTCGACAAGCACCCGCTTCTCGGCTATTCCGCCTTCGTGCAGTCTCCGCTCCATCAAGCGAACATTGCCCGACTGAAGAAGGAGATTGGTTCGACTGTCGTGGACTGGTCGATCGACTTCGACCACGACATCGAGGCTCGACGCTCGATCGCCATGCTCGAAGGCCAATTGATCGAGACTGCCGTCCTCGACCGTGGTCTGCTACCGCCGTGGAACAAGATAGGTGGAAGTATGGATGGCAAGTCGCGGGCGCTAGACGGTAGCGGTTCGGCGCTCATCGGATTAATGGAAGGGGTCTATGACAATCTGTTTGTAGCACGTCGTTCAATACGCGAGATCTCGAACGATCCAACCATTTACTTTGATGAATCTGACACGCTTCATGCGGCCAGAATGCAAGCGCTGGTGTCCGCCGGGACGGCAGGTGCGTCAAACAGCGAAATAATTTCACAGCTTAGCGAGCTCGCGGCACCAGGCCATGTTTGGTCACACCTGATTGATTCAGCTCGTGTCGCCTGGATCCGAGACGGCGGCTATCTCAACTCGACAACGCGAGTTGTACACAAATCTTGACTTTCCCGCTAAAGGAAGCTGTTAGCACGCCCGCCAGCGCCAAGCCTCGGCGAGCATGAGCCTTCTTAGAAAACGTGAGAGTACGTTACGGCTGCTGAGCGAGCCAACAGTGTCAAAAACGGGTCCGCTGATTAGTTACCACTTTTCCCCTCAACTTGGCGAAGGCAATCCCGACATCTCGGGGACAGGCAATGCCCGTAACGGCGCGTCCACATGCGGCCTTCGGATGACGTGACTGAGTCTCAGATCGAGATGTTTGGTGAGATGCAGGAGGACGGCAGCCGTCACGGAATTTCGCATCGCCCCCGTGAACCGCACCTTGGCGCTGCCGCCGTCTTGGCGACACGCCCAAGCTGTCCAGTCCGACCCACGTCCGAATCTCGACTCTCGTCAGGATCGTGCAGAGCTCAAGAGTTGATTCTAGCCATCTGCACATCGCTCTTTATAGCTTTGTGGACTAAAGCCGTGACTCGCCCCACGAATGATCGCGGCGGCGAATGCATCGTAGTAGTGTTCCCTTCAATCGCGAAATCGCGAAGTTGCGCGAATTGGGGAGTAGTTCTGAGTAGTGTTTCGGCTGAGACCGACCAAGAGTGGGTAGTCGAAGCTTTCGGCAGGCTTGCTCGTGGAGACGATAGTTCGTTCGCTCATCTTCTAACGGCGCATGCCGACCCGGTAATTCTGGAGGATTCACGTACGACTGTCCGCACCCATTTTCTCGCGGTCGACCCAAACGGACAGCCTGTGGCGCAGCAGTTGGCGAACACAATGGGCAACGCGCTACTTGATTTTGCTATCCCTCGAGATCGAATCAGGAGTGCGTGGGAGCACCTTCAAACGACGGGCGCTACCGACCAGATCGTTGCACTGCAAGCTGAAGCAAGGGATCTGCTCGTGAGATCCGATACCTCAGGAGAGGGTGGGGAGCTCCTCCTATTTCTTCTGATGGAGCGCGTACTTGGATACCCGCAGATACTGTCGAAGATGCCGCTCAAGACAAACAATTCAATGCACGTTCACGGTTCTGACGGCGTTCACGCGGCGCTTCGAGATGACGGCATCCTAGACCTCTACTGGGGAGAGTCGAAGCTCTACGAGAACAGCACAAAAGCCTTTACTGATTGTTTCGAAAGCATCGCTCCCTTCTTAGATCCGGAGAGATATGACACCCGGGAGCGTGACCTTCTTCTAGTGCGAGAGCACCTGAATGTAGACGATGAGGAAATTGTCGCCCACCTAATTCGCTACTTTGATGAGGGTTACCCCGAGAGTATCCAAGTCCGTTGGAATGGAGTTTGCCTGGTCGGTTTTGACATCTCGAGTTATCCGAATGTCGCAGTCGCTGTTGACACTGAGTTCGCGAAGATCGCTGAACAAGTAGAGCGATGGCACAAAGCGATCCGTAAGCGAGTCGCTGACAACAATCTGCTCTCGGTGTCCATCGATGTCTTTTGCGTCCCTGTTCCGTCCGTCATGAAGCTCCGTCAGGCCGTTCGCGCACGAGTTGGAGCGCAATAGTGGCGGGGGCCGCGGCTGTTGCCGCACTTGAATCTGGAAAGTTTAGAGAGATCCTTTGGGCTCTTCGCCTGCGAGCCATACAGACGGACCTGCCGAAGCTGAACCTGCAGGCCGAGATTCCTGATGTCAGTTGGCATTTCGCACTTCTATGCGCGAGTGCGCTAACCTCGGAGCCGTCCGAAGCCTCCCAGATCGCTGTGCTGCGCGTGGCTTCCGGCTGTCTGCAAGACCAGGGTGCTCGCCCCGAAGAGCGACTCGCCGCGACAGCACTGCTCGAGAGGGACGGGAATGGGCTCGCCGTACGCCTTGCGGAAAAGCAGGGGTTGTTCGACCGCTCCGCTTCAGCATCCTTGCCTATTGCCATTGAGCTGGAAGTGATCAATAGCAAGCTGAAGCATTCCATTCCTCTTTCAACCGGCGAGAACCTCGCCGTGAATGGATTTCAGATCGAGCTTTGGCTTGATGCCAAGGCGAATGACTGGCTCAGCGTCTCGGCACCAACATCGTCCGGAAAGTCCAGAATCTTACGTGAGTGGTTCCTGGAGCAGCTCAGGGTCCACGATGATTTCTCTGCCGCCTACATTGTGCCTACGCGCGCGCTAGTCGAAGAGGTAGCCGCGAGCTTCCGTGCGACAGTTGAAAAAGAGACCTCGGTCTTCATGATGCCGTGGGACCAATCGATCCATGAAACCGGAAATCGCGTTTTGGTGATGACCCAGGAGCGGCTGCATCTCGTGCAGGTAGCACGGCCGGACTTTCACGTGGACCTCTTGTTCATCGACGAAGCGCAAGGGCTGGGCTCAGCGCACCGAGGGATCCTTCTTCAGCAGGTCATTGACCGAACCGTAGCCGCTAACCCGGCGACTCAGGTGCTTTTTGCAAGCCCCATGAGCCAGAATCCAGAATTGCTCCTTGGCGACAAGCCCGTTTTCGCCCGAGGCTCAGCGTTCGCTTCCGAGACCGTGACAGTAAACCAGAACCTATTCAGGATTGAACACATCCCCGGCACCCGTAGCGAGCGATCGGTGGCACTAATCCATGGCGGCGATGCCGTCCCTATCGGTACGGTTTCGCTACCGAGCCGTCCATCCGGTGTTTACAAGACAATCGCGGCGATTGCGCAGTCGCTTGGCTCTCGTGGTGGCAACATCATTTACGCGAACACACCCAACGACGCGGAAAAGATCTCGGTCGAACTCTGCTCCCTTATAGGTGAGACCTCGGCAGCGTTGGATCCCGAGATCATTGAGTTACAGTCGCTCATTGCAACTGCGGTGCATCCGGATTACGCGCTGATAAAGGCGCTCAATTACGGTGTTGCTTTTCACTACGGAAACATGCCCCTGGCTGTGCGAGCTGAAATCGAGCGGCTGTTCGAGGAAGACCGAATCGCTTATCTCGTGTGCACCTCAACCCTGCTCGAGGGCGTAAACTTGCCGTGCAGGAATATTTTCATTCGTGCTCCGCGCAAGGGGCAGGGCAATCCGATGAGCGAATTGGATTTCTGGAATTTGGCGGGCCGAGCGGGGCGCTGGGGGAAGGAGTTTCAGGGGAACGTTATCTGCATTGACACTAACAAGCCGGGCGCATGGACGCACATACCTGCGGTGCGAGGACGGTTCATGCTCCGGAGGGCGGTTCCCTCCGGGCTTTCGGACCCGACCGGACTTCTCGAGTATCTCGAGACTGCAGAAACGTCCGTGGATGCGAATGCTGATGGAGAGGGGCTCTTTAGCTATTTGGCCGCACGCTTTGTCAGCGGCAGCAGCCTAGAACACGAACTTGCTTCTATCGAAGACGAAAGCGTCCGTAAGTACGTGTATGCGCGGATTGAGCTCGCTGTAAATGAGTTTGAACCACCCGCCTCGCTCATCCCCAAACATGCGGGTATTTCCCCAATTGCCATGATGAGGCTCCTGAAGAACTTCCAGGAGAGCGGATTGCCCGCGAAAGCGCTATTGATTCCGAAGCCCGCGACTGCAGTGAAGGAGCGCTATAAGAACGTGTATGCGCGGCTGGGAGCGACGATGACAACAGCCTTCGGTCACTCACCGCAGACAGGTGAGGACAAACGGAAGTGGCAGATCGCTGGCCTGGTCATTAACTGGATGAACGGAATGCCGCTGGCTCCGCTCATTGAGCAGAGAAAGACGGAGAAGTACCCGTTGCCTCGAGCGATTCGCGACGTTATGAGCGACATCGAAACGGTCGTGCGATTCCAGTCGGCCAAATACCTCGCGTGCTACAACGATGTGCTCGCGACATACGCCGCCCAGCAGGGAGCTACCGATGCGGTTCCAACATTCGACGTGACGATGATGCTAGAACTTGGCGTGGCGCGGCCTAGCCAAGTTGCCTTGATGTCGGCTGGGTTATCACGGACGGCCACAATTGCCATTTCCCATCTCATTGTGACTGAAGACTGGACCACGCAAGAAGCCTTGGTTTGGCTTCGTGCCACCAACTTCTCGGCGGTCGAGATACCTGCTGCATTGAAGAAGGAGATCGAAAACCTCGCGAGGAAGGATTAGCCCCGGTCAAGTAGATTCCGATCGAGTTGAGACTCGAGCTAGAGTCGAGTCGTGTCATTGGTCGGCTCGAAGGTCGCGCCGGCATTCTGGGGTTGCAGGACTTGAAATGCACCCGGGGCTACGTTGGGTCGGCGAAATACCGGTGAGGACCAAGAGCGCTGACCCGTCGCCCCTGCCCACCGCTCAAGGGGTCCATCCCGCTTCGAGCCGCAGTACCTCGTAACCAAGTTGTGAATGAAAGACGGTCGGGATGGGCCTATCTAGAAGCGCGCATAGCCGCTCTGGTAAGGCGTCGATAGTCATCCCGTGAACAAGTAGTGGCATCCGTAAACAATTCGAAAAGGCGTATGCGATCTATCGAGAAGTCGATCGAATGACGGCTCGACGGGAGTTTGATACCCGACGGTGGCGGTGTGAACAACTTCCTTAATGCCTGCTAAAGAGCGGTTTTACAGATTTCAACCGGCCCACTGCCAATCATGAGCCTCACCGGAGTCATTACGAGTCTGGCGCTCTTGCCGCTTGTAACTTGGGGGAAGTCATGTCGCTTCATCCCGCAACTTCCATGAACCCGTGAGCTCATCTGCTCACTCCATGGAATCCAACGGACGGAGCACCAATGTTTTTCGCAGCGGTGGACCCGGGGATCACCCCGAACGCGAGCTTTCCCTTCCTGGAATCGCTCAAACAGATAGGCGGCGGGATCCTCGTCGGCGCCTTCATCATCATTGCCATCGTGGCCATCATTGGTGCCGCGATGCTTTTGGCTGGCAAACTTAGCCAGTCGTCACGCCTTGCCTCGGGCGGCGGCGTGATCCTCCTTTGGACTGGCCCGGTGGCTGCCATTCTCGGCGGCATAAACGGCTACATCCTCTGGTCGCAGACAGCTTTTCCGCTTGGGTTTTAGCTCATGCCTGTTGAGTGCGACCTCAATGGATGGTGGCCGCCCGGCTGCGGTTTGGTCTCACAAGCGAACGACAACGCCATGGGCGCAGTCACGTCTCTCTTCGCAAACATCCTTCAGAACATGGCGTCCTGGCTGTGGGCCTTCATTACTGGCGCCTTCTCTGTCTCAAACGTCGACGACTCCCAGTGGCTCTCCATCGAGGGTCTGACGAGCTGGTGGGTCGTCGTCATGATGACGCCGCTCGTCGTCGTGATGATCCTTCAGGTCTTATCGGGCCTGGTAAGCCAGCAGCCGAGACGGATTGGCCGTGCGATGCTCGGTGGCGCTGCCGCCATTCCACTTGTCGGTGCTGCTGTCTATCTGGTCCGGCAACTGACGCGGGCGAGTGACTTAGCCTCAGCCGCGCTGCTCGAGTCAATTGGTTCAGACCCGTACCTCGTGTTCATGAGGCTTTTCGGCTTTGAACGGGCACCAGAAGGAAGTGGCCGGGAATGGAACTTGGTCTCGCTTGCGCCTGGAACAACAGGGGGCCCGGCCGGCGCCGTCGTCGTTACGGTGATGGCAGTTATTATCGTGTGGATTCTTGCCTTCATCCTGATGTGCTCAATGATCTTCCGCTCCTTTGCACTCGTCGTCTTGGCGGCCGTCGCGCCGGTGGCCCTGATGCTTCTGCCATGGGACAAGACCAAGTCCTGGGCACGCCGCTGGTGCGAGGTGGTCATTGCCCTGGTGTTGGCGAAACCCTTGGCCGGAACGGTCCTGGCCGTTGCAGTGAAGCTCTTCGCAGAGTCGAAGTCCTTTGCCGGATTGGCAGCCGGAACGGTGGGTATGGCGCTTGCCTGCGGCGCACCTTTGATGGCCCTGCGCTTGGTTAGCTTCGCGGGCGGGGAACTCGCGGCAGCGGCCCAAACGGCCGGCGGCGGCCATATTCTGTCCCGCAGCAGTAGTGTGGCGGCTCGGCAGATCAGTAGGCAGACAGGTGGTCGCCTTACACTCGCTAGTCTGGTAAGTCGTTCTGCAATGACTCGCCCCATCAGCTCAACCCGCAGTATTTTCCCGACTCAAGCGCTGGCACCCACTGTCCGGTCCGGGATGCCGTCGCCCCACGGTGACCGCGGCCAGCTGGCATTGAGAACCGGGACCGCCACAGGAGTCTCGAACAGTTTGCAGGCACCCGGGGCAGAGCAGGGCCTCATTCGCATAGATCCTCACGGACAAGGCGAGACTGCCCCAGCACCTACTCGGCAGGTCCCTTCAGGAGGTGCCGAACCGCGAGCGCATCCCTACGCGAGCGCACCGGCCCCTTCGAGGGCGAGGCCTCCGAAACCCCAACCACCAAGAATCAACCCTCCGAACGGAGGAAACCCACATGTCTGAAGATGCTCGTGCCCTTGAGGCCGTGAAATTCCCGAGATACGAGCGCCGCGGGTTCTTCCTTGGCCTCAAGTGGTACCAGTTGTTGATAGTTGCAGGGGGCGGGGCGGTTGCCGTCGTTGCTTCTGCGAGTAGTGGGCCGGTTGGCCTTTTTTCTTCCGGACCCCTCTGGCTTGGGCTTCTGCTGCTCGGGCTCCTCCAGTATTCCCGCATCCCTTATCCGGTATGGGCGAAACAGTTAGCCGTCTTCTTCTACCGGGCAGCGGCAGGACAAACGCGGTTCCTTGTAAAGCCCCAAGCTCCGCAACTTGCTGGTCGGCTCGCTCTCCCGGGCGGCCTCGGCAATCTGGAGATCAGAACAACGGCCAGTGGTGAGTGCTTCATGGTTGACCGCCCCGGCCGGGAGGCGATCGCGGTGTTGCGATGCAGCACGAGGTCTTTTGCGCTCCTGGACGCAGACGACAAAGCGTGGGCTGTCCAAGCCTGGTCACGTGTGCAAGCCGGCATGGCCCAACGGCCAGGCGTGGCCAGGATCGCGGTCCAGGATTACACAGTGCCCTACCCGTCGTCTGCGCTCTGGGAGTTTTACAAAGACAACGCCGTGCCGGCACAGGCTGGCGATAAGGCTGCGTGGGGACAACGCGCATACGAGGACTTGCTCGGTGCAGCCGGATCAACCATGAGCCACGAACTCCTCGTGGTGGTTGTCCTGGACACGAGCAAGGCTCGACGCCGGATCAGGGAGTCAGGTGGGGGACCGGTTGGCCTGGAACACGTCCTGCGGCTGGAAGTCGATGCGATGAAAACGTCGCTCGGTACCCACAGCGTGAAGGTAGAAGAGTGGGTTCGTGAACCCGGACTGCTAAGCATCATCCGTGGGGCATTCGATCCCGCCGCTTTGCCGCCCGCCAAAGCGCCGGTGGCGGCAGCCTCGCCGTCGGACGAGCCGACAAGTAAGGACATGAATTCCCTCCACCGCCAGGGCCCGATGGCCGTGGAGGAACACTGGACCTACCTGCGGACCGACACCGGATTCCACCAGACCTTCTGGATCGCTGAATGGCCGCGCCAGAAAGTCTTTCCTGGCTTCCTGCATCCGCTGATCTATGTGGGCGAATTCCGCCACACGTTCACGGAAGTCATACGGGCAGTACCCACCGCGGAAGCCCTCCGTGACATCCGCTCCGCGCAGGAAGCGCACGAGACGCGCCGCCGCATCAACGCCCGCTTCGACAGGCCTCTCACTCGTGAGCAAAAGGCGGAGGAAGAAGAAGTCATCCAAAGGGAGGAAGAGATCGTTGCCGGCCATGGCGATGTCCGCCCGGCGGCCTACATCACTGTCACGGCGACGTCACTGGAGGACTTGGCCCGGCATCGCCAGGAACTTGAGTCCGCTGCCGCAGGAGCATTCGTTGAGCTGCGGCTTCTCTACGGACAGCAATGGGCCGCGTTTGTCGCCGGCGGCCTGCCGCTTGGAAGGGGACTGCGTTGAAACAAGCATTGAAAAGCTTCGAGTATCTACCGTCGGGAAAGAACCGAACGGAAAGGAAAGCACGACGCCGGCTCGCACCACCCGCTGCAGGGTGGGCGAGTGCCACGATAGGGGACCAGCCACGCGACCCCCAGGGGTTTCGGCTCGCGGGTGACTGGGGGAGCAACGAGCCGAACTCCCTGCGAGGTCCTCATCGGTTGCGCCCGGCGCCCCACCGCGCATCGACCATGACGTTTGCCGCCGCTTACCCGTTCCTTACGGAATCGGGGCTGGGACATGAGGGAACCTACATCGGCACCGACGTTTTCGGGTCCGGGGCCTTCTCCTACGATCCCTGGATCCTGTATGACAAAGGGATTATCAGCGGCCCGTCCATCGTTGTGATCGGGACAGTTGGAACCGGCAAGTCGATGTGCGGAAAGTCGCTGGTGACGCGGTCAATCACCCTAGGGCGAAAGGCGGCAGTCGCGTCTGATCCCAAGGGCGAGTGGGTTGCAGTAGCGGAGGCTGTCGGCGGTAAAGTCATTTCCATCGGCCCGGGCCGACCCGCAAGGGTAAATCCCCTCGACGCCGGTCCTCGCTCCACTGCGCTCACCGAGGCTCAGTGGCAAGCGGTCGTGAGGCAACGGCGTCGGTATCTCCTCGGGGCCTTGGTCTCGCTAATGCGGCAGGGCACGCCCCTTCGCCCCGTGGAGCACACCGCCTTGGACATCGCCCTCATGGAAACGATGGCCGAGAATTCGAACCCGACCCTGCCCATGGTGCTGGACCACCTCCTCAAGCCGTCGAAGGAGATGACCGCCCTAGTTGGAACTGACGGTGCAACCGCCGTCAGCCATTCACTGCGACGCACTGTATCGGGCGACCTCGAAGGTATGTTCGACGCGCCATCTACGGTGGCCTTCGACGCTGACGCGCCCATGATGGTGATGGATACCTCTGCGCTGATCGGAGCCTCGGAGCAGGCGCTTTCACTGGCGGCGGCCTGCGGCGCAACTTGGTTGGAAGCGGCGATCACCAACCCCGACGGCGGAAAGCGGCTTGTGGTGTACGACGAGGGGTGGCGCATGCTCGCAGATCCGTACATGTTGGCAAAGATGAGCGAACAGTGGCGTCTCGCCAGAACCTACGGGATCGCAAACCTGCTCATCATGCACAAGGTCGCCGACCTCAACGAGATCGGTGACAGCACGAGCGGACACAGACAGAAAGCACTGGGCCTGCTGACTGAGGCTGACACTAGGGTCATTTACCGGCAGAAGCATGACGCGATGCGGCTGACCAAGGAAGCGCTCGGCCTGACCGAAGCGGAGTGCGAGCATGTTGAGAACCTTCCGAAGGGCGTCGGGCTCTGGAAAGTGGGCAATCGCTCCTTCATCGTTGCCAACCGAGTGACCACTGACGAGCTTGCTGTTTTCGGGACAGATGACAGGATGCTGTGAGACGGCCAGTGAGCTCGCGCGCGGCAAGCGAAAATCCACTGGTCTCCGCTGGCCTTGTGGGCGCGGCAGCCTATGTCTGTCTTTGCGCGGTGGTGCAGGCCGCAGCGCATGTGGCGGGCTCTTGGAAGTGCGGCTCCATGCCGCCGTCGCCCTTCAACTCTGCGGCCGCCGTCGGACTTATCGCCAACAGAATGGAATGGATTGTTGTTCGCCGGGCTGATTGTGCGCTCGGCACGGACAGCGTCTGGTGGGTTCTGGCTCCGGCCCTACTTCTGGTTGCTGCGCTCGCCGTCGGTGCGGTGGTCTTTTGGCGGCGATGGAAGCAATCGGGTGGCTGGTTGCGCCAAGACATATTGAACCGCGAGGGCGTTGCCCGCCGGGCCGAGATTCTCCACGATTTTGGGGCGAGGGCCGTGCGGAAAAGAGGAAAGTTCACGCGTCCAGGACTCGCAAACCCCTCGGTGCAGGACGTGTCGTGGACGCTGGGCCGCTCCCGCGGTGTCACCGTCCATGTCTCCACGGAGGAGTCGATGGTGATTCAAGGTGCTCCGCGATCCGGGAAGGGGCTTTATGTCGTCATCAACGCCATCCTCGATGCGCCGGGCGCTGTAGTCACGACTTCAACGCGCGCGGACAATCTCGTTGTGACGATGAAGGCACGGGGCTCTGGAGGCCGACCCGTCACCGTTTTTGATCCCCAGGGCATGTCAGGACTTCCATCGTCGCTTCGTTGGTCGCCCGTACGCGGGTGTGAGGATCCTGATATTGCTACCCGGCGGGCGTTGGTCATCACCGCGGACACCGAGATGAAGGGCGAGAACGCAGTGTGGCAGAAGCGCTCGCTGATAGTCCTTCAGTGCCTGCTGCATGCAGCGGCGCTTTGCGGCGAGGGAGTGACGGCTTTCCGACGCTGGTCCTCCAGCCCTGTACTGGCGCGGGAAGCGCTGGAGGTGTTGAGTCAGCCGGGGGCAGCGCTTGGCTGGCAGGCCGACCTGATGGGCATCTTGGAAGATGACCCGCGGAATACTTCCAATTCGTGGATCGGGGTTTCGGCGGCGGTGGCACCGCTGTCGTCGCCCAAAGTGCTCGCCGCACTGAATCCGCAGGAGGAGTCGGAAGAGTTCGATCCCAAGGCCTTCATACGGGATCGGGGGACTCTTTATCTCATTGGCACACGAGCCGGGGCAGCTGCTGCAGGACCATACCTTTCCGCACTGATCGATGACATCGACAATGCAGCACGGGAAATGGCGTTCGTCGCAGCTGGTGGCCGGCTGGATCCGCCGCTTTCGCTGATCCTCGACGAGATCGCCAACCTCGCTCCATGGCCCGGGCTCCCGGTAGCGCTGTCCGACGGCGGGGGAATCGGGATCTCAACACTGGTGGTTCTGCAGTCGCTATCCCAGGCCCGCTCAGGGTGGTCCATCGACGAGGCATCAACTATCTGGGACTCGGCCATCATCAAAGTGATCTTTGGCGGTGGATCGGACGAAAGGGACCTGCGTTCACTCGCTGGGTTGCTGGGGGAGCGGAGCCTTACGCTCACCACCCGATCCTGGTCTTCTCAGGGGCGGCAGGACGGTGAGCAGATACGCGAAAGCCCGGTAATCGCCCTGGACGAGATCCGACGCCTGCCTGTTGGCACGGCACTCATGCTCGGCCGGCGCACCCGGCCCATCCTTTTGGACCTGTTGGAGTGGCACAAGCGAAAGGACGCAGGGGAGCTCCGCCGCCTGAAAGCCGAAATGGAACGGGTGTTGGTTGACGGGCACAGGGAGCGTCAGCAGAAGACCGAAGTGGCACCTGATGCGCAGCCATAGCGACACTGATGAATTTGATGTGCCATCTTCGGGTTCCTTCGGTGATGACGAGATCACCGCACAGTTGTTCAGATCGGCTTTCACTCCGGCTGCGGCCTCCAAGTCCGTGACCCGCCGCTGGCGGGAGATGACGCCAGAGCAGTCACAGGACGTATGGAATTCCCTTTTCTCGTGGGTGCGGTGGCTTGTCGCCACATATCAACTGACGACGTCGGTCGTTCCGGACTGCTGGTGGCGTCACCCCGAGACAGTGGCCGAGCTTTATGCGCTGCAGCGCGCGGAGCTTGCCTCCTACGCACCAGACGACCCGGGCTTCGGCCCGCTTGCCTTTCACGAAAGGCTCCCGCACGCCGTCGAACGCTTGAGGACGCATACCAGGACTGCAGGATGCGTGGGGCTGCAGCTGCATAAGGAACCGGCACCGAGGATTCTGGCTAACGATGACCCTGCCTTCCTGGAGTGGTGTAAGGCCGCCCATCAGCTGGTTCCTGACTTCTGAGTCATGTCGCCCGTGCGGCGCACAACCATGAACCGTTGTCTGCGCAGCAATGCTGCGGCCCAAGAAGCATGAAGGGTGGCTGTCGTGGCCGCTGGATCTGAAGTTCCCTCCACCGTCCCGTCTGACCAGAATTCTGCTCCGGACGGGGTGGGCGCTCGCCGGATGGCGCCGGAGGAACGCGTCGCCGCGTTGATGGATGGTCTGCACTCCATCCTGGAGCAGGCGGTCGAGTCACCGTCACATTGGCAAGTGTTGCTGGACGCTTCCGCCACTTTATGGCGCTATTCCGGTGGGAACGTTGCTTTACTGATGATGCAGATGGCGCAGCGGGGGACCGATGAGCCGACGCTCGTAGCGGGGTATAAAGAATGGGAACGGCATGGCCGCACTGTCCTCCGGGGTGAGCATGCCCTCTGGGTCATTGCGCCCAGGACCGCCCGCGTTCAACAGCTGCTTCTGCCCGATGGAACACGTCAGCGCGTTCCTGTGGGGAACAAGCTTCCCAGAGGGGCGGTTGATGAGGGGAAGAAGACTCTTATTACCGGGTGGCGCGGCCAAGCGGTCTTTGACGTTTCCCAAACCCAGGGTCATCCGCTATTGGTCCCGAGACCAGCTGATCATTCGTCTTCCGAGGCGCCTCAGCTGTGGGAAGCGTTGGCTGGAGTTGGCCGGGCTCATGGTTTCTCAATCCACGTCACGGACGCGCAGTACGGACTGACAAGCGGCTTCACTGACTTCGCTCAGCGCCAGGTCCAAGTGGGCGGTTGGCTAAACCCTGAGGAACGTATTGCCGTGCTGGCGCATGAGCTTGGGCATGTTCTCCTGCACGGTCCGGACGATGCCGTGGGCAAGCTTTATGGGAGCAGCGTGGACCACCGCGGGCTAGCTGAAGTCGAAGCCGAGTCAGTTGCGTACACCGTGCTTAAAGCGCACGGAATTGACCGGGGTCCCCAGTCAGCAAGCTACCTATCGGGCTGGGCTGACGCGGTTATTGAGGCGGAGCATTCAGCCGCGGGTAACGACTCCTCCGGGAGACAACCTGCTTCTCGAGTGGACATAGCGAAGTCCGTCTTGGGCCGGGTCACTGCGGCCAGCAAGGAGATTCTTGAAGTAACGGATCCTCCGGGTACCGGTGGAAAGGTTCCGGCGGCTGACGCCGGTCCTAGGCTCCAGGGCCAGGAAACCTATGCGGGCCTGCAGCAGCCGGGTGCGCCCTCGCGAGGGTTGGAGATATCGGGCCCGTAGCCGACCAAAAGCGTTGGACGGGACCGCCCCGTCTGCGAAGGAAAGGACAGAAGATATGAGCACCAAGATTCCGGTCAACATCGTCGGCAATCTCGTTGCCGACCCCGAGCTCACGTATGGGGAGTCGGGTGTTGCGCACGCCAAATTGCGGGTCGCTGTGAATCAACGGATTCAAGGAGCAGACGGATCCTGGCAGGACGGCGAGCCTGTTTTCCATAACGTCTCGGCGTTCCGGGCGCTCGCCGAAAACGCATCGAACTCCTTGAAGAAGGGCGACCCAGTTACGGTGTCGGGCGAACTTGAGTTCCGCGCCTTCGAAAAGGATGGAGAGAAGCGTGAAGCGCGGCGCATCGTGGCTGAAACCATCGGTCCAGACCTCCGCTTTGGCACGGCTGCGTATCACCGTTCTCCACGAGCGGCGGCTGGTCCCGAAGCTGCAATGGGAGCTGGTCTGCAGCCAGCCCCTGAAGCAGCCCAACCCGCCTACAGCATCGCCACGAAGGGGCCGGTTGCAGTGCCCCCTTTAGGCGGGCCGGTGCGGAACGAGATCAGCCTGTGACTGCGGTTTCGTCCGCTGACTCCTAAATAGGGGTGGCACTGCTCCGGCCCATTACAACCAAAATGAAGTGGCATCCGGCCTGGTCCTCTTGGGGCCAGGCCGTCCCGCGTCCACCGAGGTCTCAACCAGTTCGCTTAGAGCCTGCTACTGCCCTTCCACTCTTCCGGCTGCAACCGTTTAATGCTCGAGGAGTGGGCCCACCCCATGTGGTACTTTCCGGAAGAGTCCAGCCATTCGATGAGACCGTACTTTTGCGTCCACCCCACGGCTTTGCCATAGATACCGCCAACGTAGACCAGTGGTCGGCCGAACTTGGGGAACTCTCGGATGGGTGCCGGGTCGTCAATCGGACGGGTGGCTTCCGCATCCATGCGAGCCATCATGCGCTCGACATCCTCTGGACTGCCACCCTTGATCACGACATCTATTAGAACATAAGTTCGAATATCGGTTTGGATCAGAGCTTGAATCAAGGGCGTGCGACTCCTCGCCCGCCCTCGCGAGGACTGATTACATTGAGGGGTAGCCCGGCTGAACAACCGACGGCGCACGCAGCATGACGGGTCGCCCATCATGTGGCGCCCAAGCCAGGCAATCGGCTGCTCGTATGTAATAGGTGTCCGGCCACGGTGCACCGGGCATAACCTGCGCGCGGTCGGGTGATATGAGCAAGACAGATCCAGGCCAGAGCGGATCTGGCAGGGCCTCTATCCAAGCCGACTGAACATGGTCAAAGCGATCCCATCTGATGGTGACCCACGAACCCGTGGGTTGTACTGCATCAACGCTGAGAAGTGTTACCTCTGTGGTCGTCCCGCTTGCCAGCTTGGCATTGTCGAAGGACCTCCATCTTTCCGTTGCGTCGAGAAGCCAGGTATTGCGTTGGTTGACCCGTTTCCGCCATAGCGCGGCTAGAAGCAACGCGGCCGCCAGGAGGAGACCGCTGACAACTACTTCCCACAAGGAGGGAGGCCCGGCCACAACGACAAATACAAGAAAAAGGACGAGGGTAACCAGGACACCTGCGCTGGCCCATACCAGCCCAGGTGTCACAACTCTGGGTTTCACCGTCGGGTTTACGACCATCGTCATGCCTCTTCATCCAGCTTAAAGCTGCCAGCCAGCGCTGGTAAGGACGACTTGCTGGGGATGAGTCATGTTCTCTGAACTGGACCTTGGCGGAAGTGTACTCAGAGCATTCTGAGCGGCGTCGATTGCGTTTTGAAGTCTTTCCCTGTGACCCCGTTGTTCCCATTCGTGGTCGGACGGCGGCGCCCCCAATGGTAGGGGAGAGTCCGAGAGCCCCCACCTGTCCCTGAACAAAGCGATGTCTCGGATCAGTTGCCCGGAACTTCCGCCGCTACCGAGGAAATCGATCAGGCTGTTTTTCCACTCGAAATCCTGCATTATGGCGGCCATGGTGACGGCCTCCGTCCGCTTCCGGATACGTTCGCGGACCTGATCGACTATCTCCGCTAAGTCGGGACGGGAGATTGCCAGGGCCTCGTCCGAAGGGTTCGATGTCGCCGTCGGCATTCCCCTTAGAGAGCGGCGCAACCGCATGCTGAGTACAGCTGCGGGATCGTTTGCACCTGCCGTATCTCGGAGTGTCTGCTCCAGGACACGTTCAGCGCCCTGACGGCTGATGGCGACGGCCTTTCGCCACGCTGCCACGGCAGCGCCCCACGAAGGTGACTTTTCGAGTTCAAGTGATGATCCGCCGTCCTGCCCGTTTAAGCATTGCGCGAGGCTTTGAGCGGCTGCAATCTGCGCCAAGTAGTCGTACTCTGCGTAAAGCCGCTCAAGGCTGTCTGCCTTTCTGCGCTCTGCGTCGCGGACCTCATGGGCGGTCCGCTCCGCACCTTCCGCAGCCAGCACCTCGCCCAGAATGCTTCGCCACGACAGCTGCAGGGAGGGATCAACGGCGGGATGCTCCGAGTCATCGCCTTCACTGACGTAGGCAAAGTTGCCGAAACGGCCCCGGGTCATGCTTACGTAGAGGAGCTCGCGGGTGAGCCGGCCGTGGGTGACCACGGTGTGACCGGTGTCAACTGTGATGCCCTGCGAGCGGTGTGCGGTCGTTGCGTAGCCTAACTCAACGCTCGACTCGAGGTAGGTGCGGGGGAGTACCACCCTCGCTCCTGTTTCGCGCCGCACCGCCAGAAGCGATCCATCCCGCCTACTGACGCTTTCGACGTCGAACAGTGTCCCATTTCTGACGAAGTCACCTTGACCGTCTACGAGCCTGCGATTATTTCCCCGGGCAATGATGGTGTCCCCGGAACCGGCATAAAGACCATCGTTGAGCAGGACGCTCAGCTCGGGGTCCACCTGACCCTTCGCCACGAGGTCGGCTTGGGCGCGTTCGTTGAGCATGCCGACGGTGTCATTGTCGGCTGCGATAAGGATGGAGGACTTGCCCGCCAGCATATCGGCCTGCCAAGCCAGATATGCCTGATCGACCATGTCCAAGTAGGTACCGTGCCTGATCCGGCGGTGCTGCTCATAGTCTTTGATCGCTGAGTAGTCTCCATTCCGCAGCTTCAGGGATGATGCGCCCTCCCACTTCTCATGGAATCTCCAGATGCTGCTGAGCCGGGTCGTCTTTCCTTGGCGGTCCAGCCATCCGAGGACTCCGCCGGCGTCGATCGCGTCCAGCTGGCCGGGGTCACCGACCAGGAGGATCTTCGCCCCTGCCTCCTGTGCCTGCTGGACAAGGGCAGCGAGTTGGAACGTCGAGACCATGGAAGCTTCATCGATGATGACGAGCTGGTCCGAGCGAAAGCACCATTGCTGCTGAATTGCAGCGAGCCGGGCAGCTTCCTGCGCGAGTGCGAGGGTCCAACGCTCGCCGGCATGACCGCTGGTCAGGCTGGTCTGAACGTCCATGAAGCGTTCGGCTCGTGAACTTGCCCCTCTGCCCTCCGACTCGTGCAGCCATTTCGTGACGTTTTCTGTAGCCATAGCGAGTTCGCGCCCCAGCACTTCCGCACTCGCCGCTGCAGGGGCAAGTCCTATGACGCTGCCTGCGCCGTGCTCGGCTTCCCATATCGCTTTGACCGTGCCCAAAGTCGTGGTCTTTCCCGTGCCGGCTGGTCCGACGATGGCGTCGAGGCGATTGCCGCTCAGAAGGACGCTCCCGACGGCGGCGCGCTGGTCGGAGTGCAGCGCAGGCCTCCCGGACTGATGGACCAGGTCAATCACGTCCATGATGACGTCCGCGCGGACTACTGGGCCGCCGTCGTCGTTTCTTGCCATGATGATCGCGTCCTCGCAGGCGAGCGTAGAGGTATCCGTGTAGATTCGCGATCCTTGGAAGTCGAAGACACTGCCTCGCCTGACCCTGAGGTCGGGTCCGGCGTCTGCTGGGGCGGCGTACCGGTACTCGTTCAGTGCCACGGACTGATGTTCGGCGGCGGTGGCGACGGCATCCATCAGTGCATTCCGGTCTAAAGGCGATACGCAACGTATCTGTGCGCAGACCCGTTCGGCTTCGGCAAGAAGGTTCCAACGGTTCCAGGTTGAGCGTTTGCCGGCGACGCGTTCACGGGCAAGGGTTGCGACGGCATCGATCCAATCAAAAGGGAGATCCGTAAACGTAAAGGGGGAAACCCGGGAGCGGTTGATGGTGGCAGCGAGGACGTCGGCCGGTTGGAAACCTTTACCGATCGCTCGACCCCGCCATTGGCCCGAGAGTTGATGAAGAGGTGTGGGCAATTCGGCCTTGGGAATACGGGTGGTTAGCGTGGCCTTCTGACGGAGCTTGATAATCGTTGCGGAAGTTGGGGGATGACCGTGATCGGTGACCCATTCGGCGACGAGGCGGTCAGTTTCCACATTGATGAGACGGGACCGGTTTGAAAATTCGCGGATGAGTTCTTCATCTATGCCTGTTAGCTGCTGGCCCGGGTTCTGGGTGCTGGTGACGGGGTTGCGGATATCGGTGTCGCTTCCGAGCTGCCCGTGGAGGGCGTCAAAGAGGAGTCCGTTGTAGTGTTCGCTGGCGGCGACGGCGGCCTTGTACAGGGTGCGGGAATCGAGGGTGACCCAAGCTCCGTCGGTGATGCGCTGGATGCGGTTGGCTATGACCAGGTGCGTGTGAAGCTGTGGGTCGCCGGTGCGGGATTCCCAGTGGTCGAAGGCTGCCGCGATGGCGCCCATTGTGCCGAGGTGGGCCACTCCGTTCCGTCCCGCGCGGGTGTGGATGACATTCTCTTCGAGCCAGGCAAGAGTTTGCTCGACGGCGTCGTGATGAGTTCGAAGGATGCGGTCCTGGATGCTGCGAGGGCTTAGTGCCCATAAGACGGACACCGACTTCGGCACGCTGAAGGTTAGGTCGAAGCCGACGACGGCGTGCCTCAACATGGGCGGGCCGGTCTTGGTGTCGACGGCGGTGGGCTGGCTATGGGGGCGGCCCAACGGGTCGCCCGTGTCGGGGTGGATTGCTAAGTCGAAGACTGCTTTCGCGTCCGTCTCGGAGACCCGCTCAGCGGGAGTTCTGTTGATCCCTTTGAGCCCACTGCCCATCCATCGGCCTTCCGGAGTGCCGGCCATCATGTAGTAGGTGGTTGCGTCCGGGGGAGAAGTGGAGAGGTCGTCCATCATGGTCGTCTTGAACAGGTAGCGCAGGCCTGCTTGTGCAGAGAGCCGCGCTATGGACATGGTCATAGCCGCGGCGCTCCAGTCAGGCGCCTCGATGGATCCCATCCGCGGCGGCGGAATATTTCGAGGGCTGCTCGATCGAGCGCGACGCCTTTTGCCTCAGCAAGGGAGACCAGCCAGGCAGAGATATGTGCCAGGTCCTGGACATTGATTCTTTGAGCACGTTTGAGGCGGGCGACCTCTGACTGGAGGAGGTTGTTGCTGGCTCTCTGCTCGGAGTTTTCTGCGCTGAGCCGATCGATTTCGCTGGCTTGGGAGCGGAGCTTGGACTGGAGTACTTCCCGGTGCCGTTGGCACGACCTCTTCTTAGACTCTAGTTCTCGCTTCGTTGCTTTCAACTGGGCCGCGATGTCAGTGGCTGGCGAGTCTGCGTTCGGTGACAGGGCAGGGGTGCTGCCAGCACGACGTCGGCGGCGGTCCCGTTGCCTGTTGGCACAGCGCGTTGAGCAGAAGCGCTGTGTCTGACGGGAAGACTTGAAGCTCTCGGGGCACTCTTCGCATTTCTTGGTGGTCATGTGTGTTCATTTGTGCGATACCGTCTCCCGACATGACCCGACGTGGGCAGCTCTCACGCTGAGGGCCTTGGATGCCAGAGGTGTGAAGGATTGAGGGAGTCGATGGACGGTCGGCGTGAGCCTGTTGTGGGCAGTAAAGGATTCGTTGACTGTCCGGATGCTTGGTCTAGGTGATGGCATGCATGCGCCCGGCGTTTGGACGAGTCGCGCACTACTGCCTATATGGCTGGGAAGCCTTCTTTCGGTGCTCAAGGGCACGTTCGCCGCGCTCGATGACTGATGCATCGTGTGCGCTGAGCTGTTCCCGCACTTGGGGGTTAGCCATCTCGCAATCGCGAATCTCCACGAGGCGCCGATGAAGCTGGGTTTCGACGTGGCGGCAGAAGAATAGAAATAGGGTCGCGCGCCGATCCCGCAAGACGAGCTCGCGTCGGCGGTAGGCTACGTTGTTCCAGATGGGCCTGACCTCCATGAGAAGCATCCTCAAACGTAGGCCGAAGAGGTCCTGTGTAGGATGGCCTGCAAGGCGGGGGAGGAGTAGCCCGAGACTGACAAGTAGAACGGCGCAGGTCTCGCCTATCCAGTAGAAGCTGTTCAGTGCGGCGGCAGCGGGGCTGTCAGCGTCCTCGGCCCCGGACACGATCCCGTAGAGCAGCCGGTCGACCAGGACCAGGGCAAACAGGATACAACCACCGGCGATGAGGGTGAATGCCGACCGGAATGTACGGGCCCGCATATGGGGAACGTGGCTGCGGCAAACCCGGGCTATATCGAGACAGACCCACATGATGAGGGCTGATCCCGCCCAAAGGAAGACTGCCATCCCTAGTTGGTCACCGTAGGTCAAGGGGAGGTTGGGATCTGTCTCCTCTACGCGGCTTCCGAGAAAACCCGCCGTAACCGCCGTGCACACCACAAAGGTGACCCGCTGGCCCAAGGCGAGTTGCCGCCGTCGTACTTTGGCGTCCGAAACCGCGGCTTGCAGTATCGCGCTGCGAAACTGCCAGAACCCGAGGAGCAACGACAACAAGGTGACCAACCCTACGCGGTTGTGCCCCCCGAGCAAGGGATCGACCGCGTAGTAAACGGCGGGGACGTAAAGCGTGCAGGCAATTGCGGCCAAGATAGTGGCACGAAATACGCTTCCGCGGTCTGGATCGAATGCGGCCGGGAGGCGCAAAACAGTAAGAATCCAAAGAGCGGCGGCCGGCATTACCTCCATCAGCCGAAAACCCGGCGAAAAGCTAAGGGCTCTGCCGGGGCACCGACATCGCTGTTGATAATTCGTGTTGCGAGCTGGTCAGCCAGGATTTCTGCCGTCAGCTCGGCGTCATCGGTGTAGCTGCTGCGGCCAAGCACTCGGACTATGTCCACGTCGAGGTTGGGCAGGAGGGTAGTCGCCAGTTCTTGGCCGACCCTTTGTAGGTCATGGTGGAGAATCATGTGACTGAACTCGTGCAGGATTATCTGCTGCCGGTGCCAGGAAGATTTCACTGGCGCGTGCAAGACTAGGTCGCGGTCGGCACAAACCAGCCAGATGCCGCATAGTTCAGTTCCCGACAAGCCGGGAAGTTCATCGACCTGTATGTCCCTGCCCCGCTGTGACTCCAGCTTGTCCTGGATGAACTGAAGAGTGGCGTCTCTCGGTAGGCCGAAGCCATGCTCCGCCCTGCGCGCTATTCTTCGGGCTTCACGATAGTTCATTGCTTTTGCCGTTTTGCGGGCGGGGAACGTTGATCGGGCCGATCTGACTCAAGGAGTATCCGTCCGGGTACAACGATGAGCCGGATTTGCCCGGAGTGAAGTGCGGCTTCTGTTGCAGGGGTCGACGCCGGCGGAAGGTATTGCGAATGCGCAGTCCTCCTCCGAGTGCTGCTCTAGAAACCCATCCGGACTGAGGAAGTCCTAGGGCATCGACAAGACGGTCATCCTCAAGCATCGTGCTGATGATTCTTCCCGCGAAGGGGCGTAGTGGGCGTGGCAGCCGGTTTCGGAACACCTGAACGGTGGCGTCCATCAAGTCTTGGCCTTTAGCTGACTGAGCGACGTGCGTTGATTCGTAGCTGTCGAAGAATCGCTCGGCTTCAGCGTAGTTGGCGGGCATACCGGCGATGTTCATGCGAGAACCCAACTCAGCGAAAAAGCGCGAGGCAGCAGCGAGCTCTGCACTCGTCGGCGGACGCCAGGCATGCTGCTGGCACCATCGGATCGGGACTACCAACAGCGTGAGCAGGACGTAAAGGAAGTCATCATTGCTTCCGGGGACATGCCGGTGGACCCGATTGAGCAAGGTGACCAGTGGCCTCCCCCGGTCGCTGTCCAAGCCATTGGAGACAAGCTCATAGATGACAATTGCCGTGTCGTAGGAGCGCTTCATAGGGCGTTCCTGAATTTCGCCGTTGGCGTGAAGAGTGGCTGCGATGCTTGGAATGGCGAAGTTTCTGTAATAGGAGAGGAAGAAGCCAAGCTCCATGTCCGCTGCGAGGTCGTAAAGGACCATATTCCGGAAGGTGGTTTCCCAATCTTCTGGGGGCGGGGTTTCTTGGCGGCGGAGGCTGGCCGAGAGACTGGCGTGAATGCTCATCGTTTCCCCCGTCTTTTGTGTTCCAGCAGTGCTCGAAAGGGGGTTCATCGCGGATCCCCCAACTCGGCTGGTTCCATACTAAGACTGTCTCGAACGGGTGCCTAGAGTGGTGTAGACGGGTCGACAGGACTGTTTCTGTCCGCCTTTGCTAAGGCACTTATCAGCCCGCTTTCACCTTGGCGCATCAACAGGGCATGGGCTGCGGTAAAGGCTGGCCCTGCGACAGGTGTCAGCAGATTCATCCAGCGCTGAGTGGGGCGCACCCTCCACTCGATGTCCATACGCGTTGCTTGGCCTTGTTCTTCGGGAATCAGTGTTACACGCCCACTGCCCTGGAGGTCGCCGCCGGCGTCAAAATCTATCTTGCGCAGCGCGACGACATCAGTTGGGTGGATGCTGATGGTGAGGGAGTAACCCAAAATGGCTTTGAACCTGAGGTACGCGGTGGTTGCCTTAAGGATGTCCTCGGTCGAGCTACTCGTGGTCTCTCTGCGGGTCAACGGGGCAGCGAAAGTGCAATGCGGCCACCACTGCGGCCAGCTCATGTCGATGTCGGCGATGATGGCCCACACTTGTGCAGTGGTCGCGGGGAGGTGCCAGGTGGAACTGAGGTCGAAGAGCCGTGACTGCATGTTGTTATCTTGACACCTTCCTGCTGGTGGGGGCTCAACTTGCCAACGAAATAGCCACGACGGAGGCGCCGGCAGAGGCGAATTATTCCTTCCCTGTTCAAGGCGCAAGACTCGGGCGTATTCCAACAACTGATCTTCACCCCGAGTGCCAAACGCAGACCCCGCTGGCTCCAGCCCAGCCCTCGGGCACCTCGGAGAGTACGTA
This sequence comes from Pseudarthrobacter sp. B4EP4b, assembly GCF_006680095.1. Lineage (NCBI taxonomy): Bacteria > Bacillati > Actinomycetota > Actinomycetes > Micrococcales > Micrococcaceae > Pseudarthrobacter > Pseudarthrobacter sp. B4EP4b. Next base: position 279,627 of record NZ_VHIJ01000039.1, on the reverse strand, counting down.
GGGTCCAGGAGTCTGGTCCGCTTCGGCTTAGGTCCACACGTTCGTCCCACCCTAAAACGGATGAAAATCGCGTCTGGCCCTCGTCAGTTTGACATCTAAGGGTTTCCACAGGGCATGTGCAGAAATCGATCTCCTGACTCTATTCTGACGAAATTCGCACGGCTGCCTAATGTCAGGTTGGGGTGTAGGTCAGCCATACGCCGCTGTAGTGCTGCCGCCCTCACCATCGAATGCTCAGCCGCGAAACGCCGGAGGCATCACATCAAAGCGGGACGGGTAGATTCTGAAGCCCCGGCTTAACACGTGGGCTGGCGGGAGCTACATCGAATCGCTGTTTCCCCACGGAGAGGCCGCACTGCAGGAGTTGCGCTAACTGTCTTCGTCATACCAGCCAGCCCATGCTGACGATGTCAACGTGACCCTACTGCGTGAGAGTTCCTTCTCCCAAGCGGCGAAGTCCAAAGTCTGCTGATCGAACAAGAGGGCAAGGTATTTTGGTAGGTCCAAGATGGCTTACTTCCTTTCAAGTTATGGGCCCTACGCATAGCGGCGTCGGACGTAACCGGCGGTGCGGTCATTGAGAACAGTCGAAAAGGTCCAAAGAATCTGGACGAATGATTCCGCATGGGGCAGGCGACCCGTGGCTCCTCCGAGGGTAAGTACTGGTACCGGGCCTAGCAGGCCGGCCCATGGTTAAAAGCGGATTACAGCCCGTCCACGAATTTCCCTGCTCATGAGCAGGTGGAGTGCGTCTGCTGTCTGTTCGAACGGGAACTCGGTGAAATCGACGCGGATAGTTTCATCGGCGATCTTGGGTAACAGCTGCGCTATGACTTCCTTGGCGCGTGCTTGCTTGCTTATCAGACTCAGGGGCACGATGCTGACGTCAGTGAGTAACCAGTTTGGTAGATCGATAGTGAATTTCGCGCCGGCTGTGTATCCCACGCAAATTGCCCTTCCTCCTGTCCTTACCCATTTGATTCGTTGGCTTAGGTCGGAGCCGCCGATAGTGTCTAAGAGCAGGTCGGCCGGTCGTTCGGCTGCGAGAAGGGCGGACGCTGCCGCATCATCTGCTGTTATCCCACGTACGCCGTCGGGCAGGTGCGCCAGACGTGAGGACCGTGAGACGAGTGCGATCACGTTTGCGCCCGCTTGAAGCGCGAGTTGGACGGCCATTGAGCCCACGGCTCCGGTAGCGCCAGAAATGATGACGGTCTGGCCGTTTTTGAGGCTTCCGAGGTCGTGCAGGGCGATGTAAGCAGTTGCAGTCGGGACAAAGAAGGTCGCCGCGACGCTCGGATTTACACGAATTCTGAGTGGAGTCAGCGCAGCGTCAGGAACAGCGGCCCGTTCGCGCCAGGTGCCGTTACGGTCCACGCCTATCGTTCCGTCCCGGAGAATTACTTGAGTCCCGGGCTCGAACGTGTCCGATTCAAGCACAGTCCCTGATCCCTCCACGCCTGGGACATAGGGCAGTGGCGGCTGCAGGGTGAACTCGCCGGTTGCCACGGTGATGTCAAGGTGGCCTACCGCTGCAGCATCAATTTGGACGAGAGTCTCGCCGGGAAGACGGTGCGGTTCGGCAACATCGCTAATGAGGGGGGGAGTGTTCCACTCGTGAATCAGGGCGGCGCGCATGGAAAAGCCTCTCACGCTAGGAGTAAGGGTTCTCATAGCCTGCATCGTCCGACTGAAGGATTGGGCGCCTCGGTTCGTTGAGCGGACCCGCCATCTCCGGGTGACTGCCACCAGCCGCCTCTGAGTGGTTATCCCCGTCACAAAAGGCTCCGGCCCAGCTGTTTGGTCCGCTCAGCGAACCTGTGTGTTGAGTTCAACAGGGATCGAGGAGGACCTTGATTCCTATGCCCCGCTCAGGTCAGCGCTGGGCTGGCCCAGACAAAGGAATTGAACCCATGCAGACACGTCATCGTTGGGTGCTAAAGATGCTCTTTGGTGCTCTTGCCATATTTTTGCTTGCCGGGTGCGCCAGTGGTGCGGATGGGGCTAGCTCTGGCACATCCGGCTCGACCAACCAAATTACTATCGGCGTAGGTGCCGATGCCACTTATGGGCAGTTTTTTGTAGCGGATGCCCAGGGGCTCTTCAAGAAGGCCGGCCTGAACGTCAAGATCAGGAAATTCGCCGCTGGCGGCGACGCGATCCAAGCAATTGCCGGCAAAGAGGTCCAGCTCGCGGGCTCCAGTCCGACGACGCTTCTTTCGGTTGCAGCGGAAAACCCGGATCTGCGCGCCCCATTTGTTTACTTGGATTCAGGTTCCTACACGAAGGTAGTCGCACGGCCGGCCATCAAAGCGGCCGCTGACATCAAGACCTTCGGCGTAGTTCCAGGGTTGAGTACTTTTCTCGCCCACGCTTATCTGCAATCTGAAGGCATCGATCCCGCGAATATTAAGTTCGTTTCCAGCGACCCGGCGACCCTTCCCAGCCTCGCCCAGAAAGGCGATGTGGACGCGTTCGTGCTTTGGGAGCCCTGGCCTAGCCGAGGAGTCGCGATGGGGCTGACAGTCCTGAAGGACAGCGGATCCTTCGGTCAGCCGATCATGCAGGTCATGGCAGGCAGCCAGGGGTGGATTGACCAGAATGCAACCGAAGTGGTAACGATCGCGAAGGTCCTGCAACAGGCTTCGGACTTCATTCGGAGCGAACCTGAAAAGGCCTCTGCTGCTATTGCTAAAGCGACCGGGGGCGATAAAAACCAGAGCGAAAAGGATATGGCGATTGTGAACTATGGCGCCCGAGCTTACAAAGAATCAGATTACAGCGCCGTAGCACAGCAGGCCGACTTCTTCGTCAAGGCCGGAACCTTGAAACAAGCACCAGCGTTGAAGACAATCTTCATCCCGTCCTGGTATTCGGAAAATGTGAAGTGATTGAGGTCAGTATGATGCCCGAAACAGAAACCCTTCCGACGAAGGCAGGAGCGGCCCTTGCCGCCGAAGGAGTCCAACTAGGCTTCGGAAACTTCATGGTGGTTGATGGCGTTGATTTTGCCGCGGCGCCCGGCGAGTTTATCTGCCTTCTCGGTCCAAGTGGGTGTGGGAAGTCGACGCTCATTACCGCTGTGGCCGGTTTTGACAAGATCAAGGGTGGTTCCCTCCTCATTGACGGCCAACCGGTTAATGGACCGAGCCCGGAAACGGGCATGGTCTTTCAGGGGACCGAGGCGCTATTCGACTGGCTCACCATCCGGCAGAATGTCGAGTACGGCGCCAAGATGCGGGGCGTGGCTTCTTCGGAACGGCGTCGAATATCAGAGCGGCACCTTGAGTTGGTGGGTTTGACGGGAGCCTCGGATAAATTTCCTTCGCAGCTTTCCGGAGGGATGCGCCAAAGAGCGCAGATCGCCCGGGTCCTCGCCAACGAACCACGAGTGGTCCTTATGGATGAACCTTTCGGCGCGTTGGACGCCCAAACGCGTCACATTATGCAGACCGAATTGGATCGGATATGGCAGCAAAGCGGTTGCACCATAGTTTTCGTCACGCACGATATTGACGAGGCAATTTTACTCGCCGACCGGATCCTGGTTATGTCTGCGGGACCGAAAGCGAAAATCAAGTCCAGCTATGAGGTGGATCTTCCCCGGCCGAGGGACGAGACCTCGGCAGGGGCAATCGAGTTGCACAAGAAGCTCCGTTCAGATATTGGCGAAGAAGTGCGAGCAGCGCTCCGTAACCAGGGGCTCGCTAAGGAGAATTCATGACGCAGGTACAGGTGGCCCAACGGGCTACGCCGCCGATCGCACGACCGAGTGCGCGGTATGGTTTTCAATTTCGCAAGCTTGCAATCCCTTGTATGTCTATCTTGGCCGGGTTGGTCATTTGGCAACTTCTGTCTCTGCAGTTCGGGCCGGCCCTGGTTGCTTCCCCCGTCAAGACGGCAGAAGCAGCTTTGGAGCTTCTGACTGATGGGACGCTCTGGGAGGCAATCACCGCTTCAAGCTATCGGATTATCCTCGGATGGCTGCTCGGCGTTGCCGTTGGCGCACCGTTGGGGCTGCTTATGGGACGTGTGAGAATAATTCGCGAATTCGCCGAGCCTTATATTGAGTTCTTTCGCTTTATCCCTCCGATCGCATTCGTGACGCTTGCCGTCGTTTGGTTCGGTCTCGGCGACATATCTCAGATTCTCCTGATTTTCTATACTTCCGTATTCGTTGTGGTTATTAATACAATGGCTGGCGCAGTAGCAACGGATGGGACGAAGCTCCGGGCGGCAGCCAGTTTGGGTGCAAGCCGTTTCCAGACGCTTTATTCCATTGTCCTTCCGTCCGCTGTTCCGCATATCGTCACGGGCGCGCGCCTGGCACTGGGAAACAGCTTCCTGACCATCGTTTCCGCTGAAATGGTCGCCGCTGATCAAGGGCTAGGCGTCCTGATATGGACCTCCCGCAACTACGGCCGTATCGATTGGACATTTGTCGGCATCATCACTCTGGGAGTCCTGGGATTCTTCTTCGACCGTGCCCTGCGGTTGCTGGTCAATCCTCTCGCGAAGTATAAGGCAAAGATCTAATCGCTGTACCAGCCCGCTTGTGTTTGGCTGCAAATCAAGTCAGTCGGCGCTGCGGGACCGGCATTTCGTGGTGTTCCTATCCAAGTAATCCCGTCCCGCGTGCTGAATAAACCGCGCAGGTATGCCAGCGCGCAAAATGTCAGATCTATCCTCTATCCGCCGCCAGAATTGAGTTGGCGGGCATCGAAAAAGGCACGCCGAGCGTGCAGCGACAAAGGAGTCAACATGACGACCGAAACCCAAGCGACCGCAGCAGCTTCGGGAGCTGGAGCAACCGCGCGCTTCAGAGAAAACAAGAAGTTCGCGGCTGACGCAAGCCAAGAACGCGTTGCTACTCTCGCAGGGCGCGTCATTAAAGCGATTAATGAAACGGTCCTTGAAGAAAGAGTGAGCTACGACGAATACAACGCATTCAAGGCTTGGCTTATACAGGTGGGGGAAGACGGCGAGTGGCCGCTGTTCTTGGATGTCTGGGTCGAGCATTCGGTGGAGGAAGTAGCCAATGCCAATCGCCACGGCTCGAAGGGCACTATCGAGGGTCCCTACTACATTCCCAACGCGCCGACCCTGCGCACACCGGCAACCCTTCCGATGCGAGAAGATGAGCCGGGCACCGCGCTGTTGTTGCAGGGACAGGTCCGTAATACGGCCGGCGAACCGCTCCTTGGTGCCCTGATCGAGCTGTGGCATGCCGATGACCGCGGCTTCTACTCCCAGTTCGCCCCCGGCCTGCCGGAGTGGAACCTTCGCGGCTCTATCGTTGCGGATGAACAGGGCAAATTTCAGATCAGCACTGTGCAGCCAGCGCCCTACCAGATTCCCACCGACGGCGCCTGCGGAGCACTCATCTCAGCAGCGGGCTGGCATGCGTGGCGCCCAGCCCACCTCCACGTCAAGGTTTCGGCGCCGGGACACCAGCTCATCACCACACAGCTGTACTTCCCGGGTGATCAACATGTTGATGACGACATCGCTTCGGCCGTAAAGCCCGAGCTGATCCTTGTGCCGACGGAACGCGCTGGAGGAAACGGCCGCGAAGTGACCTACGACTTCATCCTCGACCCCGAGGACTGATAGACAGGGAAGACCAAAACGCTCCTGACAAGGTGAAGCCTCCTCGCGAGGCTTCACCTTGTCGTACCCGCCAAACGGAACTTCTTTGGCGCCCGCGAATGTGGTTTCCCCAAGACGCCGATCCCGCGGTGCACCCGTTTCCGCCTGCCAGGGTCCACATCTGTTGCCTGATGAAAGGCTTCCTGAACGATGAAGATCGCATCCATTGAGGCGATACCCTACTCAATCCCGTACCTCCAACCGCTGCACTTCGCATCCGGTTCCGTGCACGAGGCAGACCATGTCCTGATCCGGCTGCGCACGGACGACGGGGCAGTGGGCACCGCGGACACGCCGCCGCGCCCCTACACATACGGTGAAACGCAAAAATCGATTGTTGCCATCGTGGAAGACGTTTTCGCCCCTCAGCTGGTCGGCGTGGACATTTTCGACCGCGAGAAGATGCAGACAACACTTCACCGGACGGTCCACAACCAGACAGCCAAGGGCGCCGTTGATATCGCGGTCTGGGACGCTATCGGCAAAACGCTTGGACAGCCCGTGACGAAACTCCTGGGCGGCTACTCCGACTCGTTGCGGGTTTCCCACATGCTCGGCTTCAAACCAGCGGAGGAACTGCTGGCATTGGCCTTGGAATTTCGAGGGACATATGGCATCAACACATTCAAGCTTAAAACCGGACGCAACCCGCTCCACCTTGACATCGAAGCCGCCCGAGTCCTAAGGGAAGGGCTCGGCGCGGACGCCGAGCTCTACATGGACGCCAACCGCGGCTGGTCCGCCAACGAGGCGGCCGAGGTATTGCGGCGCACGGCCGATCTGGGCCTGCAGTTCCTCGAGGAACCTGACGACGCCCGCGAAGTACTGGGCCGCCGCCGCCTGGTGGAAAATGCGCCCATTCCCATCGCTGCTGATGAATCCGCTGCCAACCTCGGTGAAGCAGCGCGGGAAATCCTGACCGGCGGCGCAAACCTCCTGGCAGTGAAGACAGCGCGCTCCGGTTTTACGGAGGCCGCCAAAATCGTCGGGATGGCTGAGGGCATGGGTATCGATGTCTACATTGGGAACCAGATCGACACCCAAGTGGGTACGGTCGCGTCCGTTGCCTTCGGCGCAGCCTTCGCACATACGGCAAAACGCGCAGCAGAACTGTCCAACTACTTGGACATGTCCGACGATCTTCTGGCCGAGCCGTTGGCCATCACCGGCGGACGCATCCGCGTTCCCGAGGAACCGGGCGTAGGCACTGCCATTGACGAGGACAAGCTGGACCATTACCGCACTGACCGCTAACCATTGGGAGGACACCATGAAGTACCTGGTCCACATGGACGTCAAACTGCCCGAGAACCTGGCGCCGGCCGAAGCCGCCGAAGTCAAGGCCCGGGAAAAGGCCTATTCCCAGGATCTGCAGCGCACCGGCAAGTGGCCGGAAATCTGGCGCGTAGTGGGGGAGTACGCCAACTACTCCATCTTCGACGTCGATTCGAACGATGAACTCCACGAGGTCCTGCAAAATCTTCCGCTGTTCCCCTATATGGACATCACGGTGGTGCCGCTCGCAAAGCACCCATCGGACGTCAAATAGGCCGGAGTCTACCTGCATCAGCCAGGTTAGGCCTGGCCGAAGTGAGGCAGCCAGATCACCCCGAAAGCGGATTTCCTTTTCCGGTAGAGCAGCGGCTGGTGCTCCCTCAGTTATCTCTCTGCCGACCAGAGCTCGGCAGCAGCCACGTACCCCGACTCTTGCCGGACGGTCGCTCCCCGCTCGTCGTCGCCGGTGCGGTAAACCTTCACGCAACTGTCTGTTGCATGCCTTGGACGCCCTGCCGAGTTGGAGAAACCTTCTAAACCCGTGGTTCCCGCATAGAGATCCGGGACCGCTCCGTCGCCTACTGCACATACAAACGAATGGGATTCACCCTGATAGAGGGGCCGCACTTTGGCGGATCCGGTCCCGGAGACGGAAACCAGGGTGCCCTTGGCACCACCGGGGAGAACGACGGCACGAAGACGGTTTGCAGATCGATGCGGGGTCGTTCACCCACAATAGCCGGTGTCCATTACCGCACCTCCGCCCACATCGCCATCCAGCCGAATGTTGCCCGGCTTCACGAGGAAGTAGTGGATGCTGGAGTCCCGACCCCCGCCATGTCGCCACGAACACACGGATCACATCGAGTAGACGCTGGGTGAACGAATGAAGCCGGTAGTGGGAGCGGACAAACGCGAGTGACCGTTGGCATTGGCGCCTCTGTGCGGGATCTGCGTCTTGGCCTTGGCAGGGTCCTGGAATGGTGATGGGCCCTGTTCTGACGCTCTTTGGGTCCGGATCTAACACCACGTAGGGGGAGCTGGCCGAGCCGACAATTTATACAGCGCGGGAGAACCCGATGCAGCCGGGGTCCCCGATTGTTTTTGCTTTTACTACAGCTGCTCATCGTTGACCCCGGCCGGTACCGGTTCATTACCCACGTGATTGCTTGACGAGTTTCCTAACGGACTGTTTTGCCTGCGTTTTGGGAGCCCTCCCAGTGCTGCTGCTGGGCCCATCCACGTCCACAGTTTCAGGCCGGCGTGAGAAGGGGGGCGTAGCCCGTGCCCGGGGAACCTTTACCCGTTCCAAGTGAGGCCTTCGTAGAGGCTCATAATGGAACGCCGCGAGTCTCGCCGCCGGATGCGGGTTCTTTCCTCAAGAGCTATAGGAGCCTGCACTGGGGTTCTGCCCTGGCTCGTTCAAAGCGGCCCGGACAGCTTCGATGATCTCGGGGGAATCCGGCGCCACAGCGGAGGCAAAACGTGCCGCGACGGCCCCGTCGCGAGTGACCAGAAACTTCTCAAAGTTCCATTGCACCTGCTCCGGGAGTCCAGTGGACCGGAATTTTGTCAGCTCAGCATAGAGCGGGTGCTGATTCCCGCCATGGACATCGGCCTTGGTGGTCAGCGGAAACGTCACACCGAAGTTGCGTTCGCAGAATTCGGCGATTTCGGTGTCGGCGGCTGGTTCCTGCCCGGCAAACTGGTTACAAGGAACTCCAAGGACAGTGAAGCCCTGCTCCCGGAACTTGTTGTGCAGCGCCTCCATCCCGGCGTACTGCGGGGTGAAACCACACCGGGAGGCGACGTTTACCACCAGCACCACCTCGCCCTTGAAGCGGCCGAAATCAGTGGCCGATCCGTCGATGAGGGTCAGGGGAATGGAGTGCAGAGCGGTCATGGTGCTTCCTCGCAAATCGTTCGTCTGAAAGTGGAGTGAAGGTCTGTGGCCACCACGTCCACATGGCGTTGAGCAGCTCCGGCAACCCGCGCATGGGAAGGAGCGGGGTGTGGGCAGGTAAGTATTCGTTTACGCAGGAGCACGATGACCCCGAAACCGGCCCAGCACTAGCGACTGCTACTTGACTCCAAGGCCTAGTGGAAAGCCGCCGTATTGGTGCGGACCGGGGCCTATGCTTGTGCGGTTCATTGCCTTTAGGGCAACTGGATAGAGTAATCGCTAGGGGCGCGGCCGCCGATCTTATCCGTTAGCCGGGCCGCGCAATCAAGGGTGCGCGATACGATTTCCCGGAAGCGTTCCCTGGTGGCGCCAGGTCCGAATCCGCTCACCACGATTTCGAAGGCCACGCATTGGTCTTGTCCAAAGACTGGTACTTGGATCAGGGTTGCATGGGCTGCAGGTTCGGGGTGCCGGCAGTATTCCTCATAGGCGGACACGAGGGAATCCCAAACGGGCGAAAGCGTGCCCCAGTCGCCTTTAGCTGACGAAAAGGCTGCGCTGAATTGCTCACTTCTCGTATGTCCAAAGGAAATTGCATAGCCGTTTTTCCGCACGAGCGTCAGGATTTCCTCGATCAGCGCCGCATCTACCCGCCCTCTCAGATGTCGGGAGCCTTCGGTCCACGTGCGGTGCAGTGCGGGCGTTGACCAGGCCGCGAAGCCGGGATCGATTGGAGCGACGAAGGGAAAGTAAGTGCCGACGTACGGTGATCGGCTATCAGATGCCGTCAGCACGACCACAGTGTCCTGAACTACCGTTGAGATGGAGCACTCCAGTCCCAAGCTGTGAGATAACTCCTCAACCTCATCCCCGAGGCTTGTCGCGAGGCGCAACTGGCCGCCCAGGTTGTCGAGGTTGAAATCCTGCCGGGGGATCGTGAATGAACCATACCCGCCGTTGAGGAAGACCAATGGCAGTCCACCTGTTCGAGGACCCAGCCCGAAGTCCGTTACCTCGCCAAGAACCATCACGTGGTCACCGGCAGGGTGGATGTTGTGGACGGTGGCGTCAAACCAGGCAACAGCGTCCTTCAGCCTGGGGATGCCGCCCTCGTCGAATTCCCACTCCTCGCCGGCGAAACGGTCATTGGGTGCCGCGTGGAAAAATGCGCGGCACAGCTCTTCATGTCCAGCCCCGAGGACCGACGCGCGGAAGCGACCAGCACTCTCAATTTTGGCATAGGTAAATGAGGTTTTTTGAGGCAGGAAACCGACCAGTGGAGGATCTTCGGAGACCGACGTAAACGTCCCGACAATCATCCCGACTGGTTGTCCGGCCTCATCGACCGTTGTGATGATCGTGACGCCGGTGGGGTACTTTCCGAGAACCTGACGCCACTGCGACTTCCGCTCCGGGTGATCCCTTGGAGGAGTATCTGTCCGCTCTTTCTGGCTGCGCATTCTGACTGTCCTTCTTTGTTCAGGCTTAATAGAGTTCGATGACAAGCTTGTCCGACAGTGCGCGGGAGACGCAGAGCGCAATGTCCTTCCCCGCCGCTTTATCCGCCTCGGAAAGACAGTGGTCGCGGTGGTCGGGAACTCCTTCCAGTAGCCCGGATACGCACGATCCGCAGACACCTTCTTCACACGACTTGAAAACTTCGATCCCGTTTTCCTCAAGGACAGACAGAATCGAACGATCCGCCGGTATCTCAAAGGACTCACCAGTATCGAGTTGGACATCGAAGGCCCGGTTGCTCGAAGTTTCAGTCTCCTCGGCAGCGAAGTGTTCGATGTGGACGTGGTCGGTGCCGACCACCGGCGTGAAGGTTTCGGCCACCTTGGCCATGAAACCGCTGGGGCCACACGTGTACACGTGGCTGGATCCCGTGAGGCCTTCCCCTATAGAGGACAGCGTTGCAGGAAGCTGCGTGCGCGGAGTGCCGAGGTGAATCGTGACTCGGTCACGGAACTCCGCACGGTTCTCCAGGAAGTCTGCGAAGGCAAGCTGGTCCCTTGACCGTGCAAAGTAGTGGAGGGCAAACTCTTCGCCGCGGCTGTGCAACTCATAGGACATGCTGAGTAGGGGAGTGACACCGATGCCCCCTGCAACGAGCAGGTGGCGGTCAGCGTTGGGGGCGATCGAGAGCAGATTCCGGGGCTTGCCAATCCTGAGGTGATCGCCTACCCGAAGTTGGTGCAGCGCCTCGGACCCGCCTCGCGAAGCTGACTCGCGCTTGATGGCGATCATGATTGAAGAGGAGTCGCGAGGGTCGGAGGCCAGCGAATATTGGCGCACAATCCCGGTCGGGCCGGCGACGTCTACATGGGCCCCGGCTTCAAAGGCCGTAAAGGGAGCCCCGTTGAGCTTTCTCAACCGCAGTGAGCGGATCTCCTCGGCTTCGTGGAGGATCTCCGCGACCTCAACGACCAGTACGTCCCTCATAGGAGGAATCCGGCAGCCGGCACCACGTCCCCGGCGTCGATTAGGCGGATGGCTTTGCGGACGATGCGGTCATCAACGGGAGTCTGTCCCAGCCGGATAACGTAGTCGACATCGGCGGCCCACAGGTCATAGTTGCCCCGCTTGTGTGCCACCAGCACTTGGCCGGCGCGAAGGGAAACGATATCTTCGCTTACCTCCCCGGGGACGAACCTCGACACCGTACGAACTGTCCGCGCTGAGTCCACTGCTGAAATCGCATAACCCTCCACCAGACGCTGCACACGGAGAGCTCGCATGCGGGCATCGTCATAAACCATGTTGAGGTTGTTGTCGAAATCATCAGTCTCTGAATCCACGGGGATGACGTAGATGCCTTCGTCGGCGTACAGCTCGTTCCAGGTGATGTAATCCTTGCGGTCAAGCAGGTCGGCTTCGCGCCAAATCAGCTGGATCGCCCGCACGACCCGGGCGTCGTCGATTGGGGTGTTCAGCGGGGTTGAAATCGTTACGGCTTCAGTCATTGCTAATCATCTTCTTCCACATCTGGTAGGCGGCTCGCATGCCGGTTTCGTCGGTGCTGTGTGAGGTGGGCCAGCCTTCGGAAGTGCTGACCTCACGGTTCAGCCCTCGGTTGACCAAGATCGGCATCTCCGGAGATGCTTGCGCTCCTCGCTGCACGCGGTCCCATCCCTCTGCATCATCGGGGGTACCGAAGCCGAACGGGCCTTGGAAATGTTCGTGGACGCGCAGCCGTTCACGGCTCACCGGGCCGGCGATTTCAGGTGGCGCGTCGGGGCCGATGGCAAGGTGTTCGATGATCGTCTCGTTCGCGCTGATTGGCCGCAGCACGCGGAAAAACGCTGAAGAGAGCCCGATGTTGGGAAAGAGAACGAGGTTCGAACCTGTGCCGTGCATGGCGTGTACTTGTTTTCGAATCTGACTGTCGTCAACGCCGGCCGCTTTCAGTTCGGCGACCAGGTCGTCAAAGCGCGGTTGGAGCGGTTCGGTTCCGTCGTCGGCGCCCAGATCCATGTGCTCGGGCACCATGTGCATGACGGAGTGGCCATTTCCCAGGTCGTGGCACGTCGAGGCGGGGTCGGTCATGAAGCTGAGCATGTTGGCTGTTTCCGCGTCAACCGTGGCCATCCAGGATCGGTGCACGATGGGGAAATGGTATCCGTCGCTCGTGTTCTCCAGCTGGATCTTCCAGTTGCCGCTGTATTTGAAGCGGTGGGTTCCAATGACCTTGATCGGGTAGTCGCCACCCTGTTGCAGGAAGCGGTCTATCCAGACCTTGGCGTCGCCGAGGAACTCCTCGAGGGGCTCTGCTTCGGCATTGAATGTCGCGAAGATGATGCCGCGGTAGCTCTCGGTACGAAGCTTCTGCAGGCTCATCTCCTCCTTTTTGATAACCCCCTCGTATCCCTCGGGGTATGGGATGCCACGAAGCTTTCCGTCAAGGCCGTAAGACCAGGCGTGGTAGGGACAGGTGAATCCATTGGACTTTCCTGTGCGCTGTTCGCAGAGGCTGGCGCCACGGTGGCGGCACCGGTTGACCAAAGTGTTGAAGGTCCCCTTGCGGTCCCGGGTGACGATGACCGGGTTCCGGCCGACGTAAGTCGATTTGAAGCTGCCGGGACTGGGAAGCTCGCTCTCATGCGCGACCCAGATCCAAGTCTTCTCGAAGATGTTTTTCATCTCGAGTTCAAAGATTTCCGGGTCGGTATAGACCCGTGCGGCCACACGGTCAGCCTGGACAAGGTCTGCTGGATGTACGTCATGAATGTTCTCTGAGGTGAATTCAATGGTCATGGTCTTAGTGCTCCAGTGTTGATGGGTGGTGGGCAACAGGATTTGATGTCACAGGAATCCGGGAGTGGTGGCCTGCAAACCCAGTAGTACGGCGCCTGCGTCGTCGTACATGTGCTGGCTGAGTGATGCGTGCAGCTGCGGGACTTGGGCATCCATCCGTATCGGATGCAGTGGATGCGAGTTGTTGATGACTGCAGCGCCGGAGACCTTCGCTACGTCGTGCACCACCTGGCTCGCGGTATCTGACACGTTGACGGCGCTAAGCCGGACGCGGGCCTTCTGATCGTCGGTCACTTCCTGCCCTTTGCTCACCGTTTCCCACACTTCCTCCGCGACATCAAGGAGGTATGAACGTGCTGACTGGAGAGCAACGAATGCCTTAGCGAACTCGACGCGATAGTAGGCGCGTTCCCCCACCGGCGGGGCCCCTGTGATTCCCCGGTATGAGCCGGCAGACTGCGCGTAATCAAGAGCACCCTGGGCGACTCCGAGACCAATGGCCGCATGGCATTGAGCCTGGTATCCGATGAGCGGGTAACGGAAAAGCGGCTCGTCAATGAGTGACTCGCCCCCGCGGATGAAGGTCCATTCCAGGGGAATCTCAAGGTCTTCGACGACGGTGTCGAACGAGCCGGAGGCGCGCATACCGCTCACGTCCCAGTCCTGAACGATTTTGACCTTGTCGGCGGGAAGCACCGCAGCTCGAGGTTTGCCCCCTGCGGAATCGTCAAGCAGCCCTACGCTGATGTAGTCCGCAGCCATGGATCCGCTGGCAAATTTCCAGCGACCAGTGGCCCGGAAACCTCCAGGAGTGCGTTCAGCCTTCTGCATGGGGAACAGGCCGCCAGTGAAGACAACGTCAGGGCCGTTCTTGTAGATTTCGGCCTGCGTTTCGAGCGGAAGGGCCCCGCAATAGGTGTTGCTCGACGCAAACGCCACGACCCAGGCAGTAGAGCCGTCAATCCGGCCTATGCGTTCGATGCTCCTCAGGAAGTCCGCAGGAGGCATAACGACCCCGCCGAATTGTATTGGAGTCGCGGCACGGTAGAGCCCCAGCGGAAAAAACTTCTCGATGAAATCGCGTGGTACGTAGCCAAGAACATGGAATTCCTGACGACGCTCTGCGAGCTCTGCAAGAACCGCATCCCACATCTCCTCCTTCGACGATGTACGCATGCTGCCCATGGTGGTCCTCCTCGTTCGCAATCTGATAACCCCATGGTTAGGCATCAGGGCCGATCAAGCGCAGGGGTTGGACCGCTGAGCGAACCACTGGCTCGTGCAGCAAGCAGATTTGCGATGGCATGGGTCTATGGCTGATCCGCGACCTCATATGACCCTCACTTGCTACAACGACACCTACGGCTACGGGTGGAAACATGTTGACCTCTTCGTGCGGGAGGCAAGCGGCCTCGAACTGAACTGGGTTCACTGGGGGGTGCCGGCTGATGGTCCCGATGCTGCGGACGAGGTGACAGCAACTGTTGAGCCCACCCTCCTACGGACCTCGGAGTGGCGTCACCTGAAGAGCGCCAATGGCATGGACTACTGGGAAGCGGACGCAGCCTGGGGTGACGAATGAACCTACTGCAGCCGTGGTCCCTTCGAGAATTCGTGGCGGACTTGGCGGCGCACCGTACAAGTCCCGAAGAAGGAACGCAACGGGCACTGAACCGCATCCGTGAGACTGACTCCGCTGTGCAGGCTTGGGTCGATCTAGTGCCGACCCCCGCAATTACTGGCGTCGGGCCGCTCCGAGGTGTCCCCATGGGGGTGAAAGACATCATCGATCTCGCAGGCATGCCCACCCGGTGCGGCTCAGTCCTACGCACAGCGGCCAAGCCGGCACTGAAGGACGCAACGATCGTCGAAGCCTGGCGGTCTGCAGGGGCCATCCCAGTGGGCAAGACGGTAACTACCGAGTTTGCCTATTTTAAGCCCGGCCCCACCCGGAATCCGGCCAATCTCGATCACACACCAGGGGGATCCTCCAGCGGCTCTGCAGCGGCGGTGGCTGCAGGCCAGGTACCGATCGCAATCGGATCACAAACCGCCGGATCGGTCACCCGACCCGCGTCATACTGCGGCGTGGCCTCACTGGTCATGAAAAACGGGCAGTTTCCACTCACTGGCGTGGTTGGCCTCAGCTCGAGCCTGGATGCACATGGCATATTCGCCGCCACTGCGTCCGACCTTTCACTGGCGTGGTCGGCCCTCAGCGGGGAACCAGATCTGCCGGGGAAAATGATGGCACCACGGATTGCCTTCTGGACCGCCGACCCGCTAGGGGTGGTCACCGATGAGATGAGCACGGCCATGTCCGCCGCGTGCGCTTCGTTCTCCGAAAATGGAGCACAAATCCACCCCTTTCCGGATGAGGCGCTGATCGCCGACGTGACGGCCGCCCACCGGGTTGTCATGGCTTATGAAGCTTCGCGGGAACGCGCCGCGGAACTTGAACACATCGACCAGCTCAGTGAACCCCTTGCTACCCTCCTCACGACCGGATCCTCGATGCCCGAGGCACATTACACGGAAGCAAGACGATTGGTGACCGACGCGCGCCGGAACGTTGACCGAGTACTTGCGCATCACGATGCCATTATCGGTCCCGCCGCCCCTGGGTCTGCACCGCTCGGAACCACAAACACCGGAGATCCTGTCCTGAGCCGCGCCTGGCAGGCTTTGGGGTTGGCTGCCGTCGCCGTCCCGGGCCTCCGCAACGCCAGCGGCCTTCCCCTGGGATTCCAGGTTGTTGCCGCAACCGAAATCCAGGCGCTGCGTGCAGCGGCGTGGGCTGAGCGGCACCTCTAAGACTCGTCCCTTCCAGACAAACCTGGCGGCCATTGTTGCGAACCCTCTTCACCAGTAATGAGACATCATTGTCGAACTCCGTCTGCGGTTGGTCCTGCAGCAGCGCCAGCACGCAGGCTCAGCCGTCGTCTGCCGGCTCACTGGCATCAGGGGCACCGGGACCAGGGCGGGTGTCCACGGCCGGAACACCTCGTCGTCGCCGATACGGTTAGAGAAGGGTGCACGTTTCCTGGGTCAAGCTGCCTTCATCGTCGCGGGAACCATGAAGGTCTGAGCGGCTGCTGGCCTATATCGGCGCTTGTTGGCCGTTTTTCGCCCAGCTCCGGTAGAGGTGCAACCGGTTATGCGTCTACTTGGATGGGGTTGGTGCTTTGGTTCGTTTCCGCAGGCTTCATGAGCACAGACGTGCCGGGGTAGCTCGTGGCGAAGAACTTCGGAAGGTCGACGATCGCGACGTTCTCTGTACGGGTTCGGGCGATCTTCCACACGCCGTCGACCTTGCGGAAGGCGTTGTTGAGTCGACTGCTCCGGATCAGAGACGTTCCGTCTGTGAAGAGCCACGGTTGAAAGTGGATCCACTGCCCGTCCGCTTCGTCGCCGTGAACGTGGATCTGCTCTGAGGTCAGAAAGTGCGCGTTCAGCAGGAGTTTCGGGTCCTGGTCGGATGCCCAGAACCGGTTCAGATGAGCGCGCAGCTCTTCCTTCCCGACGCAACGGCCGAACTGGTTTTCGTAGTATTCGCCTACCCCCTCCCACACCGCATCCTCGGTGTACAGGTCGAGTATTAGTTCGATACGCTGCTGATCGCTTTCCACCCCGAACTCCGGACATGGCGTGTCGCAGAGGAACATGTAGCGGGCCTGTATCAAACGGATTTCCGCTTCAGCCTCAAGGATCTCGATGCGCTTGACGAGGGTGTCGATGGTGGTGGCTTTTTCGTCCATGCCCCCACTCTCCCTACCGTGTGGGTCGAACGGAAGTGCCTGGTCCGTTGGGCGGATTGGCCTTTGATTTCGCCTGACAGCTAGTGGTGGCTTTTCGTTGACTGATACGGCATGCTGTCGTCGTACGTCCGCAGGAGACCCCCCCTGATATCGCTCGACGTTGCCCACAGAGCGCGCAACAAATCCTGCTCGTCACGACGCTCAAGAGGCACAGTGACAGAGATTGCTGCAACCACCTGCTCCGAATCCGGGTAGACAACCGGAACTGCCAGCGCCTTGGCCCCCCGGAAGCATGTCGATCGCTCTTCCGCATAGCGACGCGTCCGGATCCCCGCCAATATAGCGGTAGCCTCAGCTTGGTTGCGCGCACCGAGTGCCGCCAGACCGGCGGTGTCAAGCTGATCTATCGTGCCCGGATCCGAGTGTGCCAGGAAGATACGACCTGACGCGGTCGTATGAAACGGGACACGGTCACTTACGGAACTGATGACCACGACTTCGTTCCGTCCAGCGATTCGGTCGAGATACACACACTCGCCACCCTCAGGGACCGCGAGGTGCACGATTCCACGAGTCACAACCCGGAGATCCTGCATTGCTGGTCGCGCTACGTCGCGGAGGATCGCTGGACCGGGGACCATTCGACCCAATTCGAACACTTGCAAACCCAACTGGTAGCCGCCAAGAGTCCGCGTGAGA
Source organism: Pseudarthrobacter sp. B4EP4b (assembly GCF_006680095.1). NCBI lineage: Bacteria > Bacillati > Actinomycetota > Actinomycetes > Micrococcales > Micrococcaceae > Pseudarthrobacter > Pseudarthrobacter sp. B4EP4b. The sequence goes on along the minus strand of NZ_VHIJ01000039.1, from coordinate 262,086 downwards.
TAGCCCAGTTCCACCAGTTCCGTAGCAAGCCGGTGCGCGCTGGCTTTAGAGACGCCGGAACGGCGGCTAAGCTCCGTTAACCCCAGCGTCGAAACACCCTGCCTAAACGCGCTCAGCAACAGATGTGCCTTCGAGAGTACAGAGTCGGGCTGACTGACGTCCGGCCGTCCCGGTGCTTGGACGTTTCGCTGCACAGTACTCACTTGCATTCTCCTAGTCCATGATGGCGCAGCGGTTCGAGCCGCTATCCAGATTGTTCATTATTTAACCACGGATCCTACGCGAGCGGTCCGGTGAGCGGACCACTCGCTGTGTAGAGCAGTAACAGCAGGGCGATGCTTGACAGCAAACATCGAAGGGAAATCCATGTCCGAAGTAACACTCCGCTACGGGTACGCCGAGACGCCACTCGGTCAGTTGCATTACGCCGAGGCAGGTGAAGGTGAAGCTGTGATCCTGCTTCACCAGACGCCGCGTTCTCTTGATGAGTTCCGCGAGGTGCACCCACTGCTGGCGGCGAAACGCAGGGTGATAGCGATGGACATGTACGGATTCGGCATGTCCGCCAAACCCGCGCCAGGCTGCCCTCAGACCATTGAGCAGTACGCAGCTGGTGTGATCGCACTCGCCGACGCCCTTCAATTGGAGCGCTTCACTTTAGTCGGTCATCACACAGGAATGTTTGTGGCCTCCGAGGTTGCTGCCGCCTTGCCTGACCGCGTCTCGGCGTCAGTCCTGTCAGCCGGGGCCTTCGCCGATTCGCTTTTTCGCACCACCCGCCAAATGAGCGAAAGCACGTCCCCGGGCAAAGGCGTAGACGTGGTCACCGGGCAGGAGGACGGTGAGCATCTCAAGCAACTGTGGGCGAAGCGGTACTCCTTCTATCCGGAGGGGCGGCCTGATCTCCTGGACCGCTTCATTCGGGATGCGCTGGCGCCAGGCGTCGACCCAGCCGAGGGCCACCGTGCTTGCGCACGGTATGTCATGGAAAACCGCGTTGGGCTCGTCACAGCTCCAATCCTGTTGCTCGCCCCCACTGAAGACCCGGTCTCTTACCCGCACACCCACAAGATCGCGGCCGCATATTCAAACGCAAAATCTGTTCAGATCGTGGAAGTTGAAGGTGGTCGGATCCCTCTTATGGAGCAAAAGAGTGCCGAAGTAGTTGCCGCGATCGAGCATTTCCTAGATTCTTTAGCCCTTTGAGGCAACCAGAGAAATCCACTCGAGATGCCGACAAGATCCGCCGATGAGCTCCAGATGTCTGCGATGAAGAAGGCGCGTTGGCAGAAGAAGCCGGTCAACCAAGTCCAAACGGTCTTCTGGAACAGAAGTTCTACATCTTCCGTAATCCAGATGTAGGACTACCGATAGCCCTTGAGAGCAAAGTGAAAGCCGAGAAAGTGAAAGAATCGTGGGCCATGCATGAACATCGCCGAGGCATTCCCAAACCCTTCGTGCGGATGGAGGCAGGGGGGGGGCCTTCTTGAGAATGGCTGGGCTGTCTCGGGGTGCCACTCCACTGACCGCGATAGAAACCTGCGAAAGGTGGCGGTGGTCAGCGACAGGCGGTCGCGCATCAGTGGCCCCGGCGCACGGAGCGGCGACTCCGGGCCCGGCAAGGCGGCAAGGCAAGCCCGCTCCTGGGTTTGTGGTGAATTGCAACTGCTCCCGATAACTTTTGGGAGTCAAAATCTGGTTGAGTTCGTCGACAGTGTAAAGCAGATCAGTCACCACGTTGATGCCATTTGTCTCGACAGCATTTCGGCCTCACGATGCTATGAGATAGAAACTATCTTGAATAACGAACTGCAAATTCCCGTTATGCATAATGAGCAACACGGATCTGCCATCGTTGCCTATGCTGCGCTGATTAATGCTGCTCGATTGAGGGGCCGAAAAGTTGGGCAACTCAAAGTGGTCGTAGCAGGAGATGGCCCCGCTTGCACGGGGATAGCTGAGCTTCTCCTCGCCCGGGGCACCGCCGACATTATTCTCGTGGACTCCCAAGGCATTGTTTCCCGGGACCGTAGTGAGTTGAATGCCGTGCAGGATGATTTAGCATGGCTCACCAACCCGGGTAATCGGACAGGCGGATTGAAGGAAGCGGTCAACGGAGCAGACGCCGTTATCGCATCAGATGGTGAGGCAATGACTAAACTGCACCTTGAAGGGCTGGCCCGCGAGGCCGTTGTTCTTGAACTCGTTCCGTCGCATCCCTGGGTTGCACCCTCCAGGGAGCCGACAGATGGGGCCGGGAAGCCCGTGTTTTCCACTCGGATCAACAAGTTTCTCGCGTTCCCAGGCACATTTCAGGGTGCCCTTGACGGCGGATCTAAGTGCATCACGTTGGACATGAAGATCGCGGCAGCGGGTGCCATAGCCGACATTGCCGCGGAGAAGCACCTGTGGCGTGATCAGGTAGTCCCGGACCGGCAGGACCGCGACGTAACCCGCGCGGTGGCAAGAGCTGTTGAAACTACCGCGCGCAGATCGTTGGAGCCAACAATTCTCCTGCCCAAAGGATGCCAGCTGTCCAACTCACCTAATCCCTAGCGCAAACTGTGAGGCCCATACCTTCGAGGCAATATCTTCCCAACTGGAGGAACTGATGAATGACGGGCTGACCGGCGCGGGCCTCGGCGCCCTCATCGAGGCGCTCCTTGACAGCGCCGACCTCCGCGTTTTCCTGCAGGGCCTGGTGTAGATTGCGGGCGCGGAATTTGCCAATGGGGAAGAGTCGGCGCACTGCAGTGTGACGGTGTGGCGGAAGCGCCGTCCGATGACGATTGCCAGCAGTGACCCGGAGACGGCGGCGTTGGATGAGGTCCAGTATGCGACCAACGAGGGCCCCTGCATCAAGGCTGCGCTGACAGGACGGGCCGCCGAAGTCGTGGACACACGGGCGGAGACCAAGTGGCCAAGATTCATCGCAGCCATGACCGCCAGTCACATGCGCTCCGTGCTCGCCGTCCGGATCCCGCTTCAGACCTCGGACGGGGACACAGCCCAACTGCCAGATCGCCGGTGCCACCAATGCCGTCCTCAGGCGAGATGACGGATCACTGTTGGCCGAGCAGTTCGACGGAGCAGGCTTCGTCCGCGGCGCCCTGCGCAAAGGATTCGACCCTCACGGCAAGCGGGCCCTGGTCGTCGGCAACGGCAGCGTGGGCTCGCCGATCGCCGCCTCACTGGCCGGCCTCGGACTTGCCGGCATCGGCTTGTTCGACCCCGATACAGGCGCCTCCGAAACGCTCGCCCAGCGCATCAGCGCGCACTACCCTGACGTGCAGATCGCCATGGGGTCCAAAGATCCCGAGGGCTACGACCTGATCGTCAACGCCACCCCGCTCGGCATGAAGGACGGTGACCCCGTGCCTGTCGACATCGACCGGATCACCCCCGGCTCCTATGTCGGGGACGTCGTGCTGAAGGCCGGAATGACCCCATTCCTGCAGGCCGCCAAGCAGAAGGGATGCACAGTTCAAGTGGGCAGCGACATGCTGTTCGAGATGATCCCCGCTTACCTCGAGTTCTTCGGATTCGGCACTGCGACAGCCGAAGAACTGCGCACAACAGCGCAATTGCCCTTATGAAGAAAGGCCTCCGTGACGATGAGGTGGTTGTGAGTGGACCCAAGGCATCCCTCAACCGATAAAGATCCTTGCGGCATGACAGCCCGAAGCCGGCCTCGGGTGGCCACCCCGATAGTGGTGGCCTACTCGTTTCGGGCGATCGTCCTAATTTGCATTTCTCGGAGAGGGCACGCGCCGCTCTCACGCGCTGGCATCAGAATAGAGCGAAATTCCGCTTCCCTGACAGTGGCTCCATGATGTTCTCAGAATCCACCCTGACAGTCGCCGGAAGTTCGAAAACACGGAAAGTCAATGGAGTTGCACACCTTATGAAGTCTATTTTGGGCAGTGGGCGGCCATGTCACCTGATGTAAAACTGGCCGGACGTCGGAGAACAATCCAGAGCTCCACCCCACAGGCCGAGTCCTCCCACGTCAGGCCGCTCCGAGTCAGGTTGGGTTGTGCTGCAGCCTGACATCTGGACAAGAAGGCGACCGTCATTGATCAACTCGTCATCGAGTACGGAACTAACCACACCAGCGACCTTCCAGCCTTGGTTGATCAGCCCTTGGGGATTGAGGCGCTCGTACTCGATGAAACCGTCGCCGTCCTTGTCTCCATAGTCACGGATCCACTCCAGAGCACGGTCCGCTTGGGGCAGCAGCCCGGCGCCGGGCTTCTTCATGTCAGCCCACGCCACTGAACGCCCCCGGTGTCCTCCTGATCAATGCATCTGGTTTGCGTCAACTAGGGCGAGCACGCGGGCCGGGCTGCCGGTTCCGCCGACGATCGGCAACGGGGCCACGATGAGCGCTGCGCCGACTGGCGGAAGCTGCGCCAGATTCCGCAGCGAAGTGATGCCATACTTATCATTTCCCAGCAGGAAGTGATGGGCCGGGAAGGGGGGCTGTTGTCCGGCGGCTGCGCCGGCGTCAATGCCGACCGTCTCCACGCCGATTCCGGACAACCCGGATTCTTCTGCAATCCATTGGGCGCATTCGACTGTAAATCCGGGGGAGTGGGGGTTGCCCTGTTCATCCTTGTTCAGGAAGCGTTTACGGTCTTGAGAGCGGTTGTCCCACCCGGTACGAACGAGGAGCCAGCCACCCTCTGGCAGGGATCCATACTCCGACTCCCATGCGCGGATGTGGTGAACGTCCAGCAGGAAGTCGGGGTCGGAGGCTGCCTCTGCAGTGACGTCCAGGACAAGGGCCGGGCCTACTAACCGGGCTGGCTCGATCTGGGCGACGTCCTTGCCGTCGCGCCCGGTGGCCCAATGCACCGGGGCGTCCAGATGAGTGCCGATGTGCTCACCCGTATGAATGTTGTGGTGCTTCCAGTAGGGCCCTGGCTCGTTGTACGCGGAGACCTCCTCGAGCGAGAAATCAATGAGATTCGCAAACGGTGCCGGTAACTCCAGTGTGGGCGTGGCGGCCGAGAGCGGAGTAGTGAGGTCCACTACGCCGGTTCGTTTGGTGCCAAGATCACCAAGCAGGCGGGCCAAGCCAACCTGCCGGGCGTCATTCACAGCGTTTAGTTCCATGAGAGCTCCTAAAGTGTTCACCCCAGCGGAGGCCAGAGGATTGCGTGGCTGCCCGCGGCGCGTACGCAAGGGCCAATGGCTGCGACGTTAGCACCGCCCTGTCTGGTCCGGAACACCTACTGCCGCATATCCGACTGCCTTACCGGAACCTGCATAGACCCTGGCGATATAGGCATTCGACGGGGCCCGCCCCGGGAGGGACACTGAAATAAATCAACGTAACGCCCGTCACATTTACCAACCCGCTCGCGGGGGGCGCACGCCAGATCAGCAGGGACAAGGCCGGGACGTGAAATCGGGCTGGCCGTCAATTGCCACAGTTTCAGCAGCACTAAGGAGCAACAATGTCACATCCCCAAACCCCATCGCAGGGACAACGTCCCGGGGTCCGCAAGTACGTTGTTGCCTCACTCGTCGGCAATGCGCTCGAGTGGTACGACTTCTTCTTGTACGCCACGGCCTCGGCCATCGTTTTTGGCCGTTTGTTCTTCCCGGCCGACACAGACCCGCTCGTGGGCACCATGGCGGCTTTTGCCGGATTCGCTGTCGGGTTCGCCGCCCGCCCCTTGGGTGGAATAATTTTCGGCCACATCGGAGACAAGCTGGGGCGCAAGCAGTCGCTGGTCATGACACTGACAATCATGGGGATCAGCACCATGCTGATGGGCTTGCTGCCCACTTACGCCCAGGTTGGGGTGTGGGCGCCAGTGTTGCTCATCGTCCTTCGAATCCTTCAGGGCATCGCCGCCGGCGGCGAATGGGGGGGCGGCGTTCTGATAATCAGCGAAAACAGCGGCAACTCACGCCGGGGCATGCTCGCAGCCTTCAGCCAGGGCGGCATCTCGCTCGGCTTCGTGCTGTCTTCCCTGGCCTTCTTCCTGGTCCAGTTGATGCCCGAACCGGAGTTCCTGGCATGGGGTTGGCGTCTGCCGTTCCTCGTCAGCATCGTTCTGTTGGGTGTGGGCGCCTACATCCGCCTCAAGCTTCCCGAATCCAAAGAGTTCACCGAAGTCCGCGAGAGCCGTCCCGAGCGCCGTGTCCCCGCGCTGGATGCGATAAGGGCCCATCCCCGCGAAATCCTCATTGCTATGGGCCTTCGCGTCGCTGAAAACGGCGGCTCGTACATCTTCCTTTCCTTCTCGATCGTCTACGGCGTCCACGTAGGAGTAGACAAGGGGCTGTTGCTCCTGGCCGTGGCGGTGTCGATGCTGGTCTCGTTCGGCGCTTATATCTTCTTCGGATACCTCTCTGACCGCATCGGCCGGCGCCCCGTGTACGCCTTTGGTGCCGTGGGTATGGGTGTGATGGCCTTCCCGTTCTTTGCAATGATCGATGCCAACACCCCTGTGGTGGTGATCCTTGCCTTCCTTATCGCCAACGGTGTTTGCCACGGTGCCATGATCGGAACCCAGCCTGCGTTCTTCCATGAGCTGTTCTCCGCCGAAGTCCGGTACTCCGGCATGGCGATTGCCCACGAAATCGCTGCCGTGTTCGCCGGCGGGGTAGCCCCCATGATCGCCACGGCCCTGCTGTTGAACTTCAACTCCTCCGCGCCGGTGTCGCTGTACCTCACTGGCATGGTGCTGGTGACCCTGATAGCGGTGGCTGCTGCGCGCGGCCGGAAAAAGCATGATGATCAGCGTCAGGAAATGGGCCAGCCGGCTGAGACTGTCTCCTAATCGTCCGTTTCGTCCCGCTCTTTGCTTGCAGTCACCCCAGAAAGGACCGAAGTGACGGTCTCCATTATCGGAACAGGTCAATCGCCTTACACCCGCCACCCCCAACCGGGGACGGAAACATCCCAGGTTATCGCTCGTGCCGTCCGCAACGCATTGCGAGAAGCAGGTCTCACCCCGGGTGACGTTGACGGGTTCGCGGTCTCCAGCTTCACGCTTAACCCCGACCATGCCATTGACTTGGCCTGGCGGATGGGCCTTCGCCTGACCTGGCTGATGCAGGATACGAACGGCGGGGCAAGTGCCGGCGGCATGCTCCAGCATGCGGTGCGGGCGATCGAGGCCGGTGATGCCAAAGTCATCGTTCTTGCTGCAGGGGACCTGATGGACGGTCCGGCATTCTCACGGCTGGTTGCCAGCTACAACCGTGCGACCCAGGACCACCTTGCGCCACTGCCGATGAAGGGACCCAACGCCCTGTTTGCGATGCTCACCACCCGGCAGATGGAGGCGCTCGGACTTACCCGTGAAGATTACGGACGAATCGTTATCGCCCAACGCGAATGGGCCGTGGACAATCCCGGGGCTGTCTACCGGAAAGCCCTCACCATGGACGAATACCTCAATGCGCCGGCCGTCGCCACGCCCTTGGGTCGCTACGACTGCGTGCCTCCGGTAACCGGAGCCGACGCCGTCGTCCTCGTGGCTGACCCGGGCAACGGCACACCCCGTGCAAAGGTGCTCACGGTGCGGGCGTCCTACAATGCAGACCAGCAGTCCGGTGGCGGGCTGGAAACCGGCCTCCGGTCGTGCGCCCGTGCAGGATGGGAAGAAGCCGGAATCGGCCCGGCGGATATCGGCCTCGCCTGCGTCTACGACGATTACCCCTCCATGGTGGTGGCGCAGCTGGCGGACCTCGGCGTTCTGCCGGCTGATGATCACCCTGCGGGTTTCATCAAGCGGCGCATTGCCACCCGGGACCTGCCGGTCAATACCTCCGGAGGTCAGCTCTCCGCGGGACAGGCAGGAGCCGCCGGCGGGATGCACGGGCTCGTTGAGGCAGCCCGCCAGCTGATGGGCGCTGCAGGAGAACGTCAGGTTTCCGCCCGCCATGCTGTGGTCAGCGGATATGGCATGGTCCTGTACCGCTATGGCGCCTGTGCCACCATGTCGGTGCTGGAGGCTGCGTCATGAGCGCCATAGTTCAGGAGTGCCGGAGCTGCAGCACCCTCCTCTTCCCGGCCCGCCTCTTTTGTCCTTTCTGTGGCGGGGACAGCTTCTCAACAGTTGCAGTGGGACACGGGACGCTGGAGGAAACCACCACCCTCTCTGACGGTGTTGTCCTGGCAACCTTGAGCATCGACGGCGGGCCAAGGGTCATCGCCCGCCTGACCGGCCCCGGCGCCGAAACGGGCCAAAATGTGCCCCTGACCAATGACCCCAACACCACTTCCGGCGTCCACGCCTACATACCTGTCCACTCAACCGTGAATGAGGACCACTCATGACTACGACACTCGCTGAACGGCGCCAGCGTCCGCTGACCATCCCGGAGATGCTGCTTGAACGCGCCCGGAAATCTCCCACGGCACCCCTGTTCCGCTGCGGCAACGTACGCCGCGACAGCCAGGCAATGGTTGACGCCGCCGCCACTGCAGGAGGAATGCTGCGCAGCGCCGGAATCGAGCGCGGACAGACAGTGGCACTGATGTCCTCCAACCGGCCGGAGCTGCTGGACCTGATCCTCGGCTGTGCCTGGATTGGTGCCGTGGCCGTGCCTGTGAATACAGCCAGCCGCGGGGAACAGCTGCGGCACGTGCTGGAGAACTCCCAGGCCGAACTGGCTGTGGTCGAAGCCGAACTGCTGCCTCACATCGCCGCGGTGGCGCCAGCTGGCCTCGCCGCAGTCTGGGTCATTGACGGACCTGCTCCCGAACTCGATGCCCCCTTCGAGGTGCAACCGCTGCCGGAACCGGGGCCTGCCGTGCCGGCAGTGGTCAGCGCTCCGGCCGACACTGCAGCCATCCTGTACACATCAGGAACCACTGGGGTTTCCAAGGGTGTGCTGTGCCCGCAAGGCCAGTTTTACTGGTGGGCGGTCAACATGTCAGACCAGCTGGGGCTCCGGCCGGATGACGTCCTGTACACCTGCCTGCCGCTGTTCCACACGAACGCTCTCAACGCCTTCATGCAGGCCATCGAAAGCGGCGCCGAGTATGTTCTGGGCCCGCGGTTCTCCGCATCGCGGTTTTGGGCTGACGCCTCTTCTGCAGGAGCCACGGTGACGTATCTTCTGGGGGCCATGGTGGGGATACTCGCCGGCAAGGATCCGGGGCCCGGTGATCGGGACCACGGGATCCGGCTGGCGCTCTCTCCGGCAACCCCTGCCCGGCTGGTTGAACCTTTCCGGGAGCGGTTTGGAGTGCTGCTGCTGGATGGTTACGGCTCCACGGAGACGAACTCCGTAATTGGATCAGCTCCGGATCAGTGGCGCCCGGGCTATGTAGGCAGGCTGCGGCCCGGATTCTCCATCCGGGTGGTGGACTCCGACGGCGTGCCCGTTCCCGCCGGCGTGCCCGGGGAGCTGTTGATCCGCAGCGACCAGCCCTACGCCATGGCTACCGGATATCATGCCATGGCCGACGCAACAACGAAGGCCTGGCAGGACCTGTGGTTCCACAGCGGAGACCGGGTTGTCCTTGACGAGGACGGATGGGTGCGCTTCGTTGATCGGATCAAGGATGTTATCCGCCGCCGCGGCGAGAATATCTCCTCCGTGGAAGTTGAGCAGGTGTTGCGGCAGCATCCTGCCATCCAGGACGCCGCCGTATATGCCGTCGATTCGGAGTTGGGGGAGGATGAGGTCATGGCAGCACTCATCCTGCGGGAGCCGGTCGATTTCACCGAGTTGTGTGATTTCTGCGGTCCGCGTCTGGCGTCGTTTGCCATCCCGCGCTTCCTGCGCGTGGTGGATCAACTGCCCCAGACCGAGAACGGCAAGGTACGCAAGCAGGTGCTCAAGGCGGCCGGCCGCGAGGCAGCCCAGTGGGACCGGGAAGTCGCGATTCCACGCCAGACCGCTGCGGCCGCTGCGCGCTGATTGCCTGGAGGGCGAGCCCGTAGGATAAAGAGATGGACCTGCGGGCGCTGCTGACCACCCATTTGAAGCTGCGTCATCTTGTGATCGTGCTTGCAATTGCAGAACAAGGGAGCCTGGTCCGGGCTGCGGAAGAACTGTATTTGACGCAGCCGGCCTTGAGTCGGGCCTTACGGGAAGCCGAGCAAGCGGTCGGAGCGCCGCTGTTCGAGCGGACCGGACGCGGCATGGTACCCACACCGGCCGGGCAGGTGTGTCTCGAGCATGCTAAGGCAATTGTCGGTCACGTGGGTACATTGCGCCGCCGGGTGGATGAGCTGACCGATCCGGAAGCAGGAGTGGTCCGGGTGGGTGCCCACGTTACCGGCGCGAACCTGCTGATCCCGCGGGCCGTGGCCCGCTTCACGGCTGACAGGCCACGGGTGGAGGTGCTGCTCCGGGAGGCGCCGCCAGAAGCCCTTATACAGGAGCTGGGAAACGGCGATCTCGACCTGCTCGTCGGCCGGGTTACTGAGCATCCCAGTACATCCCGGCTGCGGCTTGTCCCCTTGTATCGGGAGGAATTCCGGGTTGTTGCCGCACGCAGCCATCCCGTGCATGCCCTTGCGGAGGTCGCACTGAAGGACCTCGTCCGGTACCCCTGGGTAGTGCCGCTGGCGCATACGCCGTTGCGTGACGAACTCGAGGAGAACTTTCGCAGCGCCGGCCTGACCCCTCCCGGCCAGCGGGTGGAATCCGGAACCCCTGCCACCTTGCGCACGCTCGTGGCAGAGGCCGGATTCCTCGCCCTGATGCCGGAGTCCATGGCCGTGGCGGAACCGGGCCTGCAGATGCTCGAGCTCCACCTCGCCGGACTCGCCCAGCAGGTTGGCATCCTGCTCCACTCGGACAGGCCACTGGCGCCCAACGCCGAACTGCTCGCCGGGAAACTCCGCGAGGTGGGCGAGGAGATCCGGCGCGAACTCCTCGTCACCGTCCCCGCAGCAGTGCCGCCTCACGATGCCGCCCTCTGAGGGCGCACCCGGCTCCCATCATGTTTCAGGTTCTTGACGCTCGTAAAGTTTGAGCTATACCATCATTATAGAGCGGAACCTTGCCCGCGCCATCGACGTCGCCGGCTATCCCTTCCGCGCACTGTCCCCAGGAGGAGAAGAGACAATGACTGTTATCACCAGCAGGTTGGGAGGCAGTGACGTGGTTACCCAAGACGATTCGGCTGCCCTTGCAGCCACCAATGTCAGCGAACTCGTCGGATATACGCTCGCCCGGCTCGGCGTGGGCCACATCTTCGGCGTGGTGGGCAGCGGGAATTTTGTGGTGACCAATGCGTTGCGCCGGGCCGGAGTGCCATACACCGCGGCCCGTCATGAAGGCGGTGCTGCCACAATGGCCGATGCCTACGGGCGGATGTCCGGAAAAGTGGGCGTCGTCTCCACGCATCAGGGCTGCGGGCTGACCAACGCGGTGACCGGAATCGGCGAAGCCGCCAAGAGCCGCACGCCCATGATCGTCGTCACTGCCGATACGGCCGCTTCCGCCGTAGGTTCAAACTTCAGAATCGACCAGGACGCACTGGCCCGCAGTGTCGGCGCGGTGGCCGAGCGGATCCATTCACCCCACAGCGCCGTTGCCGACACCGTCCGGGCGTACCGGACGGCGGTCAACGAGCGCCGGACGGTGGTGCTGTCCCTGCCCACGGATGTCCAGGCGGCGCCCGCGCCGGATGGCACTTCCGTGCCGGGGCCACTGGTTCCGCCGCAGCGGTTCGCGCCCTCGGATGCGGCCGTTGACGAGCTGACACAGCTCCTTCGAAGCGCCCGGCGACCGGTCTTCGTGGCCGGCCGCGGTGGCCGCACGGCAGGGCCGGAAATCGCGGCACTTGCGGAGGCTTCGGGGGCACTTGTGGCAACCTCCGCGGTCGGGCATGGCCTGTTCCAGGGCGACCCGTTCAACCTGGGCATCTCCGGCGGCTTTTCCTCACCGTTTACTGCCGCGACCATTTCCGAAGCGGACCTGATTGTGGGGTGGGGGTGTGCCCTGAACATGTGGACCATGCGCCACGGTTCGCTGATCGGTGCCACGGCCAAAGTAGTCCAGGTGGACGTTGAGGACCGCGCCCTTGGAGCCAACCGGCCCATTGACCTCGGAGTGCTGGGCGACAGCGCCGAAACAGCAGCGGCTGTGCTGGCCAGGCTCCGGTCGCTCGGCCACAACCAGGTAGGACTCCGGACCCCGGAAATGGCGGAACGCATCGCACGCCACGCGCGGTGGAATACGGAGCAAACAGAGGATTTGTCCACCGCCGAGGCCATCGATCCCCGCGTGCTGAGCCGGGAACTTGACCGGATCCTTCCGGCCGAGCGAATTGTGTCCGTCGATTCCGGCAACTTCATGGGCTATCCCAGTACCTACTTGTCCGTGCCGGATGAGTTCGGTTTCTGCTTTACCCAGGCGTTCCAGTCAATCGGCCTCGGATTGTACACGGCCATTGGTGCTGCCAAGGCCCGGCCTGACCGGCTGCCCGTCCTGGGAGCGGGCGACGGAGGTTTCCTTATGGCCATCGCTGAACTGGAGACGCTGGTCCGCGAGAGAATCCCGCTGGTGGCGATCGTCTACAACGATTCCGCCTACGGTGCCGAGGTCCATCACTTCGACGCCGACGACGAGGACCTGGATGTCGTACGGTTTCCGCAGGTGGATATCGCCTCGATCGCCCGCGGATATGGGGCTGCCGCGCTCACGGTCCGTACGGCGGGAGACCTTGCCGGCGTCGAGGAATGGCTTGCAGGGCCCCGGGAAATGCCGCTGGTTATCGATGCCCGCATTGCTTCCGACGGTGGTGCATGGTGGCTTGCCGAAGCGTTCAAGGGTCACTAAAAATGGGTTGGCAAGTCTTTGAAATATGCTTGGAAGGACTGTGACCCTGACAGAATCGAGACCCGGCCGAATGCTTGCTGTGCCTGTTCCTCCCCTGCCCCAGCAGCAGCTCATCCTGACGATCTACGGTCTCTACGGGCGCCGCGGCGGCGGCCAGCTTCCCATTTCGGTGCTGATCCAGATGCTGGGCGAGCTGGGCCACGATGCGCCAGGCGTCCGCTCGGCCGTCTCGCGGCTGAAGGCCAAAGGCGTCCTGACGAGCGTCAAGAACGGGGGAGTGGCCAGGTACGAGCTCTCCGAGCGTTCACTGAAGCTGGTGAGTGAGGGCGATGAACGCATCTTCGCCCCCTACCGTGCAGCCACCGGAGCCCCGTGGGTCCTGGCCATCTTTTCCGTGCCGGAGTCGATGCGGGACAGGCGGCACCAGTTGCGCACCGAGCTGACGAGGCTGGGTTTTGGTTCCATGGGGGCGGGTGTCTGGATCGCTCCCTCCGGAGTGCGGGAGGGCGCAAGGCAGCGGCTCGAATCGCGGGGGCTGGACGAGTACGTGGAGTTTTTCACCGGGGACTACTCGTCGGAGTCAGACATGCGGGCGAAGGTTGCCCAATGGTGGGACCTGGAGGCGTTGGAGTCGCAGATCTCCGAGTTTATGGACACGTACGGCGGATCGCTGGAGGACTGGACGGCGCTGGTGGGGGATGATCCCGAGAAGGCGCTGGCCTCTTCCTCGGAGGAGCTTCGCCGGGACGCTTTCCGCTATTACGTGCCCATGCTGACCCTGTGGCGGCGCTTGCCCTACCGTGACCCCGGCCTGCCTCTTGAGTACCTGCCGGCGGGCTGGCAGGGGCCCGAGGCGCGCCGGATCTTCTTCAGCGTGCACCGCCTGATCGCTCCGCTGGCAGAGCTGTACGCCATGTCCCTGGTGGAGGAAGCGGAAGCAGCCTAGAAAACCAAAGGCCCGGGAACCTCAGGAGGATCCGGCCGGCCAAGTGGTCGGCCGGATCCTCTTTTGCTTTCCCGGGTCAGCGTTCGCTGATCACGGCGATGGCCTGGATCTCGATCAACGCCTCTTCCTGCCATAGCCGGGTGACGCCGATGCCTGCCATGGCCGGGTATTGCGAACCCGCCATGTCACGCCAGATCCGGCCAATTTCGCGTCCATGGGCCATGTAGTCCTCCACGTCGGTGAGGAAGATGGTCACGTTGACCAGGTCGTCAGGCTGGCCACCGGCCTCGCGGAGCGTGGTGAGGACGTTGGAGAAGGCCTGCGTGAACTGCTCCACGATGCCGCCGGGGACGATCTTCATGTCCTTGTCCAGCGCCGTCTGACCGCCCAGGAACACCGTGTTCCCGGCGAGAACTCCGTGCGCGAACCCGGACGGTTTGGGAAGGGATTCCGGGTTGATCGTCTTGTGGCCCATGCTGTTCCTCCTGCTGTGTGGCGTCTGAAAAAAGTTCCGGAAAGGCTCTGTGCAGATCAATTCCGCCGTGCTACGTTGAGCATATGTGACGATCGTAAAAAAGTCGACACATCATCTCGAAGGGACAGAATCAATGAAACTCGCCACCTTGCGCACAGCCGGACAGGGAACGACGGCGGCACTCGCCACGGCTGCCGACGCCTACCTCGCGCTCCCGGCCTCCGACGTCGGGGAACTGCTGGCACGGGCGGACTGGCGGGATGTGGTTCGTGAGGCAGCCGCAGCTGATCCGGTGGTGATTGAAACGGCGGACGTTGACTACGCCCCCCTTCTTCCCCGCGCCGGCAAGGTCATCTGCTGCGGATTGAACTACGCGGACCACATCCAGGAGATGGGCAGGGAACTTCCCCTGTACCCCACCCTGTTCGCCAAGTACGCCGATACCCTGGTGGGAGCAACCGACACCATTGAGGTCCACGGAAGCGACCGCGTCGACTGGGAAGCCGAGCTGGCCGTCGTCGTCGGTTCAGAACTGTTCCGGGCGGACGAGGATGAGGCAGCAGCGTCAATAGCAGGCTATACGGTCGCCAATGACGTCTCCATGCGCGACTGGCAAAACCGGTCACTGCAGTGGTTCCAGGGCAAGTCATTCGACGCCACCACCCCGGTGGGACCCGTCCTGGTCACGGCAGACGAGGCCGGCGAAACGTTCGACGTCGTTGGCTACGTCAACGGCGACGTCGTCCAGAAGGGCAATACGGGAACGCTGGTGTTCGGCCCGGCAAGACTTCTTTCCTACATCTCCCAGTTCACAACCCTGCGCCCGGGCGACCTCGTCCTGACAGGAACACCCGGGGGAGTGGGCATGGGCATGACACCGCCCCGGTTCCTGAACGACGGCGACGTGCTCACCACCGAAATCACAGGAATCGGACGCCTTGAAAACGTGGTCCGCATCCGTCCAACATCAACCAAGGAGTGACCGCAATGAACCAGACAGCCACCGACTATCGCCTCGAAGGCGACAACTCCATCTACGCCCAGGCCGACGGCAAGGTAGTCCCCGTGGTGACCCGGGCCGGTCACGAGGACACGAACACCGCCCAGTCAGGTGACTGCATCCGCGTCTCGGGCGTCAGCATCCAGCACACACCTGCCACCAAGATCTGGTTCGGCCAGGTGTCCAACACCCCGGGGTACCGCTCGCTTCCGCACCACCACGGCGAAGCTGAAACCGGCGGCTACGTGCTGCGCGGCCACGGCCGCATCTACTTCGGGGAACACTTCCAGGAATTCCTCGACATGAAGGCCGGCGACTGGGTCTTCGTCCCGCCATTCATGCCCCATGTGGAGGCAAACATGTCCGTCACCGAGGAACTCGTGTGGCTGACCGCCCGCACCCCGGAGAACCTTGTGGTCAACCTCGACGACGTCGCCGACGAGTCCCTCGCCGGCTACCGCAGGGCCTGACCGCCATGATCACGGGCACCCTCACCTCGGAGACGTTCCTGCGGGCCATCGAGCTGACGCCCGCTCCGGCCGAGGTCTACGACGAAGCCTACGAGGCAGCCACCCAGTACGTGCCCTGGCCCAAGGCCTACGGCGGGGACATGGTGGCGCAGGCGGCCGCGGCAATGATGCGGTCAGTCGATGCAGACAGGGCGCTGCACTCAATGCACAGCTACTTCATGCGGCCCGTCGACGTCGGGGCAACCATCCGCTACGAAGTGGAACGGCTGCGTGACGGACGGGGGTACTCCACCCGGACCGTCCGTGGATTCCAGAACGGCAAGGCTGTCTACGCCGCGATGGGTTCATTCCAGGTGCCCGAGGACGGCCCGGACTTCCAGCCCGAGGCTCCCGCCGGCGTCGAGCCTGAGTCACTGCGCAGTGCAGCTGAAGCCTTGGAGGGGACCGACGGGGCTGCCGCCGACTATTGGTCCGCCGGGCGCAGCTTTGACATGCGGCATGTACCGGGACCGGTCTACGTTGACTTGGAGGGCGGCCCCGTTCCCCACCAGGTCATCTGGGTCAAGGCCTTCGACGCCCTGCCCGACGACGCAGACCTCCACCGCTCCGCCCTTGCCTATGTCTGCGACTACACCATCCTGGAACCGCTCCTGAGGGTCAACGGGCTCCACTGGTCAAGCCCCGGACTCGCCACCGCCAGCCTGGACCACTCGATGTGGTTCCACCGCGACGGCCGTGCGGACGAATGGATCCTCTACGCACAGGAAGCCGTGTCCGGCCAAAGCAACAGGGGCCTGGCCATGGGCCGCTTCTTCGACCGCCAGGGACGGCTCCTTGCCACCGTCGCCCAAGAGGGCATGATCCGTCCCGGCGGATGACATGCCATCCACCCCGACCACCTGCCGACGCACCACTGAAAGGACGGCCATGAGCATGACGCCATCGGCCCACGTGGACACGTTCACCCGCGACCACCTGCCGCCCGCCGACACCTGGCCGGCGCTTGAATTCACCCTCCCGGAACTGCAGTACCCGGAACGGCTTAACGCCGCCGTTGCACTCATCGACAACGCGGTCGCTGAACACGGTACGGACAGGCCTGCCCTGCGGACTCCGGACGGCACCGTCTGGACCTACGGCGAACTTCAGCAGCGCGCCAACCAGGTAGCCCAGGTCCTCACGGAAGACCTTGGCGTCCTGCCCGGAAACCGGGTGCTGCTGCGCGGTCCCAACAATCCGTGGATTGTTGCCGCCTGGCTGGGGGTGCTGAAGGCCGGGGCAGTGGTGGTCACCACCATGCCCATGCTGCGCTCAGGCGAGGTTGCCACGCTGATCCAGCTCACCCAGCCTGTGGTGGCCATTTGCGATCACCGCTTTGTGGACGAGCTCGCGGTTGCCGCGGCCGGGACCCTCACCGTTGTGCCGTATGGAGGGTCCGACGGCGGGGACCTCACCGTCCGCTGTGCCGCCAAAAACGGCAAGTTCCAAGCGGTGGACACCGCCGCGGACGACGTGGCGATCCTGGGACCGACGTCGGGAACCACCGGCGTGCCGAAGGTGACCATGCATTTTCACCGGGATGTGCTGGCCAACGCGGACACGTTCGCGCGGTACATTTTGCAGCCCACCGCCGACGACGTCTTTGCCGGTTCGCCACCCCTGGCGTTTACCTTTGGCTTGGGCGGACTGGTGATTTTTCCGCTGCGGTTCGGCGCCTCCTCCCTGCTCACGGAGAAAGCCGGCCCCGTGGAGCTGGCCGAGTACGCGGCGGCTGCCGGCGCCACTGTCCTCTTCACCGCTCCCACCGCCTACCGTGCCATCCTCAAGCAGGGCCGCGGCGAACTTCTTCGCGGCCTTCGTGTCGGTGTCTCTGCCGGGGAACACCTCTCCAAGGAAACCTGGGAAGCTGTCCGCGACGCCACGGGCATCCGGCTGGTCAACGGCATCGGTGCCACCGAAATGCTGCACGTCTTCATTTCGGCAGCCGGTGACGATATCCGCCCCGGCACCACGGGCCGGGCTGTCCCTGGCTACCGGGCCACCATCCTTGACGACGATGGCAACGAACTCGGTCCCGGGAACCACGGGCGCCTGGCGGTCATCGGCCCCACTGGATGCCGGTACCTCGACGATCCGCGCCAGTCCAAGTACGTGCTCAAGGGCTGGAACGTCACCGGAGACACGTTCTCCATGGACGAGGACGGCTACTTCACCTACCAGGCGCGCTCGGACGACATGATTGTCTCGTCCGGCTACAACATCGGCGCCCCGGAGGTCGAAGCGGCCATCGACCAGCACCCGGACGTCGCCGAGAGCGCGGTCATCGGCCGTTCCGACCCCGAGCGCGGCACCCTGGTATGCGCCTTTGTAGTGCTTTGCGACGGCGTCATCGGCGACGCCGCCAAGCGCAAGGAAATCCAGGACTTCGTGAAGGCGTCCATCGCGCCGTACAAATATCCCCGCGACCTCCGCTTCGTAACCGAGCTGCCCCGCAATCCCAGCGGCAAGCTCCAGCACTTCAAGCTCCGCGAGATCATCGCGGGCGAAACCCAAGAACTCACCGCCGCCGGCCAGAGCCAGGCATAAAAAGGAGCACATCATGAAAATCGCAATCGTTGGAGGCGGCCCCGGCGGCCTGTACTTCGCAGCCCTGATGAAGCAGCTGGACCCGTCCCACGAGATCACCCTCTGGGAACGCAACGCAGCAAACGACACCTTCGGGTTCGGCGTCGTCTTTTCAGACGAGACGCTCGGCGGAATCGGCAACGCCGACCCCGTGGTGGCCGAATACATGAGCCGCCGGTTCGCCCGCTGGTCCGACATCGACGTCCACTTCGCCGGGCAGATGATCAGTGTGGGCGGCCAGGGGTTCGCAGCCATGAGCCGCAAAGAACTGCTCGAACTGCTGCAGCGCCGCTGCGCCGAGCTGAACGTGGACCTGCGGTTCCAGACCATGGCCCCCGCCATCGAGGAACTCGAAGCCAACTTTGACCTGGTGCTGGCCGCCGACGGCGTCAACTCCCAGATCAGGGCAAAGTATGCCGAAGCCTTCGGCCCGGACCTGGACCCGCGCACCAACAAGTACATGTGGCTCGGAACAGACCAGGTGTTCGAGGCCTTCAAGTTCTTTGTGAAGGACACCGAATGGGGTGTTATGCAGATCCACGGCTACCCCTACTCAGACGAAGGATCCACATTCATCGTCGAAATGCACGAGGACGTGTGGCACGCTGCCGGCTTCGACGAGACCGCCGGCGACGTCTTTCCCCCCGGCGTCTCGGATGAAAAGGCCATCGCCAAGGTCCGCGCCATCTTCGCCGAGGAACTGGACGGCTACGAGGTCCTCTCCAACAACTCAAAGTGGCTGAACTTCAACACAGTCCGCAACCGCAGCTGGCGCAAGGACAACGTGGTGCTGCTGGGCGACGCCGCCCACACCGCCCACTTCTCCATCGGCTCCGGCACGAAGCTGGCCATGGAAGACTCCCTCGCCCTGGCTGCCTGCCTGCACGAACACCCTGACCTGGAATCGGCCCTTTCCGCCTATGAGGCCGAGCGCCGTCCCGTGGTCGAATCCACCCAGCGGGCCGCGCAGGCATCCCTGGAGTGGTTCGAGCGGATCGGCCAGTACAGGGACCAGGACCCCACCCAGTTTGCGTTCAACCTGCTGACCCGCAGCCGCCGCATCACCCAGGAGAACCTGCGCCTGCGCGATCCCGAATTCGCTGCCGATGTGGAGCGGCATTTCGCAGAATCCCAAGGGCTCACCCAGGCAGCGCCGGCCATGTTCCAGCCCTTCCGCATCGGCGGACTGGAACTGAAGAACCGGGTTGTGGTCTCTCCGATGGACATGTACTCCGCCGTTGACGGTATCCCCGGCGACTTCCACAAGGTCCACCTGGGCTCCAAGGCCCTGGGCGGTGCCGGCCTGGTGATGACCGAAATGGTTTGCGTCTCCGAGGCCGGCCGGATCACCCCCGGCTGCACGGGCCTGTACACGGACAACCAGCGGGACAGCTGGAAGGAGATCGTGGACTTCGTCCACAGCCAGTCCACCGCCAAGATCGGTGCCCAGATCGGCCACTCAGGCCGCAAGGGATCCACCAAGCTCATGTGGGAAGGCATCGACGAACCACTGGAAACCGGAAACTGGCAGGCCGTGGGCCCCTCCGCCGTCGCCTACGGCCCCCGGAACCAGATCCCCCTGGAACTGGACCGCGCCGGGCTCGACGCTATCAAGGAAGAGTTCGTCGCCGCGGCCCGCCGGGCCGACGAAGCAGGATTCGACCTCCTCGAGGTCCACGCCGCCCACGGCTACCTGCTGTCCTCATTCCTCTCGCCGGTGTCCAACCGGCGGTCCGACGAGTACGGCGGCAGCCTGGAGAACCGGCTGCGGTTCCCCCTGGAAGTGTTCGACGCCGTCCGCGCGGCCTGGCCTGCAGGCAAGCCAGTGACGGTGCGCATCTCCGCGACGGACTGGATCGAGGGCGGCAACACGTCCGACGATTCTGTGGAGATTGCGCGCGCCTTCGTGGCGCACGGAGCCGCCGGCCTGGACGTCTCCACCGGCCAGGTGGCCAAGGAGGAAAAGCCCGCTTTCGGCCGCAGCTACCAAACGCCGTTTGCTGACCGCATCCGCCAGGAAGTGGCCGCTCCGGCAGGCGTGGCCGTGATCGCCGTCGGGGCCATTTCCAGCTACGACGACGTCAACTCCATCCTGCTCGCCGGCCGCGCCGACCTCATCGCCCTGGGCCGCACCCACCTCTTCGACCCCCAGTGGACACTGCACGCCGCCGCCGAGCAGGATTACCAGGGACCCGGCGCACAGTGGATCCCGCAGTTCCGGGCGGGCCGCCGCAAGCCGCCGAGCTCCCGCACCGACGCCGTGCGCCCCCGCCTCTCCCTCCTGAAGGAACCAGATGCCGCAACCTCCACTTCCCATCTTCGCTGGACCCCCGCCTCAGCCGCTGCATCGGTCCTGGTGAAGTAGCCATGGCCGCCGCACCCGTAAAAAACTGGAACGTGCCCAAGCGCAGCACCGGCGTCGTACTCTTCTGCTGCTGGCTCGCCATCCTCGCTGAGGGCTACGACGTCGGGGTCCTCGGCGCCGTCCTTCCCGCCCTTGCCGAGTACAGGGAATGGAACCTCAGCCCGCTCGCCCTCGGCGGCCTCGGGTCCTACGCGCTGGTTGGAATGCTGATCGGTGCCCTGTTCATCGGCACTCTCAGCGACCTCGTCGGCCGGAAGAAGATGCTGCTGGCCTCCATGGCCATCTTCACGCTGACGCAGGCAGGCGCAGCGTGGGCGCCCACCCCCGAACTGTTCGGGCTCTTCCGCCTGATCGGCGGCCTGGGCATGGGCGGCATTATTCCCGTGGCAGCGGCGCTGACCATCGAGTACTCCGCTCCCAACAAGCGGTCCTACAACTACGGCCTGATGTACTCCGGGTACTCGCTGGGCATCGTGGCAGCCGCCCTGGCGGCCTTGTTCGTCCTGCCACTGGGCGGCTGGCGTGCGGTCATCGCCATCGGTGCCGCACCCGTGGTACTCCTTCCCTTGATCTGGAAGCTTCTGCCCGAATCCCTGGAATATCTCGAGTCCAAGGGCCGCAGGTCCGAAGCGAAGGCGCTGGCGGCGAGGCTTAGGATCACTGATTATGCGCCGGTGGCTGCGCCGGCACCGGCCACGGCGGGTGCAGTGGCAGAACCTTGGTGGAGGACCATCACCACCATGTTCTCCCAAAAGTATCTTCGGTCTACCGTCTTCTTCTGGATTTCGCTGTTCTGCGGGCTGGTCCTCGTTTACGGCCTTAATACCTGGCTGCCGAGCATCATGAAGAAGGCCGGGTATGATCTCGGCTCCTCCCTTACCTTCCTGCTGGTGTTCAGCCTTGCTTCGGCCATCGGCGGCCTCCTCCTCGGCCGCGCTGCGGACAAGTATGGCAAGAAGCTCATCCTGGTGGTGTTCTACATCCTTGGCGGCCTGGGCATCATGCTGCTGGTCTTCCCGAACACCATGGTGGTCAACCTGCTGTTCGTCGCCTTCGCAGGTGTTGGTTCCATCTCCACCTCGTTGGTTCTGACCGGCTACATCGCCGACTACTACCCGGCAAAGGTCCGTGGCACTGCCACCGGCTGGGCCCTGAGCTTCGCCAGGCTGGGCGCCATCTCCGGCCCGTTGATCGGCGGCTGGATTGCCGGTTCGAAGCTGCCGTTCGAGGCCAATTTTGCGGTCTTCGCCGGATTCGCGGTGCTTGCAGCCGCGGCGGTGGCGATGATTCCCAAGCCGCAACCCGAGGCGCTGGTCCCTTCCACTGCTGCCGATGGCGATGCGGACGAAGAGGTCGCCGGGATCGGCGCCCGCTAGGAGCATGTAGGGTCACAGCGAGATGTCGGGGAGTGCCTTCCGGGAGCGCATCAGAAGCCCGGACATGCATTTTCCGCAGGCAGCGTTGAACGGACCGTGGAGTCCGTGGATACCGACACTCCGGTCCACCAGCAAAAATTGGGGCTAATCTCGTGGAGCTCCTGACGACGCAAATCGAACGCCGGCACGATGGTCACGTTCGACACAGTCACCCACGGCGCACGTTCTGGCGGGAGAACCCACTCCACAGCCCCGCGCCGACCACTGTCGTCAGGGCTGTGCAGAGTCTGCCTGGCAGGACCATTTCTGCAGCACCATTAACAACCTCAAAGGGGTCTTGTCATGACCAGAATGTTGATCATTGGACCTCCCGGTTCCGGCAAGGGAACCCAGGCGGAGCGGATCTCTGAGCATCTTGGCATAGTTGCCGTCTCCACAGGCGCCATCTTCCGTGCCAACGTAAAGGGCCAGACCCCTCTTGGCCTGACAGCCCAGAAGTACCTGGACGGCGGTGACTTCGTTCCTGACAGCGTCACCAACAAGATGGTGCGCGACCGCATCAGTGAGGCCGACGTAGAAAGCGGCTTTATGCTGGACGGGTACCCCCGGACCGTTGCCCAGGTGGACTATCTGGACCTAATCCTCGCGGAATGCGACCGGAAGCTCGACGTCGTCCTGGTGCTGACGGCCGACGATGAAGAGCTCGTTGCCCGCCTGCTCGGTCGGGCGAAGGAAACGGGGCGTTCTGACGACCACGAAGCCGTCATCCGCCACCGCTTGGACCTCTACAACGAGCTGACCGAAGCCGTTGCCGCAAGGTATGCCCAGCGCGGCATCCTGACCCAAGTCCATGGCAGCGGCGGCATCGACGAAGTCACCGAGCGCGTGCTCTATTCCTTAAGCAGGTTTGTCGGGGTCGCTTAATACTGTTCCCTCCGGCAATGGCAGGAATCGGCGCCATGGCCATTGGCGGAAGGATCGACTTTCCGGGGCCGCGGCTCAGGGCAGCTGATTCTGGCCCCAGGACGGAAATCCGCCGGCGGCGGAAGTGCCCTAATGCGGGACATTAGCACCGTGAAAGTGGTGGCTTCACATGAGCCAGCACTTTCACGGGTTTCCTTACGCTAATTTTTCGGGTCAACATGTCCTGGATTGCCTGCCCGGGAGTGAGCCTCAGTCTCTGGCCGCTGTGGGAGTGCTACGGCCTGGACGACGGCGACCGGCCAGGGCTGAGCTTTGGCCGAGCCCGGCGGTACATGAGCCACTGTTACTGTTCCGAAAGCGGCCACGCCCCCTGCGAGGCCATCGTGCTGATGCCCGTAAACCTCAAAGGCGTAGGTCATGGACGTCCTACCCAGCTTGGAGATGCCTACCGCCGCCGTAATCCTCTGCCCGAACCACAACTTGGCCTTGAAGTGGATCTCTTGATGAACGCGGGGAACACTCGGGAAGTAGTCAGGCAGCTTGAGGGTATGAAGGAACAGCTCTGCCTCGGCGGACTCCACCCAGCGCATCACCGCCGAATTGTGCTGGTGCCCGGAAGCATCCGTGTCCACCCACTCAACAGTGCGATCTACGCTGGCACGGGGGTTTGTTCGGGATAGACGATCCACGGCAGACTCCTCTTGGTGTCGGGTCTCAAATATAGCAGAATCGTGACGTTCGTAAATTTACCTCTATAACAATCTATACCGGACTATTTACGGTCGTCATAAAACCAATATAACCTGTAGTAAGGTGCACGCATGGCGGACACTACAAGTGACCCTTCGCTAGGAGACAAAGATGTCTGATTCACACTCTGAGGAGACCAAGGAAATTTCGCAGGAACTGTGCATCGGCACTCTACTCGACGAAGAGTTCCGATCTGTGTCCGGAGGTACGATCCCGGTCACTACGCCGTGGGTTGGTCTGAATTTTACGTAGGTTAATTCTTCATCCCGACCGCGGCATGACAGGTATCTTGGAGGGACTTGTCCGGCGTCGCGGCCGCCGCAAGCCAAGCGAGGCCTGGCGTTATAAAGGCAGGCGCTGGTTTTGCTGCTGCGCCGTAGTCGGTGGGCTGTGGTTAAGAGAGACCCCTACTCTTCCTTATTCCGGCAGCTTCCCCCGCCCATTTTGAAACACCGATAACGGATATTGGGTCAAGTAGCTATCGAGTAATGCCAGGAAGCAGTAGCCGTGTGAGGGTTCCCGGCACGCCTTGCCCATTAAGGTTTCTCGGAGGTCGCCTCGCCCTAGAGCAGCGTGGACCAGGGTGGCGGGAGAGCACGGGCAACTTGCGGGTGCCGGTCTGGCGTCAGAATAGCGCGAAGTTCCGCATTGTTGACGGTCGCTCATGATGTTCTCAGATCCCACCCTGACAGTTGGAGGGGCAGGAAACCGAGCTGCGGTACCCGAGAACTATCAAAATAGTCCGAAGAATCGGGTCTTGATGGAAGACGCTCGGCGAAGGGGCGGGCCATGTCACCTCTTGCGGTCGTCAGGTGTCTAAAAACCAGACCGGAGATCCAGCGCCAGGGCGCGTCTTGGCCATTCGCCTTGGCTGCCGTCACCTGGTGAGCTCTAAAACTGTGCCTGGTTAGTCAGTGGGTTGGCTGGCGCGAAAACATTTAGCGACAACGCGAGCATGGAGTAGTAACCGCACAGCCATACCAGTTCGGCAAGTAATGGCTCACCGAGTGCCTCAATGGCGCTATAGTACTCGTCGTCTGTGAGCGTGTGGTTCTGCAACATCGTTTGGATCGCGGTGGCCGCGGCAGTCTCATCGGACGTCAGACCATCGGGGATGAGTCCCTCCATCAGCTGGTTCAGTTGGGTTTCCGTGATGCCTGCCGCGCTGGCCGCAGGCTGATGCGCGAACCACTCAAACTCACTCTGGAAGTGGGCTGCGATAGTTAGGATAGCGATTTCCCGGAGACGTGGTTGCAGGCTGCTCGCAAAGCGCAGAGCGGCTCCCAAGGACTGAACCCTCTCGCCAACGGCTGGCGCGATAGTCATCAGGCCAAAGGGGCCAAGTAGCCGGCCTTGGGCATCGACGATGGGCGCGTGCTGCCGTTGTGATGCCCTCGGACCACCGACGATCCTGTCGTATAGGGCTCTGCCATCTGCCGAGAGCTGCCCCGGCATGGTCAGCTGGTAGCGCCCTGGTTGGGAGGTCGGCCAGGGGGTGTTTAGGGGAGTGCTATCCATGGTAGAAAATCCATTCCTGGTTTTGTCGGGTGGGTGGGTGGTGTGTCCACGGAATGCCACTGGGCTCTCTCTGTTCTGTTCAGAGGCACACCAAATGACGAGACCAATATCGTCAATTACGTTCGACAGGCGCTTCATGTGTATAGCCCTGACCGTCTTTCTTCAAATTAAATCGCGTCCATCACCGTTCTTCGTAGACGTTGACGGTAGGAGGACAGGCGGAGGAATAAAAATCACTGTCAGCGATGGTCGAAAAGTGAGCCATTTCGTGGGCTGAAAAGTGAGCCACTTTGACGTTGGTTATTCTGCCGTATTTTCCGGTCTTGTCGAGGGCAGCGAATCGACCTGGGTGTGTTTAAGACGGTAGCTGGAGCCTTTGAGGGTGATGACTTCGGCGTGGTGGACGATCCGGTCGATCATGGCCGAGGCGACGACCTGATCACCAAAGACGTCACCCCAGCGGGCGAAGGGCAGGTTCGAGGTCAGGATCAGCGAGGCCTGCTCGTAGCGGGATGAGACCAGTTGGAAGAACAGGTTCGCGGCGTCCTGCTCGAACGGGATATAACCGACTTCGTCCACGATGATCAGGCCGTAGCGGCGCAGCTTCACCAGTTCCTGGGGCAGCCGTCCGTTCTGGTGGGCTGCCTGGAGCCGGGCGACCCAGTCGATGGCGGTGGCGAACAGAACCCGGTGACCGAGCTGGGTGGCCCGTAAGCCCAGCCCGGTGGCGAGGTGGGTTTTGCCGGTGCCGGGTGGCCCGAGCAGGACGATGTTGGACGCTTCGGTGAGGAACGCCCCGGTGGCCAGGTGCGCGATGGTGTCACGTTTGAGGCCGGGCTGATGATCGAAATTGAAATCCTCGAGTGCTTTCCGGGCCGGGAACCCAGCAGCCCGGGCCCTGATCTCGGCGCCGGAAGCTTCCCTGGCCGCGACTTCCCGCGACAGGACAGCGGCGAGGTACTCCTCGTGCGTCCAGGCTCCTTCACGGGCCTGGTCGGCGAGACGGATTGCTGCTTCACGGATCCGGGGTGCTTTCATCGCCCGGGAGTAGTACTCGATCTGACCGATGGTTTCCTTAGCGGCCAGCATCAGGCGACCCGCCCGTCATCGAGGACAACCCCGAACGCCCGGTCGTAGTCCGCCAGGTCCCGCAGCCCCGTCGTTTCGCCCACCGGATGAGGGGTTTGAAAGGCCTTCCGCAGTGCCCTTGCCGCCTCGACGTGCTCGGGGTCGGTGATCGTCAGACCTGTGCCCCAGGACCGGGGGTGGGCCCCGACGGATCTGCCGTCCAGGCTGATTGTGACGGTTTCGAGGTCAGCGGTGATGTCGACGAACCGGCCGATGGCCTGCGGGTGGACGGAGTAGTCGTTGGATCCCATCCGGACGTAGTAGTCCCTCGGGAGCCGAACCCGCGCGGTGAAGCCCGTGACCGGCGGAACCGGTGGCAACGCCAGCATGGCCGCTTTGTCCGCAGCGAGCAGGTCCACCGGGCGGGCGCCGGTCCGCCTGACCAGCCGGGCATTGGCCTTCGGCAGCCACTGCCCGAGCTGGCTGTTGAAGTCCTCGGGAGAGGCGAAGACCCGGCCCGGAAGGAAGGACGTCTCCAGGAACTGGTTCGCCCGCTCCACCACGCCCTTGCTCTCCGGGTCGTAGGGTTTGACCTGCACGAACCTGGTCGCGAGGACCCCGGCGAATGCCGCGACGCCGGCGGCGTAGCTGTTCCGCCGGCCGATGCCCGTTTCGTTGTCCCAGATCAACCGCCGCGGAACCGCACCCAGGGATCCGAGCAGCTCCCACATCCCGGCCAGCAGATCCCCGGTCATCCGGGACGGGATCATCCGGGCCATGATGAACCGCGAATGCGACGACACCATCACCAGCACCGGCAACACCCTGGCCTTTCCGGCCCCGACGGGTATCCGCACCTCCGGGAACCACAGATCGCACTGCGCCTGATCCCCGGGATCGTAAGAGATCCGGTCAGCAGGATCAGCCGGGGCATACTCCGGCCGGATCCTGGCAACGTTCTCCCGGAACCACGCCGGAGACCCCGACCAGCCCACCCGTTCAGCCAACACCGTCGCCGGCATCCGCGGATTCTCCACCAGCAGCGCACGAATAGCCGGTTCCACAGCCCTGATCCCGGAGTCCTGCGGCGCCCGAACGTAAGTTGGCGGACCGTCAGCGCTGACTGCCTTCGCGACGGTGTTCCTGGAGATCCCCAACCGCGCCGCTATCGACCTCATCGACTCACCCTCGGCCAGATGCAACCGCCGAATAAGCGCCCAATCCTCCACTGTGATCACCCACCCAATCGTTTGGAACAGGTGGCTCAGTTTTCAACCGTCACAATGGCTCACTTTTCGACCGTCACCGACAAATCACTGATTCCTGTGAAGCGGACATATCGATCGCTCAAATAGATTGCTCGTAGGGTGGCGCAACGGTCACCGGTCACGGCCAAAGATCAAAAGATTGGATTGAAGATGCAGCTAGACGGGGAAGTAGACCAGGAGACACGAGCACATGTGACAGCTCTAGCAGTTGAGTTCAATTGGAAGCTGGACCGAGGTATCGCCGAAGGATTTGCAGAACTCTTCACCACCGACGGCGTCTTCACGGCCGCAGGCAGCGAGAGGAGGGGTAGAGCAGAGCTCGCAACTTTCGCGCAGGCCAGAAGCGAACAAAACAAGATCTCCCGGACAATTCTCGGTCTACCACGGCTCCACTGGAACGGGCAAGAAATCCAAGGGACAGTCCCGTATACGCTCTTCATGCATTCAGGGGAAGGGCAGCCAGAGGCTCAAGTATTTGCTGTCGGTGAGTACGAGGACAATTACAGGATCGAGGACGGGGCTTGGCGTATTGCCTCACGCCGATCCAGACAGGTTTTCAAGCGCTGACATTCGCCGGGTCATCTGAGTGGAACAGGGCTCACTGTGTCCGGCCGACGGAACATCGATGATGCACTGCCGGCCGGGCGGCCAAGAGCTGCCCGGCCCATCTTGGCTTGTAGGGATGTTTGCGTATCGGGCATTGTACTTATGCCACGTCCGGCACGAGGTTCATCCTGAATGCATATGACGTGGCGTCAGATCTCCCTCGGGCGCCGATCTTGCGGTAGATGTTAGTGATGTGTCGGCCGACGGTATCTATGCTAATTACCAAGTTATTTGCAATGTCACGACTGGTAAGCCCATTTGCCAGCAAACCAAGTATTTCGATTTCCCGTGGAGTAAGTCCGGCTGGACGTTCAAGTTTGTTGGCAGCGACGGCTCTGGCACCGGTGTCCGCCAAATCTGACAGGAACGCGGGTACCCGGGTCAACACTGCTTCCGGCGGCCACACTTCCCCACCCGTTTGTACTATTTGGGAAGCACGGGATGCAGCTCCTGGCGCCGGCTTGGCAGGGCGACGGGGGCAGCAAAACTCAACCCAGTACTCCAGTCCCAAGTCGTCGCGCAGAACCTGCGCTGAGGCCCCAGCCAGAGCCGCGAGTTCGCTGGAACGGAGGGCCCCCAAGACTTCTTCCAGTCCTTCCAAGCACCATACCGCTCTGGCCTTCAGGCCAAGGTGCACGGCAATCTCCAGACTCTCCAGATAGCGGCTGGCTGCCCGGCCGGGGCGGTCCATAAGGGATTCTCCCCATGCCAGGAGATTAAGGTAGGCCGACGTATGAAGGGAATCTCTCAGGCTGCGGCTTTCGCTAAGCCCGTATTCAAGCACGGGAAAGGCTTGGTCGAGATCCCCACTCTCAATCAGCATCCGACCAAGGTGTTCCATTGGCAAACTAGCTGCGCCACGGTCGCCAAGAGCCAGCAGCAACGCTGACGTTTCTTCCAGGCACTTCCGTGCAAAATCGAGCTCCTTCGGATCGTTCGCCATGACGGCACCCAACAGTCCAAGGGTGCGTGCATAGGACCATCTGTCTCCCACTTTTTCGAAGAGGGACATTGCCTCCTCTAGTGCGGCCCTGGCTGAATCAATGCCGTCAACTTCCTGCGCTGCCGCGGAAAACGTCACCAACGCCGCCGCAAGATTTCCCGGATCATCCACCCGGCGCCAAAGCTCCACCGACCGGGCCAATTCTGTGTAAGCGCTCGTGTAGGACGAGACATGCGCTCGGAGGCCACCCACCACACCAATTACCCTTGCTTCGTCCTCAACGGCCAGGTCCCCAGCAGCCAACACATGCTCTGCAGTGATGAGACCTTCCCTCAGCAAACCTCGATGGCGCCAGTACCGGCAGAGTCCGTGGACAACGCGGGCGGAGGAATGCGTGTCATTGATCAACAGCGCATCCTGGATGAGCTTCAGAAGGTTCAAATATTCATCCTCCACCCATGCACTTGCATCGTCCCAGCCGGAACCCTTGACTGCGACGTGTGCATCAAATTGCTCCGAGAGTTTAGGCGTGATCTGCCGCATGAGCGTGATGGGGGATTGCCGGTGCGCGGACACGAAGGCTTGGATCAGGGGATCGGTGGTGAATCGGGTTCCAGATGGTCTTGCCGGCGAGGGTCGAACCAAGTGCCACTCTGCAAGTGCCGAAACTATCCGGAGAATCGGTTGTTCGTCGACACTGTCGCTACGAGGAATTCGAACGTCGCGAAGAGTATCCAGTGTGCATCCACCAGGAAAGGAAGCTATTGCTGTCAGGATGGACTCTTCCTCAGGTAAGAGGGCCTCCAAATTTGATTCGATGCAGGCCTGCATCGAATGGTGTCGTGCCGGCGCCACAAGCGAGTAGTCATCCGCCAGAAGGGGGAACGGATCGTCCAGTTCGTCGAGGATTGCCTCCGGAGGCAATGCGGAACTTCGCAGTGA
The DNA here is from genome assembly GCF_006680095.1 of Pseudarthrobacter sp. B4EP4b. Classification (NCBI taxonomy): domain Bacteria; kingdom Bacillati; phylum Actinomycetota; class Actinomycetes; order Micrococcales; family Micrococcaceae; genus Pseudarthrobacter; species Pseudarthrobacter sp. B4EP4b. The sequence goes on along the minus strand of NZ_VHIJ01000039.1, from coordinate 232,042 downwards.
GGCTAGATGGATGGCCAACGGCAACCCGCCAAGCTTCCTGCAAATCGCGAGCAGGGAGATCACTGTCGGCAGATCCATCATGAACCTCGGTGCGACAGCCGTAGCACGGTCAGCAAAGATGGCCAGCGCGGCTTCGCCTTGAACGAGGGCCAAGGCGCTGTTCAAGTCTGCTGGATCAGCAGGAACGGTGAACGGACGGATCTCAACAGGACGTGCAAACGGAAGCCTGAGGACTCGTCGGCTTGTCGTCACGATTCGGAGATCCTCGTTTGAATCCAACAACTCTCTTGCCAGCTCCCCCAAGCGTTGTTCACGCCGATCCGACGGGGAGGGGGCACCATCCAATACCAAAAGCAGTGGCACTCCTGCCACTGCAGGAGAGTCTTTGAACAGGTTGGCGATCATATCGACCTGCGCAACGAGTTCCTTATCGGCATGGAGTTCGGCGTCGAACCAGAAAGTTGCCGCTCCCTGCTGCACATCCGCTGATTCCAGAACGCGTCTGGCAACAGCGGTTTTACCAACGCCACCGGGACCAACCAACGAGACCAGTCGGGCCCCGCTGGCAAATAGTTCAAGAACCGTCTTCACTTCGGCTTCCCTGCCGCGTACGGTCCAGTCGTTGAAACGCATGTCACCTCTCCTAGGCAAAACCGCGTGGTCAGGAATCGGCACCTGGGGCGCCTCTCGCGTATCTCTCGTCCGCGGTTCAATCCAACTGTGACATGGAGCACCGCTGCAGCGAACTCATTTGCCAAAGATACGGACTTTCAGTGATGCGATACACATCACACCCGGCGGAGTATTTGAAGTAGTCCAGAAAAGACACAAATAAACGAAAGAGGGCACAGCATGACTGCGATGTCTGCAACCAGCCGGACAAGTTGGCCGACGGGAAAACAGGAGCGTCGGGAGCACGCGCTGGTTCAGGTGGAGGAGATCCGCCAAAGGCTTGAAGACAGCGTTGCGGAATCCCAGCAACTCGGCTACCTGGCCCCTGACGCCGTCCGAGCACTCCGGGAGGCAGGTGTTCTGGGAATCATGACGCCCGACGATCTCGGCGGCAACGTTGTTGATCCCGTGACAGCCTACGAAATCATCGAACAGATTGGCATGATTGACCCCAGCACTGCTTGGACGGCTGCCATTCTTCTGGAAGGTGCCGGACAGTTGGCGACCCAATTGAGCCCGGATCAGGCAACGGACCTCTTCAGTTCCTCACTGGCGTTGAAAGCAGGGTCGCTTCGCCCCGGGACAGCTGAAAGGACTGAAGGCGGGTACGTAATCACCGGCCAGTGGGACTTTGTCAGCGGAATCCACCATGCCGACTTCGTTTCCGCGGCTTTTCTGGTAAACGGCGCCGACAATGCAGTGGAACGCCGGACTGCATTGGTCCCCGTCGCCCAGGTCCAGATCCTCGACCAATGGAACGTATTGGGGATGAAGGCCACCGGTTCGACGGCGTTCAGGGTCGAGGGAGTATTTGTTCCCGACACGATGGTCTTTAACCCGATGACAAGCGCGCCGCGCACGGACACACCACTTGCCCGGCTGGGTATGGTCCCCTATGTCCTGCAGATGCACCCGGGAATGGTGTTGGGCGCGGCCCGACGAGCCTTAAATGAAATCATCAGGATGGCCCCCAACAAGCGCCGAGGCAGCCGTATCAACATCGGCACCCCTAAGAGCTTGGCGGAGTCGTCATGGTTCCAGCGGGAAATCGGAGAGTTGGACGCCCAGCTGAGTGCCGCCCGCGCCTTTGCCCTTGACGTAAATCGCCGTGTGCATGAGGCTCTCGAAGCCGGGCGTGACGCAGTGTCACAAGGCGGCCAGCTTGAATTGGAACTGCTTGATCTTATGCAGACTTCCGCATCATTCGCTGGAAAGACGGCCAACCAAGTCATCACCCGAGCCTTCCGTCACGCTGGTGCGGAGGCCATTGCGGACACGTCCGTTCTTTCACGCCTCCTGCGCGACATCAACACCATCCTGGCGCATGGAGTGCTGGGCGAAGCCGGCTTCGAGATGCACGGGGAGTACCTCTTGGGCATGCAAACACTGGACAACCGGCGGATGGTCTGATGCACACGTCCTGCAGTTCAGCACGAGGCTAGGAGAATTCCATGTCAGTCACGGCGGCGCGCATTGACCCCCAACAGTTTCGGGGGGTTCTGGGGAACTACCCCACAGGCGTTTGTGTTATCACTGCCATCGATCCCGAGATAGGGCCGATAGGAATGACCGTCGGGTCGTTCACATCGGTGTCCTTGGATCCTGCACTGGTGGCATTCCTACCCATTCGCGAGTCCGGCACCTACGAGCGGATACGGCATATCGGCAGATTCTGCGTTAATGTCCTGGGATCTGACCAGGACGAGCTTTGCCGGCTTTTCGCCCGTCGAGGCGAGAACAAGTTCGCTGATGTGGAGTGGATTCCCTCCAGCTCAGGTGCCCCCATCCTGAAAGGTGCCATAGCCTGGATTGACTGCGAGGTGTCGGCAATCTTCGAAGCTGGTGACCACGACATAGTGGTCGGAGCTGTCCAGGACCTCCGTGCGTCTGAACAATCCCTGCCCCCGTTGCTCTTCTTTCAGGGGGGGTACGGAAAGTTCTCAACGCTTTCTCTCCTCGCAGGCTCCGAGGACGATATCTCCGCACAATTAAGTCTCGCGGACAGGGCCAGGCCTTACCTGGAGCAGTTGTCACAACGTTTTGATGTTGAGTGCCTGGCGACTGCTCCAGTTGGACAAAGCATTATCCAGTTGGTCTATGCAAATGCCGGAGGATCGGGCGGAGGACACAACAAAGTCGGGCTGCGGCTTCCGTTCCTTCCGCCCATGGGTTCCCTTTTCGTGGCGTGGGCTGGTACCGCTGCCATTGATGCTTGGCTTGGCCGCTCAGTCGCCACGGCCGAGCCAAGCGTAAAAGAAGCCATCCTGGATGGCCTGGAACAAATCCGTGTCCGCGGGTGGGCGTCCACGGCAGCCCACCCGAAGTTCGGCGATGTGGAGTCCTTGGTCGGCCATATGGCCTCGGACGGTCAACTTCCATCAAATCAGCGTCAGCTCCAGGACGTGCTGTCCGAAGTCGCCGCAGGCTCTGGAACGCTAACCGATCCCTTGGCGACGGGACGACCGGTGCACAGCATCTCCGCGCCGGTATTCGACCGGACCGGATCCGTGGTTCTCACCATAACAATGAGGGGACTTGCGGAGCATCCAGTTGATTCGATCCGCCAACAGATCAAGTCCCTGTGTGCAGCAGCGGCTCGCCTAACCAATGAAATCGGAGGGCAGTATCCGGCCTAGGGCTACTCGCTCGGTGATTCCGGAACAGCTATCTAAAAGTCAGATCGTTACACCCATCGGCCCTCATGTGAACACGAAACGGCGCACTATTGCTACAGGTCGCCGTCCGGTTTGAGGCGGACCAGAATAGGAAATTCAGAATGAAAGCAACAAAGTTCGTTGCGGCGGCGGGCATCGCGGCCCTTGCCTTGACAGCGTCAGCTTGTTCCCCTGCCCAGAACCCATCGGCGGCAAGTGCCGAAGGCGGTACGTCGACCATTACCGTGGTCGTGTCGCCACTGGTTGACGCAGCTCCCCTCTACCTCGGCATCGATAAGGGTTTCTTCTCAAAGCGCGGCCTTGAGGTCAAGGTATCCGTTGCTCCGACGCCGGGCGCCCGAATCCCGTCCCTTGTTTCCGGGGCTTCCCAGTTCGGCCTCATAGGAACCGCCGACATGCTCCAGGGTGTCTCTGCCGGTGTGCCACTGAGGGCTGTGACCACAACTACTATCACGACGTCTGACCCGGTACAGGACACCGGTAAGGTCTACGTGGCTCCCGGGAGTTCCATCACGAAACCTTCGGACTTAAACGGGAAGACCGTGGGCGTTGGTTCCCTGGGTGGTGGAGGAGAGCTATCGCTTCGCGCCGCCTTGGAGAAAGCCGGTGCGGATGACAAGCAGGTTAAGTTCCTCGAAGTCCCGCTCGACAGCATGCTGAACGCGGTTAAGACAGGGCAGGTTGATGCCATCAGTTCCATTTCACCGTTTACGGGAGCAGCTGAAGCCGGGGGAGCGAAGTATCTGATGTCCCCGGGTGCAATCGCCACGGCCGGAGCCGCACAAACAACCGTGATCACCACGGAGAGCTACCTGCAGAACAATTCCAAGGCTGCCAAAGCTTTCATTGAAGGTCTCAACGAAGGCACCACCTACGCAGCGGAAAACCCCCAGGCAGTGCGCGACACATTGCCGACTTACAGCAAGACGCCGAAGGACGTGGCGGCCAAAATGCAGCTTCCCGTATTCAAGGCGGACCTGAACAGGGACCGTATCCGCATTTGGTCTGACCTCATGTTCAAGTATGGGTTCGTCAAGAATGAAATCAGCCTCGACGCACTTGTAGTACCGGGAGGCTAAGTAATGGCAGCACTTCGCAATATCGCAGGGCGCCGAATTATTGGCGCCCTGGTGGTGGCGGGGTCTTTGGTGGCCTGGGAGTTGGCGTCCCTGTCAGGATTGCTTCCGGACTCCATCTTCCCCAGAATGACGAGCACGTTTGGAGCCTTGGTCGAGCTTTTCCAAGATCCTGCGTTCTGGAGCTCCTTCGCGCAGACCATTGCCAGCTGGCTCATAGGAATTGTGATCGCTGCCGTCGGAGGAGTTCCAGTCGGCATGGTTCTCGGTCGGGTGACGTTTCTCTATAACTCTTCGAGGTTGTTGATTGACTTCTTGCGGACCATCCCGGCCGTAGCCGTGATCCCGCTCATCACTCTGCTGTTTGGGGCAACCATGGAGATGAAGGTGATCTTGGTCGTCTACGGCGCATTTTGGCCGATCATGCTGCAGACCGCTTACGGAGTTCGGGATACAGACCGGGTGCTGATGGACACCGCCCGATCATACGGGTTAACAGGGCTGCGGACAGCTCGGTTCGTGCTTGCGCCTTCAGCACTTCCCTACCTCGTCACCGGTATGAGAATTTCTGCAGTCGTCGGTCTTCTCTTAGCTATTTCCAGTGAAATTCTTGGATCGGCCCCCGGCATCGGTCTCGATCTGGCCCTGGCACAGACCGGTGGCGCGTTGACCCTGACATATGCCTATGTCGTCTTCATCGGATTGCTCGGTGTCTGTGTTGATTTTGGGCTCAACAAGATTTCCAGGTCCGTGCTCTTCTGGCACCCCTCCGTGAGGGAGGAAGCATCATGAACAAAGTCCTCACACAGTCAAAAACCATTGCCGTCGAAATATGGCTGCCTATAGGGCTGTTTGTCCTTTGGTGGTTCGCCACTGCCGGCAGTACGTCGCTGTACTTCCCTCCACTTCCCCGGATAGTCGCAAAGCTCGGAGAGATTCTCTCCACGCGCTTCGCTTCAGATATCTTGCCCAGCCTTCAAAACTTCGGTCTGGGTCTGGGGATCGCCATTTTGGCCGGAATCACACTCGGTCTGGCATTGGGCGCTCTTCCGCCTGTTCATGAGGCCCTCAAGCCAGTCCTGGAGTTCATGCGGGCCATTCCGGGTGTAGCCATCCTTCCCGTGGCTTTGTTTATCTTTGGAATCGGTTCGGACATGAAAGTGGCCATCATCGTCTTTGGAGCGTTTTGGCCAGTCCTTTTGAATACCATTGACGGAATCCGCGGAGTTGACGGCCTCGTCAAAGAAGTCTCGCGCAGTTACAAGATCCGCCCGGTCGACTACATATTCCGGATTCTGCTTCCGGCCGCATCCCCTCAGATCATCGCGGGTGTCCGGATCAGCGTCTCTTTGGGGATCATCCTCATCGTGGCTAGCGAATACATCGCCTCCACGGAGGGCATCGGCTATATCCAGCTGCAGTCCGCCCGTTTGTTCCAGATGGATGTGATGTGGGCGGCACTGCTGCTTCTCGGGGTGCTCGGCTACGTTGCCAACGCCCTTTTTCGACTCGTAGAACACGGCCTGCTGCGCTGGCATCGCGGCGTACGCGGCACCTCCCAAGGAGCATAACTGTGACCACTGTCAAAACGACCCCTGTTCACGCATCATCGCTGTCTGCCGTTGGGATCTCCAAGACCTACGGCACCGGCGCCGCGGCTCGGGAAATCCTCGGAAACGTTACTTTCGAGGTGCAGAGCCAAGAAACTGTTTGCATCGTCGGCCCCTCCGGTGCCGGCAAAACTACCCTGCTGCGCTGTCTGGCCGGGCTCATGCCTCCCACCGCTGGAGCCGTGTACCTTGGAAAAGACGAGGTAGTGGCACCGCCGCAACGTCTTGCAGTCGTCTTCCAGGACTACAGCCGATCACTCATGCCATGGCTCACCGTGGCCGAGAACGTAAGCCTTCCTTTACGGGGCCGCCCAGGCCTCTCAAAGACGAACCGGGCAACAAAAGTGCAAGCAGCCCTGGAGAGCGTCGGCCTGTCCAACGCCGGCACCCAGTACCCGTGGCAACTATCGGGTGGCATGCAACAGCGCGTAGCCATTGCCAGGGCCTTGGCCTACGAACCCGATGTCCTGCTAATGGATGAACCATTCGCCTCGGTCGACGCCCAAACGCGCTCGGATCTGGAAGACCTCACCCACACGATCAAGGCAAAGTACGGCATGACGATCCTGCTGGTCACCCATGACATTGAGGAGTCCGTCTATCTCGCCGACCGCGTGATCGTCCTCTCCGGCACACCCACCAGCGTGACGGAGATAGTCCCCGTCAATTTGGCCTATCCGCGTGATCAAGTCAGCACCAAGTCAACACGTGAATTTGCCGAACTTCGGGCTCACATCCTCAAGCTGATCCGTCGGCCTGCGGCCGGTCAGGAGGCAGAGCCGGGCCATGACTAAGACTGATAATGCTTTCGAAGTCGCACAGCATCAACGCGTAGTCGCGGCTCTCTTCGAAAATGCCCGGACGCCGAACGCATTTTCGGACGAACTCGTTACCGAGGCCGAAGCCCGCGCGATCTACGACCTCACGAGGCTCGGCCCAACGGCATTCAACAACCAGCCGCTGCGCATTACCTACCTCCGCTCAGCTGAAGCTCGGTCGCGAGTTGTGCCTTTCCTGACGGAACCTAATCGACAAAAGACCTTGGACGCCCCACTGACAGCGATCCTTGCCTTTGACACCAACTGGCACGACAAGCTGCCGGAACTCTTCCCGCACGCACCCCATGTGCGAGACCGATTCACCGCCAATGAGGCAGCACGGTCGGCTGCCGGAAACAATAACGCGTTTCTCCAGGCAGGCTACTTCATCATGGCTGTGCGATCGCTGGGGCTCGCGGCTGGTCCGATGGGTGGTTTTGACGCCACCGGGCTGGACGACGAATTCTTCCCCGATCAAAGCCGACGAAGCATCCTTGTGGTGAACGTGGGCCATCCTGCACCGAACGCGTGGCGTGACGAGCGTCTCCCAAGACTTAACTACGCCACGGCAGTAACCACTCTCTAGCAGTCGCGCGGCGGTCCCACGGTCGCTGAGACTGGGGGACCAAAGCTCGACCTTCAACAGACAGGCTGACCATCATGAACGATCCGACCGCCTGGACTACCGAAAAATCCAAATTGCAGGATGAGATGCTCCTGCAGGAGGCAGTCCAGCTCGCCTGGCACGCCAGGGAATCCGGCAACCGTCCATTCGGAACCCTGATAGCAGGACCGTCCGGCGAGATAATCGTCGGCGCTCGAAACAACGCCGTAACCACCGGCGACGTCACCGGACATTCTGAGACAAATGCCCTGCGGGCCGTGGCCGGAAACTACAGTTCCGCGTACCTGCGCACCTGCACCATGTACTCAAGTGCCGAACCATGCCTCATGTGCGCCGGCGCCATCTATCTCTCCGGAATAGGGACCGTGGTTTACGCCTTGGAGTCCGACGAACTCGCCTCCATATGCGGCCCTGCGTGCCCCGTTCGTATGGTGCCACTGAGGTTGGCCGATGCGCTGGCGTCAGGCGACGACCCGCCAACAATCCGCCACGTGGACATAGGCACAGCCGCCCGCGAGGTACACCACGGTTACTGGGAAAGCAGGGCACTATGAGCGCCGCAGAATACTCGACAATCACAGCCGCAGATGGGCACGAATTCCGGGCCTTCGTCGCTTCTCCCGAGACGGGGGAGCGAGTTCCGGTCCTGATACTCCTTCACGAAATCTTTGGCATCAATGACTACATGCGCACCATGGCCCACGAATTCGCCGCCGCCGGGTATGTCGCAGTGGTGCCCGATCTCTTCGCTCGACAAGAGAAGGACGTCGAACTCGCATACACCGGTAAGGACTTCGACCACGCCATTGAATTACGCGACGGCTTGGACTTTGCCGCCGTGCTTGCCGACATTTCCGCAACCCTGACCTGGGGTCGGCAAACGAGCCTCGGGACAGGTGCCGTCGCTTCGTTGGGATACTGCCTGGGTGGCGGCCTGGCCTTTCTCGCATCAGCCGAACTGGATCTCGACTGCGCTGTCAGCTATTACGGCGTTGGCGTCCAGGAGCGCATCGCAGTGGTTCCGCGTATCGGATGCCCGATCCTCTTCCATTTCGCTGAGAATGATCACTACTGTCCCGCAGACGCCCGGGACTTGATCATCTCGGCGTTCTCCGAGGACCAAACTGCCGAATTCCACCTATATCGCGGCACGGGCCACGCCTTCGCAACATACGGGCGCAACTCTTTCGATACACAGGCAAAGGATTTGGCATGGGAAAGAACCCTCGGCTTTCTCAAGACTTGGGTGCCCACCCAAGTCCTCACTCCTTAACAACGTTGACGACCTGAATCGAGGTATTGCATGGTCCTTGTGCTAACAGCATCCGAAATGGAACAAGTAGCCGATCTGCCAGCCACCATTGACGCTGTCGAACACGCCTTTCGGGATATTTCCCTAGGGCTGGCAAATCAGCCGCCACCGGTTTCCATGTCTTTGGAAAAGTCTTCCGACTCCAACTTCGTGCTCCTGGGCGGACTGGGAGACCACCAGAATCTCGCCGCAGTGAAGCTCCTTGCGGACATCCCTTCCAATTCCGAGCGCGGGCTCCCCACCCAACGCTCAGCCATACTGCTTTCCAACCGCGAGACTGGCGAGCCGCAGGCGCTATTAGACGGGCGCGTACCAACACGCGTCAGAACCGCCGCCGCCAGTGCCGTCGCGTCCAAGCACCTGGCCCGCCCTGAGAGTTCAACGTTGGGGGTGATAGGCGCTGGAGCGCTGGCAATAACCCATGTTCAGGCGATGCTTGAAGTCCTCCCGATTGACACAGTCGTAGTGTGGTCCAGAAGCAGCACCACGGTTGATGCCTTTTGCCACCGCATTTCGCACTTGGGGCCCAAGGTCGTGAAGGCCACGAGTGCGAGGGAAGCCGTAGAAGCGGCGGACGTCCTCTGCACCGTAACCCCATCCGTTGAACCGCTCGTTAAAGGGGAATGGTTCAGGGCTGGCCTTCACGTCAATGCCATAGGCGCTCGACCCCGGCCAGAACATCGGGAAATCGACTCGGCCGGCATGGCTCGTGCAGGAATCTTTGTTGATTCCATGGACACAGCCCTTAAGAAGTCGGGGGACCTTTTGATGGCTGTAGCAGACGGGAGCATCGCGATCCAGGACGTCCGGGCCGAATTGGGCGACGTCGTCACAGGCGCCCACACTGGACGCCGGGACGCAGCCGATATTACGCTCTTCAACTCGGTGGGTATCGGCATGCAAGACCTTGCCATTGGGCGGCTCCTTTTCGACGCCGCAATGAGCCGGGGAATCGGACTAAGAGTCGACCTAGGCAGATAAGCGTCCGGCAAACACCGACTGCCTGGCCGGGAATGCAAGAGAAGACCCGCCCAGGCCGCCGGCGCCCCCGACCGCGGATGTGGGCTCCGGCAGGCAGATGGTTCCTGCTCTCCCCGAAGCAGAGAACCAATAGAACCAGCAAGCACTCATAATCTTCACGTTCCGCACCTCGGTTCTCCCTGAAAGGCACACGCATTGGCTTCCGTCAGCGATCTGATCGACTTCGATTCCCTGCTCACACAGGAAGAGCGCACTTTCCGTGACACTGTCCGGTCCTTCGTCGACGCAGAGATCAAACCCAATATCGCGAAGTGGTTCGAATCGGCGACCTTCCCTCTGGAGCTCGTCCCGGAACTCGCTCAGCTTGGTCTTCTGGGCATGCACCTGAAGGGCTACGGCTGTGCCGGGAGGTCCGCCGTCGAATACGGCCTTGCGGGGGCAGAACTTGAGGCTGGCGACTCTGGGCTGAGAACGTCTGTATCGGTCCAGGGTTCGTTGGCCATGACTGCCATTTACAAACACGGTTCAGAGGACCAGAAGCGGGAGTGGCTTCCCGCGATGGCCAACGGCAAGGCAATCGGATGCTTCGCTCTGACTGAACCCACCGCCGGCTCTGATCCGAGCGGCATGAAGACTTTCGCGCGCCGCGATGGCGAGGACTGGGTGCTAAACGGTTCAAAGCGCTGGATCGGCCTGGCATCAGTTGCGAAAGTGGCTGTCATTTGGGCACAAACCGAAGAAGGCATCCGAGGGTTCGTTACACCGACCTCGACGTCTGGGTTCACCGCAACGCCCATCGAACCGAAGCTCTCCATGCGCGCTTCCATTCAATGCGACATGGAGCTGTCTGACGTGCGGCTGCCGAACTCGGCTGCGTTGCCGAATGCCGTCGGGCTCAATGCTCCTTTCTCCTGCCTTAATGAGGCCAGATACGGGATCATCTGGGGAGCCATGGGCGCAGCACGCGACGCGTTTGAGGCCGCCTTGGACTATTCAAGGCACCGCCTCCAGTTCGACAAACCACTGGCGGGCTACCAGTTGACCCAACAGAAGCTGGTCGATATGGCGCTGGAGATCAACAAAGGATTTCTGCTCGCGCTCCACCTGGGCCGCAGGAAAGACGCAGGCACGCTACAGGCCGTCGAAATTTCGCTGGGAAAGCTAAACAATTGTCGCGAGGCCATCAACATCGCTCGCGAGGCCCGCACGATTCTCGGCGGCAACGGCGTCACCCTTGACTATTCGCCTCTCCGCCATTCCAACAACCTGGAATCTGTACGCACGTACGAAGGCACCGATGAAGTCCATACGCTTGTTGTCGGCCGAAAGCTCACCGGAATAGCGGCATTCCGGTAACCAGTAGACCCAGGCCCACTGCTGGAGGAACGACCTGTTCGCCGCTGCCCGATCATTAGCGAACGGTCACGGTAGCCCAGCAATACTACGAAGCTTTTTCCGCCGCGGTCAGTGCCTCCACCATTCCGGACTGCAGCACAACCCTAACGGTCGCTTCGTAGTGCGACCGTAACAACCTGGCAAGCCGCGCAGGGTCCCGTGCCAAGGCGACTTCGAGAATCTCCCGATGTTCACCTTCGACGTCCCGCAAGTCAGGTTTGACGAAAGGAGCTGACCATGATCGATATATTTCGGTCGAGTCAGCAAGATCAGAGGCAAGCTTTACCATCGGAGGACAGGCACACGCCTCAATGAGCTTCAGGTGAAACGCCTTGTGAGCCTTTTGCCATTCCACATCCACGTGCGCAGGGTCTTCCTTACTGCGTCGGGGAGTTCGAGCCAATCGGTGGTGGGCAGCGGTCAGCTCTGCTTCCCAAGCAACATCTCCGCGGGCCAAGGCCAGGCCTGTGGCAAGTTCCTCAGTGACGCAACGCAACTCGGTAAGATCGCGGAGCTCCCGCAGATCAAGCTCACGCACGAAAAAGCCACGGTTTACTTTGGTGGTCAGCAAACCATCGCCCGCCAGACGAGCCAACGCCTCGCGGACCACCGTGCTGCTTGTGCCGAAAAGCTCAGTCAACGTCACCGGTTGGATCTTTTCCCCGGGACCCCATTCGCCCAAAAGGATCCGTTCCCGTATCTGATCAACGACTCTGGGTCCCGCCTTGGCCATAGGTCCTCCTTAATGTATGGTACTGCTCCAGTCTACTAAGCGAAGATAGTAGTTTTTCCGTTGACTTATAGTTTATTTGGAGATTACTGTTGTGACCAGCCCCACAGGGCTTGGGCCGCGATTGCCCAGCTACCTACCCTTGCCGGACCCATTCAATGGAGCATGGACATGACTCAGATCCCCAAGGCCGTCACATCCGCAGCCGACTCTTCTGGCTTGCAGCAGACGCCTGACCAGCGTCGCCAGATGCGACGTGTGCTGTGGTCCAGCTACATCGGCAGCACCGTCGAGTTTTATGACTTCCTTGTCTATGGGACGGCCGCCAGCCTCGTCTTTGGACAGATATTCTTCGCAGATCTAGACCCTCTGGTTGGCACCATCGCTTCTTTCGGCACTTTGGCAGCGGGATATGCTGCGCGTCCGCTGGGCGGAGTGATTTTTGGACACTTTGGCGACCGGCTTGGACGCAAGCAGATGCTCATCCTGACGATGATGCTTATGGGCGTCTCCAGCACGCTCATCGGGCTCCTGCCGAGCCAGCAGCAAATCGGCGCCGCCCCCGTGATCCTCATTCTGCTGCGCATAATCCAAGGCATCGCACTCGGGGGGGAATGGGGCGGCGCGACTCTCATGGCATTGGAGCACTCGACATCACGCCGGCGTGGGCTTTCCGTCGCCATCGTGAACGCTGGTGCACCGACTGGCGCCGTACTTGCCGCGGGCATCATGGGGGTCTTCTCCCTGCTACCCCAGGATCAGTTCCTGTCGTGGGGATGGCGCATTCCCTTCCTGATCAGTGCCGTTCTCGTCGCTGTCGCACTATGGGTCCGGCTGGGTGTGCATGAGTCGCCGATTTTCCAACAAGCACAGGAAGCGGCAAAGCTCGAGGCTCCAACGAAGAAACCCGTTCCCCTCATCGAAGTCCTGCGCCACCCGAAAGGTGTTCTTCTGTCCGGACTCGCCGGTATCGCCCCTCTTGCCATCCAGTCCTTGATGGCCACGTTTGCCCTGACCTTCGCCATCTTGGGCGGTACGGACAGGTCCGTCGCATTGTTCGCAGCGGCAATCGCCTCGGTCGTCAACATGGTCACGCTGCCACTGTTCGGGGCACTGTCAGACAGGCTGGGACGTCGCCCCGTGCTGGCAGGCGGCCTTATCACCGCTGCAGTGCTGGCCTACCCGATTTTCAGCATGATCGGCAGCGGCAACACCGCGATGGTCTTCACCGGCTATTTTCTCGGCTACGGATTGGTTGTTGCCGCACTCATGGGAACCTTGAGTTCCTTCATCAGCGAACAGTTCTCAACCACGTCCCGGTACACCGGGGCTTCCCTCGGCTACCAGCTTGGGGCAACGCTCGGCGCTGGCTTTGCGCCACTTATTGCGGCAAATCTCCTCACCGTCGGTGGACCCAACGCCACGCTCGTTGCAATCTTCGTTGGTGCCTTGGCCGTCGTAAGCGGCCTCGCCGTCCTGGCCACCCGGGAATCCTTCCGCAAAGACCTCCTCTAGCCGTCGTACCTCGACGCCGCAGAAACACTCATCAATGGCTGCAGCCATTCGAAAGGACACCATGAACTACGCTAGTTTTGTCGCACACGACGGCTCGCCCACTTGGGGCATCGTTGAGGAAGGTACGGCATACGACCTCGGTCCCACTGGAGCGAACCTCGCCCCCACGCTCCGGGCTGCAATTGAGCAGGGGATCTTCGGAAACATCCCTAAGGAGTTCCGGACCGCTCCCGGCCGCCCGGTGGCGGATATCAAGTTTCTCCCCGCCGTAACAAACCCAGGCAAAATCATCTGCATCGGTGTGAACTACCGCAGCCACCAGCAAGAGACTGGCCGCGCCGCGCACCAAGCAGAGCAAAAGGCGCCAACCGTGTTCATCCGCTTCGCAGATTCTCAGATGGGCCACCTGCAGCCCGCGCAGATGCCGGTACCTTCGTCGGAATTTGACTACGAGGGCGAAATGGCTCTGGTCATCAGTCGTGATGCCTTCCACGTCTCTGAGGATGAAGCCTTCGATTACGTTGCAGGCTACGGCGCGTACAACGACTTCAGCGTACGCGACTGGCAGCTCGCCACCACTCAGTGGACGCCGGGGAAGAACTTCCCCGGAACGGGCGCATTCGGGCCGTACCTTGTACCAGCAGCGGACCTGGGGGATATCGACAAACTATCGCTGGAAACAAGGGTCAACGGCGAAATCCGCCAGAAGGCAATGGTCGCCGATCTGTACTTCAACGTCCCGCAGCTGATCAGCTATGTCACAGGCTTCACCAAGCTTTCCGCCGGCGACGTGATCGTCACTGGCACCCCGGGCGGCGTGGGCAGGTTCATGACTCCCTCCGGCTTGCTCTCCGATGGCGACATCGTGGAAGTGGAAATCACCGGGCTTGGAGTGCTGCGCAATACCGTGCAACTCGGTTCCTAGAACGCCAGCTGAGGCAGGGACGAGGAAAGGACATCAGGATGGAAAGTACCCAAGAAACCGATGTGCTGGTCATTGGAGCCGGCCCAGTTGGTCTCACCGCTGCGAACTTACTGGCCGACCAAGGCATGCGCGTGATGATTGTGGAGCGCCGTGAGACCACAAGTGATGAACCACGCGCCATCAGCGTGACGGATGAGACCCTTCGGGTGATGGCTGAAATTGGGATCATGGACCAACTGGGCCCGGAGATGCTCATGGATACGGGCGCCCGGTATTACGGCCGTAAAGGCCAACTGCTGGCCGAGGTACGACCGGCCAGCCCTCGTCTGGGCCAGCCCGGCAAGTCCCAGTTTGACCAACCAGTGATGGAAACTCTTCTGCTGGAGGCAGCTCGGAGCAGGGCACTCATTGATATCCGTTTTGATACAGAGGCATTCCGTATCACAGACAGCCCCGAGCACGTCGACACAGTGATCATCGATGACCAGGGTAAGAAGACGGTCCGCTCCAAGTGGATCGTGGCCTGCGACGGCGGCCGGAGCCCGGTCCGCGCCCAGTTGGGCATCCCCATGGAGGGTTCCACACAAACCGAAAAATGGATCGTCGTGGATATCCTCAATACGCCCGGTGATCCCGCCAAGTTTGCGGAATTTCACTGCAACGGCACCCGCCCTGCAGTCGTCGTTCCTGGAGTGAAAGGCCGCCGTCGGTACGAATTCATGCTCTTGCCGGGGGAGGACGCCACCTCGGTGGTACAGCCTGAAGCAGTAGCAGCGATGATTGCGCCTTTTCAAGAGATCACGCCCGCGCACATCCGCCGTGCCGCCGTTTACGTAGCACATCAGCGGGTTGCCCTGAACTACCGCATCGGGCATGTGCTTCTGGCTGGAGACGCCGCGCATATGATGCCTCCATTTGCGGGCCAGGCACTGAATGCCGGCATTCGGGACGTAGCGAACGTGGCATGGAAGATTGCAGCGAATGTCCGTGGTGCCGCCACCGAGGCGCTTCTTGACACCTATGCATCTGAGCGGCGCCCACATGCAGTAGACATGGTCCGACTCTCCGAACGGATCGGCAAGGTAGTGATGAGTCGCAACCCCACCGTAACCCGGATGCGTGACTCGACGATCACCGCGTTGGGAATAGTTCCAGCCGCGAAAAACTGGCTTGCAGGGATGAAATTCCTCAAGCAACCGCACTTCACCAAAGGATGTGTCGTGCCTCCATCTCCGGGGCTTGCCGCTGCAGCATCAACCCTCGTGGGACGGTCACTGCCACAACCACGACTTCGCAGGACCCAAGGGAAAGAACTTCCCATGGACGACCTGTTGGGACAAGGATGGGCACTCGTGCGATTCAACGGGAACAATCAGATCCAGATCACTCCGTTCGGATCCCCAAAGGCGTCCGAAGCACCTCAGGAAACCGTCATAGACATCGACGGTGTGTTCGAGGGCATTCCGGCAGGAACCACGTTGATTGTCCGTCCCGACCGATACGTAGCCGCAGCAACAAATAGGCAAAACGAGAAAGAGGCGCTTTCGGCGCTGTCCACTCTGTTACCAAACCTCGGGTCGCGTTTGACCGCCAACTCGAAAGCAGCGTGAACATGTTTGCTGTGCCATTCCGTGAGGCCGGCGGCCCGGAGACACTGGTCGTGGAAGAACTTCCCGACCCTGTTCCAGGCCCTGGCGATGTGCTCATCGAAGTCACCGCTGCCGGACTAAACAGCGCCGACATTCTTCAACGCCTCGGCAGGGCTAACCTGCCACTTGGAGCCAGCAACATCTTCGGCATGGAGGTCTCGGGCACGGTCATTGAGGTAGGTGTCTCAACAAGCGGTATCGCCGTAGGCGACAAAGTCGTGGCCCTACTAGACTCCGGCGGCTACGCCACCAAAGTGGCCGCGCCAGCGGGCCAAGTCCTTCCCCTGCCACAGAACGTGGACCTCATGACTGGCGCCGGCATACCAGAAGTCGCCGCCACGTTGGTATCCAACGTATGCATGCTGGCCGGATACAAATCCGGAGAAACCGTTTTGATCCACGGAGCCTCCGGCGGCATCGGAACATTCGGAATCCAGTTCCTCAAGGCCTTGGGAGCGCGTGTCGCGGTCACTGCATCCACATCGAAAAAACTCCAGCACGCTAAAGATCTCGGCGCCGACATCCTGATCAACTACCGAAAAGACGACTTTGCCGCAGTTATGGAAGCTGCCGGAGGTGCCGACATAATCCTGGACACCGTAGCCGGACCCTATCTGCCGAGCAACATCCGGGCTCTCACAACCTTCGGTCGGATAGTCACCATCGGCAGGCAAGGAGGGGCCGAGGGAACCCTCGACTTTGCATCCCTGATGAAGAAAAAAGCCACTGTCAGCGGCACATTACTACGCGACCGACCCGCACAGCAGAAGGCCGAAATCATGCGCCAAACACAATCAAGCGTTTGGCCGTTGCTTGAATCCGGGGCGATACGGACACGTGTCGACCGAACGTTCCCGCTCTCTGATGTGGCCAACGCTCACGCCCACTTCGGCTCCAAGGAACACATCGGCAAAGTCCTGCTGGACTGCCGACTTTAACAACAAACATCAACAACACCGCCTGCGCAATCGCAGACCAATACGACTCAAGAGGAGAACCACATGTCCTGGGGCTTGATAAGTGAGATGGGTTACATCGGGATTCAAACGACCAATATTGAGGCCTCGGTTTGGGACGCCACTCAGCTGCTGGGCCTTCGCGAAACCAACCGTGCAGACGGGACTGTGTACCTGTCGGCTAGCGACGTGCACCACGAACTGGTCTACGTCGAATCGGACGTTGACGGCGTCGACACCTTCGGGCTCGTCGCCCGCGATGGTTACGCGCTTCGTGCGATCCGCCGCCGCGTCGAGGATGAGGGATTCCAAATCATCAGCGAACGCCCACGCGGACTTGGCATCGAGGACGGATTTACTTTCGTAGGTCCGGAAAATTTCGTCTTCGAAATCTATATTGGCATGCAGCAGAACCAAGCATCTTTCAAATCCTTTGGTCCTGATCGATACGGGCACCTGAACTTCCATCCCAAGGACGTCACTGGGATGATGAAGTTCCTGCACAGGGTGCTAGATTTCCGACTCTCCGACGTCATCGGAGACGACTTCGCGTACTTCATGCGCTGCAACCCCGACCATCACGGGATCGCCCTGGTCAAAGGCCAGGGAACTCTTCACCACCATGCTTGGGAAACTCAATCCATTGCGGACCTCGGCAAACTAGGTGACAGGCTACATAAGGCAGGGCGCGAACTCATCTGGGGTCCGGTACGGCACGGAGCAGGCCACAACGTTGCCGCCTACTATGTGGAAACGTCCGGCGCCGTCGTGGAGCTCTACACGGACCTGGAGCAGATCTACGACGACAATCGCGATCCCATCATCTGGGGCCAGGACGAAAATTGGTGGAACATGTGGAGCTCATACAGGCCTGAAGACTTCCGCAAGCACGGCATCATGCCAGTGGTGCGTGAACCCAAGAACCTTCTCCGCTAAGCCACCACAAATCATTCATGGGAGGGAGGCCAGTAGCAAACACTGCTGTCCTCCCTCTTCCCACACCGGATCCGATTCCTCGCAGCTGATTCTGCTTCCTGTGGTTCAGCCGCCCATAAACGTAGATCCGAAACATGGGGGAGCTCTACGCGAGGATCTCTCACTTAATGGGAGATTACGCTGTTACGACGCGCAGTGACGCGATCGGCAGGCCTGGCGGTCGCTTCAGGCCATCATGCGCATCCGTTCCCTGTCGTGGGTAATACGCTTCAAAGTCAGCTTCTACTCGTCCCACTCAAAGGCCGATAATAAAGATTCTGTAAGGCTACGCATCCATCGAAGACGTAAGTCGGGGCCCCTCTGCACCATCCTGGTCACTAAACGGCCGGAGCTAGTGGGCCCTTCTATCGGCATTGGCGAGAGAGGGCCCACTAGGCCGGGGCAGGCAGAAAGACTTACCTCGATGGTTCCCGCAGCGCCGCTGATCCACGTTCGAGTGACCACCCAGCTGCCTTTGTTTGCAAGGGCGGGCGCGCCAGCACCAGTCTGGCAGGACGGGCTTTTGAGTTATGCCTGCCTGCTAATTGGTTTCGCTGAAGCGACTTTTCGGTCGTCAGCGCCGACGTGAAGCGTAGTGGCGAGCACCAGCGCCCCAGCTACTGGAGGTTGGTTCAGCACGACTGTTGTTGCGTTTGGCTGCGAGACCGCAAGCAGCGAGCGGACTGTAGAGGCGTAGTCCGCTTGGGAAGCGATCACGGAACCTCCGAGGACGATCGTGTCGCCGACTGCGCCTTGTTCGACGACGGAGTCTACAAGATCGCATAGGGAGCGCGCGGCTGCGTTGATTACCCATTTAGCTACGGGGGAACCTGCGGCAGTGGCTGCGAATACCGCTGGTGCCAGAAGGGCCCACTGTTCGGGTCGCTCGAGCATGAGTTGCATGCTCACTTCTCCGATCCGGCGAACTCCTGCTGCTGCCGTCAGGCTGGATTCCAGGACGTGGTCGCGGTGGCCGGAGTCTGAGGCGATAAGAGCCGCTCGCACTGCTTCCCGGACGAGACCGGTCGCGCCGCCATCGTCGCCTACCAACCAGCCCCAGCCGCCGACCGAGATCCTTCGCCCCTCGGGGGTGGTACCTACGGCTATGGATCCCGTTCCTGAGATGACGCCGATGGCTTCCGGGTGGCCGGCTGCGTAGGAAAGCAGGTGTGCATCGTTGACAACCCGTACCGGGAAGGACGCCGTCTCGGCGAGGGCCCTTTGGAGGGCATCGCATTGGTCCTGGGTGTCGCATCCATGGGCGCCAACAGCGAGGGCAGCGATATCACTCCCGACGTGACGGTCCACCAGGTCCAGTAGAACGCGCGCTTTTGTGGGGAAGCTTTCGCCTCTCCATGACTGCGTGGGGACCGTTATATCGGTTGAGAGGGTTCCGGAAGCGGCGTCGGCGGCCCTAACCGCGGTTTTTGAGCCGCCGACGTCGATTCCTACAACTGTTGCGGTCACAATGTTCCGTCGATAACCTGCCGCACGCTGTCCACCTTGGTGTCGTATCGCGTGAAGGCGCGGTCTTCGATGTTCCGGCCGAAGGCGTCGGCGGTGTGCTGGACGAGGCGCTGCATCAGGGCTACTTCCAGGACGGAGCGTTGCACGGCGGTGAGCTGGGGAATGCGGATGATGGTCGCGGAGGCTGTTACGTCCTCATCGGTGATGAGGAGGATCGGGACCTTCTTTTCTGAGAGCTGGTCGGCGAGCAGTCCTTCTCTTTCGCGGCCGAACAACACGTGAGCGGTGGAGGGTCCGGCGCAGTCCATAGGACCGTGCAGGTAGGACCTGGTGTCCATGGCCATCGAGGGTACGAAGGGTCCCTCACGGAACAGCAGGGCTCCTTGTTCTGCAGATGTCAGGTTCGGAGCTGCGGCGACGACATCGACGGTTCCGCGTTCGGCAATTTCGGCGGCAAAGAGCCGGAGGGCTTCGTCATTTTCGGCCATGACCTTTTCGGTCAGTGGCCCGATGTTGTCCCATCCGGCGTCCGTTGTTCCGGTTGTGATCCACTCGGCCAGCAGGCCGAGGGCCGCGACGGTTGCCGTAAATCCAATGGAGGACATGCGGCTGTCCAGCAGGTCACCAACGCTGAGGACAACCCCTGCTTCAGTAGCAAGGGGTGAATCCGAGTTGTTGACGACAGCCATGCGGCGTTCCCGCGGCACCGTCAGCAGGGCCTGGATGGTTTCCCGGCTGCGGCCACCCTGCGAAATTCCGACGTATACGTCAGCGAGGGCAGCGCCCTCGTCGGGGACGTCAGCGCATGATGAGCGGAAGGCGGCGATACCTGCTTGGCGCAGGAAGTAAACGGGGGTTGCGGCGGCTGCGTAGCTGGCCCCGATCCCGGCGAACAGGAGGCTTTTTCCCTTGGCGGGTTCGGCTGCGCCTGTGGCCAGCCAGTCGCGGACTTTTTGCACTGACTCGGTTAGCCCGGCAGACTGCGCCGCGATGCCCTCGTCGAACTGGAGCCATGGTCGGGTGGTGGTTGTCATGCGATCTTCCTTCTTCAGTGCGAGCATTAGTTAACCAGATAACCTTACTAATGCACGCCGGTCAACCCTGGGCGAGTAATTTGGAAGGTAAGTTAATAAAGGAACCTAGGAGGTCTGATGGCGGCTTCTCCCATCACGATTGAGCTCACCGAGACCGAACGCAGTGTGCTTTCGGTCGTCTATGCCAAAGGGGAGTGCACGCGCCCTGACATCAGTGCTTCTCTGGACGTCTCCAAACCCACCGTGAGCCTTGCGGTAAGTGCATTGGAGAATGCTGGCCTGATAGCGCCGGTCCGCGCCCGGCAAGGGTCACTTGGTCGTTCGGCAACTGTCTATGCGATCGCCGCAACCGCGGGATGGCTTCTCGGCCTTGACATCGGCTCTACCCGTGTCAAAGTCCTTTCGCGAGCCTTGGATGGCCGTGAGCTGAAGAGCGTCAGTGAGAGTCTCAGCGGTCCTGGTAGCCGTAATGAGCAAATCCTGGAGCTGGTTAGTAGCCTGGTCGGCCGGATGATTGACGAGTTGGCTCCCGTGGCCGGCCCCTTGCGCGCGGTGGGCGTCGCTGTGCCAAGGGTCATTTCTCAATATCTCAACGACGAATCGTCCAGCCGGACGATCGGAAGGCCTGCGCTGGCCGAGATCCTTGCCGCCCTCGATCTGGATGAGGGCGTCCCGGTGCTGCTTGAGAACAACGTGAACTGCGCAGCCCTTGCCGAAATGGAGCTGGGGGGCGCGCAGGATGTCAATGACTTCGTCTTTCTTCAAGTAGGCGTTGGAATAGGTTCGGGAATTGTCGCGGACCGGCGGGTTGTTCGCGGGGCGCGCGGGGGAGCGGGAGAAGTTTCATCCCTTCCGACCGGCTGGCCTGCGAAAGCCGAAAGCTCTGATCGATTCGCACTTGAGGACTACCTCGGCGCAAACCAGTTCCTTGAACGCTGGACCTCGACGTGGGACATCCGGCAAGGTCCCGTACCCACTACAGTCGCCGAGCTCTTTGACTTCGCCGGCGCGGGTATTCCCAAGGCAGTAGAAGCGCTTGACCAGCATTCGCGTGATATCGGGCAATTAGCGCTCTCCCTTGCGGCCGTGCTCGATCCAGCACTGATCCTCCTTGGCGGCGGGGTCGGGCAGAATCCGCACCTCCTGGAAGGTGTCCGGGCAGTGGTCCAAACCGTCAAGCCTGAGGTGCAGGTGACCGGCGGCTCATTGGGGGAGGACGCGACGGTCGAAGGCGCAGTCGCGCTCACCCTGGACCATGCCCTCTCGGGACTCTTGGGATCGAGGTACAAGCGGCGCCTGGACGACCGGACGACCGTCATTTTTGCCAACCGGGCCCCTGCGGCCCCCGTTCCTGACGCGGACCGATCACGCAACGTGCGGGGACTCACGTCAGTTTAGAGCGTACCGACGCCACCCAACCAGCAATTAGCCCGCGCTGGAGAGCATCAGTGAGCCGTGCATGCTCATGCGGGCGCTGTTTTTTGACCCGTCCATCGTTACGCCCCAGCCCTTGGGGGTGAACGGCTTTCAGGTTGATGGGACCACGCGCAAATAGGAACCCCTTCAGATCGATCAGTCAGGGAACGGGACCTTCTCGTGCTCGGCCGCAGGCAAATGCGTCGTCCGCTGCAGGATATTCCGCCCCCATTCTCAGTGCG
Organism: Pseudarthrobacter sp. B4EP4b; assembly: GCF_006680095.1. Classification (NCBI taxonomy): domain Bacteria; kingdom Bacillati; phylum Actinomycetota; class Actinomycetes; order Micrococcales; family Micrococcaceae; genus Pseudarthrobacter; species Pseudarthrobacter sp. B4EP4b. Next base: position 209,969 of record NZ_VHIJ01000039.1, on the reverse strand, counting down.
ATTGCATGGCACATACCTCTCGGTCCTGTATCGAGGGTTGACCGAATCGCATTAGTAAGGTTATCTGGTTAACTAACACCGACAGGCAGTGACGGCCCTCACTCTGAGCGCTTTCGACATAGATGTCTTCCGGTCAATCCAAAAGCCATGAACTGGAACAGCAGTTCAGTTAGCAAGGAGCTTTGATGAAGAAAGCACTCGGCGCGGTGGCGGCGTTAGCTGTCGCAGCTGGACTTCTCACAGGATGCAGCTCTAGCGAGTCATCCGATCCAAATAAGAAACAAGATCTCACTCTTTGGGTGTACTCGGACTTCACGCAGGGTGAAGCTGGAGCTGTCATGAACAAAGTCGTTGATGATTTCAAGCAGGAACACGCCAACGTCGGTTCGGTTACCTTGGTACCGAAGAACGACGCGGACCTCCTTTCGGGGCTGATGTCCGGGGTGGGACTTCCCGATGCGTTCAGCGCCAGCGCCCGCGATGGTAAGAAGTACCGCGACGCCGTTGGACTTCTCGATCTCAAGCCGGTCTTCGATGAGGACTACGCAAAGGGTTTCTACCCGAAGGCACTGGAGACCGTCTCCCAGGACGACGGCATCTGGGCAGTCCCTTTCATCAGCTACACACCCGTCATCTACCGCAACCTCACTGTGCTCAAGAACGCCGGCATCGACCCTGCTGAGGGAACCCCCACCCAGCAGGCATTCCTCGATCAGCTTGCAAAGGTGCAGGCATCAGGAGCCACACCTACGCACTCCTGGACCAAGGACGACTACTTCGGGCCGGGGGCAATCATGGCCGCCGACGCCGACAAGATCACCGAGGGCGTCAAGGACGGAAAAACGACCATCAAGCCCGAAGAGCTGGAGCGCACCTTCCAGACCGTCAAGGAAATCGACAAATTCGGCAACCAGTCGATGATCTACAAGGCCGACAGCACCATGGAAGCGTTCAAGTCCAACAAGCTCGGGTACATGATCGGTGGCCCATGGTCTGAGCCGGCCATCAAGCAGAGCGGTGTCGAGTACGACTTCGTTCTCACACCGCCCTACGAGAAGGGCGGCAGGACCGGTGGGCTCCAGGGCTGGGACTTCTTCTACGGCGTCGAGAGCAAGGACGAAGCCCGCAATCAACTGGTTGCCGAGCTGATGAAGAAGCTCGGATCGTACGACGTGCAGAAGGAATGGACTCTCCAAACCGGTCGCCCCACGCTCCGTCAGGATGTCATGGACGATCCGGCCGTCATCGGCTCCTCCGCCATGGCCAAAGTGTCCTCCGAGGGCCTCAAAGGCGGCATGCCGCAGATGGACTTCATGAAGTCAGGCGTGTTCTGGCCCACCGCGATGACCGACCCGGTGGCACAGCTGGGCGCCGGTGCACTTGCGCCCAAGCAGACCGCCGAGGAATTCATCAAGGGAATTAACAGCCTCTACGCCGAGGCCGGCGAGTAACCACACCAGGACCTGTGCCCAGAGAGTTGTCTCTGGGCACAGGTACCACGACCGCAAGAAAAGAAAGGTACTCCCGTGAGTACGGACCTAAAACCGATCACAGATCGGGCATCGCGAAGGAGTCGCAACGCGCCGGCACCTATTCGTCGCCTTCCCTTGAAAACCCGCCTTGCCCGGAGCCTCCCGATCTACATCGGCCTCGCCCCGTTCTTCATCCTGCTCATCGTCTTCGTCGGGGCGCCCATGGTCTACGGCCTGGCCATGAGCTTCACCGACTGGTCCGTCTCGAGCCGCAGCACCCTTCATTTCGTGGGACTTGAAAACTACCTCTACATTTTGAGCGGTGAGGGACTCGGATCAACCCGATTCCTCAAATCCCTCCTCAACCTGGCCATCTACGTGCCCATCACCGTCGCCATCGGCCTCGGCGTCTCCCTGGGCCTGGCACTCATCGTGCACAACCTGCCCCGGCGGTTCCAGTCATTTCTGCGCAGCGGCTTCTTCGTCCCCACCGCGATTCCCCTGTTCCTGTGCGTGGGCATCTGGCTGTGGCTAATGGACTCGGACAACGGACTCGTCGCCTCCAGCCTCGCCAAGCTCGGAATCGGCGTGGACGTCAACTGGGTCAACACAGCCGGCTGGGCCATCGCCCTGATCATTTTTATCGACATCTGGCACTCAGTCGGATTCAACTTCGTCATCTTCAGCACCGGCATGCAGGAAATCTCTGAGGACCTTTACGAGGCTGCTGACCTGGACGGCGCGAACGTGTTCCAAAAAATGATGCGCATCACCATCCCGATGATGGAGCCCATCATTTTCTTCGTTATCACCTACTCACTCATCAGCGCCCTGCAGGTGTACGACATCCCCCAGATTCTCACCAGCGGTTCCGATCCCAATTCGGTCGGTGGTCCCAACCAGGTCATGCTGTTTCCCGTCATGGAAATGGTCCGCAACGTCCGGATAGGCGGCGAAGCCGCCCTGGGCCGGGCAGCCGCCGAAGGCGTGATCCTGATGGTGATCATCATCGCCGTGACCTTCATAATGTTCAAGCTGCGCCGGAAGAAGGTGTGATGATGCGATCACGCGTCGTTGGAAAGAAAAGATCGCGTACAGGCATCATCCTGATGGCAGTACTTGCACTCATCTGGCTGCTGGCCAGTCTCTACCCGCTGTGGATGATCATCAGCGCCACTTTCTCCGCAGACTCAACGAACATGAGCACCGCGCTCGTACCCGATGACCTCGCGAACGGGTGGTCGAAGGTCGTCGAAGCCTTCACCGCACTCGATCTGGGCACCACTCTGCGGGACACACTGATCTTCACGCTGATCGCGATCGCCGGAATGGCCCTCACCAGCTCCCTGGCAGCGTACGAGTTCACCTTCTTTGAGTTCCCAGGCAAAAAGTTCCTGTTCGCCGTCCTCATGGGCTCAATGATGCTTCCGCTCGTCCTGTACGTTGTGCCCCTGTACCGGCAGGTATTCAACATGGGGCTGGCCGACTCATACCTCGGTGTAGCGCTGCCCCTCATGGTGTCCCCGCTGTCGGTCTTCATCCTCATGCAGTTCATGGAAGACCTGCCGCGATCCTTCATCGAAGCGGCACAGGTCGACGGCGCCGGCCACTTCCGCATCTTCTTCCTCATCGTCGTCCCCATGCTGCGAAACGGCCTGATCACAGCCACGGTACTGCTTGCCCTCAGCGTCTGGGGTGCATTCCTGTGGCCCTCGTTGGTCACGGGCCAAGAAGTGCAAGCGCTCAGCGTCGCGATTGCCAATATGTTCAACCCGAACTTCTACGTCGACCCCCGAGTACGTTTCGCCGCCATGCTCATCGCGATGATCCCGCCGCTGCTCGTCTACATCCTCTTCCAACGGCACGTCATCAAGGGCGTAGCCATGTCCGGCGTAAAGGGCTAGGTTACGGTCTTCCTCCTCTGAGGCCCGCGGCACGGAGAAGCATGGCCTCAGGACCGTGAGTTAATCCAAAAAGTACAACGGCGCCATCCTCGCGAAGGGTGGCGCCGTCGGCGTGACGGGGACGCCGCCAATATCAGTGAGCTTGGCGTAACCGCCGAAAAATGCCGGCGCTTCGACGACTAAAACCAGCCCGGAAAAAGCCGCTCTTAGAAGTACTCCCCCAAGCATTTTAAAGAGCCGATAGTAAACCTTCTGTCAACCTGCGCCAACGCGGCCAGTCCGAAGTGGCTTACGGGAGGTCGTAGGGCAGTGATTTGTAGGCGGTGTCCTTATTCATGTTCCAGCCGGCGACGAGGCCTGAACCGATCATCTGGTCGCTGAGTCGGGCGAGTCGGTAGGCGGGGTCGGTGTCGAGGGCGAGTTGGAGGAATTGATGGGCTTTGCTGCCTCTGCCTTCCCACCAGTTGATGTACCCGATGGCTGTCAGGACTGGGGCAGCGTGCTCTGCGCTGGTACGGGTGTAGGCGTGCAGGAGCAGTTGTTGTGCCCACTCGATGCGAGACCATTTTGGGGCATGGTCGGTTTGGGCGAACAGGATCTGTTGCATGGGTTCGTCCACCCCTGGGATGTCGGCGATGAGCCGGTCACGGATTGCCGGGAACTGCAGGTGGGCAACGAGTGCGTGGCAGTCATCATCGCTGGGGAAGGTTGTGGAGTCGAGCATGTCTGCCCAGAGTTTTCGGCCTTGCTGGAGCGCGGTGTCCGTTGGTTGGGATGCGATTGTATCGATGTGGTGTTCGACGGCGGTCGCTTTGGCTGCTTCCTGGCTGGTGGTGGGGAGGGTGATGCGGTCGGTGGGTTGGATGTAGCTGCCGCGGTAGATGAATTCGGCGTTGATTGCGCTGGTCTGGGTGGAGTTGACGGGCAGGGCGAGGCTGGTGCCGGGTTCGCCGTCGTAGGGGGAGAAGGTGTGGTCGCCGACGAAGAGTCCGTCCCTTATGGTGATGCCTTGTTCGGCGAGGACGCCGGTGAGCGCGGCCATGGTGCCGGCATACGGCCGTGCCTGTCCGTGCTGCGCTGTTTCGCTGGTGTAGACGGCGAAGAGGATGGATGTGGCGGTGGTGTCGCTGGTGAGGTAGTGGGCGACGGTGCGTGCGTAGGGGAGTTCCTGCCCGGGTTGGCGGGGGAGGTCGATGCGGAGGGTCGCGCCGATGCTGTTCTCATTTAGGGTGATGCAGACCAGGCTTTCCTGTGGCCAGAAGCCGAGGGTGTGGCCGATGAAGCTGAGGACATCTGATGGTGTTGTGATCGTGAGCTTTTCCATGATCCCGTGTTTCCCTTCACCCTTGTGTTGCTGTTTCTTTTTGCGGTTGTTGGTTGTGGGCGTCGTTCTGGTAGGGGACCATCCGCTGGGTTCAGGGGCCGGAGTGCAACTTGGGGAACGGGCGCCGGGACCGAAAACTTCATCCGCGGGGACTGCTTCCACGATGTCTACGGAGAAGTTTTCGGTTCCGGGGTCGGCGCGGTAGCGCCCTGGTTGCGCGGAGGGCCCGCCCAGCGATCATGGGCGATATCAGAATGACAAGCAGTGATGGATCTTCTGCCTGTCTATCGAAGCGAAGGAACGAAGCGGCATGACTTCGGCATCAGCAGTGATTTCGTTCGCAGGGCGCCTCTTTCGTTGTTCCCCCCATGCCAGGTCGCCCCCGGCCGGCCACAGAGTTCGGACGTGTTTCAGCCCGAGGGCTGTTTCATCCCTATTGGCTGGGCGGTGGCGGTGCCCGCGGTGACTGGGGCCGTTCCTTGAAAATGATATTTCTGCTGCGACAGCGGCAGAATTCAGTGTTTGCGCGGCGGTTTCGATTGCGGTGATGACCGTTCACGGCTCAGCGCCACGACGGCAGGGCCCCTGCGTCGGAAAGTGCGGTCGCTGTCGAGGCTTTTAGCCTTGCTTTGGCTCCTATTGGTCTCGTATCGGCCCGGATCACGTTTTTGCGGATTCCCAGTGTTGGTAACGACTCGAGTGCAGTTCCATGCTTCCGCTGCGTTGATGGAGAGTGATCCGAAGCCGGCCGCTACCTCTGGTTTTGGCGCCATAGGAGCGAACTCCCCCCGGAGAGGCACTCCGAAGGGGTAGCGTGTGCCGTAGCCGACGAAGGGGCCAGGATGAGCTACAAATATCGAACTGTTCGAGTTCGCGGTACCGAGCTGGTTGGAACGATTGCGAGGAAGCGCGGGGGTGCGGCTGAAATCTATGAAACGTCCAAAGACCTGAGCACATCAGTAGTTCCCGTGTTCTTCGAGGCAACGGGCGAGATCCGCTTTTTCGACAGGTCAGTGCTGGAGGACGTTGTAGCACCAGCCACTTAACCCGCCTAGGCATACCGGCTTGGCCTGTGGGACCCATTTCAGCGGCAAATGAGGGTGCGGACATTGTCCACATTCTTGGCTTCGGATCGGGTAATACTGCCCGCGGAATGCTTCCAATTCCGCATGTTTCCGGAAGTTCCCAGCGTTGGCAAGGCCCGGAAGTCAGGTCGAGTCCCACCTCGGGCACAGCATATTCCCTTGTGAGAGGGGTTTTTGCTTTAGCGTGTTGACATGGCTTGTGGTGGCGTCCCTCTGACGCTAGGTTTGCGGGCTGTGGCCTGGCTGCCGCTGAGCCTATTCAGGTGTGTGGGGAGACGGGATCAGGGTCCTGGCTGGTGAGCCTTCCGCCTGCTGTCGTGGGGTTGAGCGCTTCCTCTTTCCGGTTCTGTCGGGTGGGCCGGGATGGCCTACACCTATTCATGGGCCAGGGTCCCGGCAACTACCTGACTTCGCCGATGTTGGTGGGAAAATCTTTTTGGACGTTCGTCCTCGTCCGGTGGGGGAGTAAGACGCGACCCCCTTTGTCCTGCGAATGAGGGTATGGACACTGTCCACACTTATGTCTGTTTTATAGGTGTGCCCGTGGTGGGAATGGCCGAGGGGAATCTTGCGATCACGAGTGTCAGACTCGTGGGCCGATCCGATCAGCCGTCCACATGCTGGAAGCACTGCCGCTCACGATTCACATAGCAAACCCTTGCCTCAGCCGGACCGCGATTCGCTCCAGTGCGTCGCCTACTGGAGCAATTGTCGCGGGCAAGTTCAGGAAGCCGTGGAGCATTCCTTGGACTTTTACTTGTTCAACGTCGACACCGTTGCCTGCAAGTAGGGCGCTGAAAAATTCTCCTGAGGCTCTCAGTTCGTCATATTCGGCGTTCAGGACCAGGGTTGGTCCGAGCCCATCGAGTTCTGCGCCGGCTGGCATTGCATAGCCCGGGACTGCCACGTCTTCTGCGGTTCCCAAGTAGTTTTCCTTCACGGAACGCGCCATATCTGGGGTAAGTTTCATGGCACTTGGCAGGTCCATCAAGGCGTGCCGAAGCGACTCAGAAGGTTGGGGGAGGTCAAGTGCATCATGGGATACACCAACACAAGCTGGTCCGGCACCCACATGTCCTCGTCCCGGAGTCGCAGAGCAGCGGCAGCGGCCAGATTGGCACCTGCACTGGCTCCACCCACCGAAGTGACGTAACGCCCAGCTCCGTCATGTTTGCCTGTACCCACCGAATGGCGGCGATGACGTCGTCAAGGGGGATCGGGTACTTTACGCCGATACCGGCCAGCCGATAGTCCACGCTGACGATCGTTGCCGATGCCCGCTGGACCAATTGCCGGGCAGTCCAGTCGGCCTCCTTGGTGTCCAGGTCCCCGAACTGGAAGGCACCGCCATGCATCCACACCAGTGCGTGTCCTGAATGGGTGTCCGGGGACTGTTCTACAGGGGTGTAAATGCGGCGGGAACCGGCCCATGGGGGCCGGGCACGGAAACCATCCGGGTGGTGGCGGTCGGTGGGGGAGGCGCATCGGGGTAGGCATCAAAGGCCTCCATCTGCGCCCTCATGGACGGATCGCTGAGCCCGGCTTCCAATGACGGGATCCCGTCCAGCAAGGGAAGCCGATTGGCGATGTCAGGGTGAAACGGCATGGAGTTCCTTTCCTGGTGTTTACTGCTGGCTCTCGGCGTTGACGAGGATACGGACCCTCACGGCGGTGATGTGCTTGTCGGAGAGGATCTCAAGGCGTTCGTCCCCGTTGAGGAAGCGTCCTTCCTTCAGCCCGGAGCCGGTAACCATCAACTCCCTCACTGAGTCAAGCTCAACGTCGCAACCGGCTTTGTGGAAGTCCACCTGTGCCCCCTGGCCCACCACGATGAATTCAGTGGGATTAATGGCAAGGACCATCCCGAAGGGACGGGCGTCCCCCGGGGTGGGGCCGTGGGTGGCGGCCACGGTTTCTTCCAGGAGCTCCGGCGCCGGGGGGACCCGCACACCCGCGTCCAGGAGCATGCCTTCGAGGAGCTTCCTTGAATTGCGGACAGTAATGTCGGTACCCGCCACGCTGGTGCTGAGGGATTCCTCGTCCGGGCCAAGGGCGAAACCAAAAATCCGGCCGTCGCGCTGGGCGTCCACAATCTCTGGAGTCAGGGAAGTGATGATGGAGCAGGCTGTGCTGAACTGGTTGCCTTCCCTGCCTTCTTCCACGCCGAAGACGTTGTAGCCCAGGCCTCCGAAGCCGCCAATGGCCAGAAACGCATCTCCGGCGCGGAAACGTGCTTCCGGGATGAACAAGGGATTGGAAGCGGAGGCATATTGACGCATGACCTCCTCTGCGTTGGGAACGTAGATATCCGGTGCCAGGAAGTCGATGGCCGGCGCCGCGGCCCGCCACACCGGGACCATGCGGGCCGTCGGTCCGCCGCTTGGGTACTGGCCGGGCAGGTCCTGGCCACGTTGCGGGCCGATCCAGGCGTTTGCGTACGCGGGAAGGGGCAGCACTTCCTTTCCAGCAGCCGCCAAACCTCCTACGAAGGAAGCGAATCCCCACGCCATGAAGGTTTCCTCAGCAACTGGGTTGTCATCGCCGAAGCAGTCCGCCCAGCTCCTGTCGCCGTCCGGATTTGCGCGGAGGGACTGCACCAGGTCAGGGTCAAAGGACTCCGAAGCATGGGAAACCGCAGTGATCAGTTGCTCGGGCAGCGGTGCGTTCCACGCGGCCTCGGCCAGCGGACTGTGGTCCCTTCCCGCACCCAGCAGGCCAACTTCGTTCTCAACCTGGACCATGATGACTGTATGGTCCGGATCGATCGTGGCCACATGCTTCAACAGGGCAACGTAGGCAGCCCGGTCCGCTTCGAAAAGGTCCCGGGAGAAGACGGACAAGCTGGGCCGCGGCATGGAACCGGGGTAGGAGAAGGGTGTCTTCAGGGGTTTGGCGCCCCTGTCCGCGCGGGGAAAACGTTCACGATCTGCCCGAACCCAGCCGGGGGCATAGGTGGAGAAAGCGTTCTTGAAGGCCCCAAACCAGATCATGACCAGGCGGACGCCGGTGGACCGTGCGTCCTCCACCAGGCTGTCCACGATCGAAAAGTCGAGTTCTCCCTCCACTGGTTCCACCTGTTCCCAGGACACAGGAGCGATCACGGTATTGATTCCGGCCTTTGCCAGTTTGTCCCAGATGGGCGACATGTAATCCCGGTTTGATGCACTGGAATTGTGCAGTTCGCCTCCGATGCAGAGGAACGGCTTCCCGTCCACAATGAGGCGTGTGTGGCTGCCTGTGCGCTCGAGGCGCGGGAGGTTCTGGTGTGGCATGGTGATCAGTCCTTGATGCTTGAGGGCCGGGTAGTGGTGTCTGTCAGGGAAGGCGAAGTGACCATAAGGTTGAACTGCTGGGTGGCAATACCGTCTCCAATTCCTATCCGGAAGGAACCTGGCTCCACGATGTATCCGGTCCCGGGATCGTTGGTCCAGAACCCCAGGTCATCGAAGCCCACGGACAGTGACACCCGCCGTTCTTCTCCAGCCGGTACGAACACGCGTTTGAAGCCGCGCAAACGCCTGACCGGCTGGGTCACACTTGCCAGGAGGTCGGAGACATACAGCTGGACCACCTCTTCGCCGTCCCTTGTTCCGGTGTTGCGTAGGATCGTTGTGAAGGAGAGCCGTGCTCCGGCTTTGAGCTCGTCCAGGGTCAGTGATAGTGCCTGGTCCGGGGATGACTCCAGCTCAAAAGTGGTGTAGCCAAGGCCGTATCCGAAGCCGAATTGCGGGCCCAACTCCAAGTCCAGGTATTTGGACTTGAAGTAGTCATCGGTGTTGTTGGGACCGGTCAGTCCCACGTCCGGCCGTTGGTGGGCAAGGGAGCCTCCTGTGAGAGCGGGCCTGCCGGTTGGTTCGTGGTTGTAATAGACGGGCACTTGACCCACTGATCGCGGGAAAGACATGGGAAGTTTGCCGCCGGGATTGACCGTGCCGGTGAGGACATCCGAGATCGCTTTTCCGGCCTCTGTGCCCAGGTGCCATGCCAGGAGAAGGGCAGGACATTGGTCAATCCATCCGCTGACCACCAACGGACGGCCCGTCATCAGGACCACGGCAAAGGGGGTGCCTGAGCCGGCAATGGCCTGGATCAATTTCTCCTGGTCTCCGGGCAGGTCCAATGAACTCCGCGAGCTCGCCTCCCCGGAAAGGTCACTGGGTTCCCCGACGGCGACGATCACCAGGTCCGCCTCAGCGGCGGCAGCAGCTGCTTCAACCTGAAGGCCGGGATCGGAGTCAAAGAAGGTGGCACCGGGCAAGGTGGTCACTACGGACTCCGGCAAGGCCGCGCCGAGCGATTCGGCAATTGAGGTGGTGGTGGGCGAGGCGAAGTACTGCACCCACGCGCCGAGGTGGTCCTTGCTTTCAGCGTAAGGACCCACAACTAGGACGCGTTGTCCCCGGGGCTTCAACGGCAGGACGTCGGAGTCGTTCTTCAGCAGGACGGTGCAACGCGCGGCAGTGGCCCTGGCGGCCGCCAGCGAGGCTTCATCAGGACCGGTTGCGGCCGAGCACTCGTCCACATAAGGGTTATCGAACAGCCCCAGCGCTTCCTTGAGCCGCAGCACACGGAGTACGGCGTCATCCAGGCGCGCGGGATCCACCATGCCCTCATGGATCAGCGGCTTACCCCCGCTCAGCAAAGAGCCGCCCATCTCCACATCGAGCCCGGCGGAAAGTGCCAGCCGCCCGGCGTCGGACGCGTTGGCGGCGACGCCATGCTCAACCAGTTCGCCGACGCCACCGGCGTCAGCAACGACGATGCCGGCGTGTCCCCACTCGTCCTTCAAGACAGTGGTGAGCATCTCCCGGTTGGCGTGCATCGGCACCCCTGAAACTGCATTGAAGCTCGCCATGACACTGGCCACTCCCGCCTTGGCCGCGATCCTGAATGGCTCAAGATACACGTTGCGGAGCCGTTGAACAGAGATGTCCGTGGTGTTGTAGTCGCGGCCTCCTTCTGCCGCGCTGTAGCCAACAAAGTGTTTGGCGCAGGCGGCTATGGAGGTATTCGCCGAAAGGTCGTCACCTTGGTACCCCCGGATCTTGGCCTCCCCGAAGACGGCATTGAGGAAGGGGTCTTCGCCAAACCCTTCCACCACGCGTCCCCACCGCGGGTCCCGGGACACATCAATCATGGGTGAAAAGGTCCAGTTGACCCCGCTGGACCGGGCTTCTTTGGCAGAGAGCCTGGCATCTGCCGCGGCAACTTCGGGATCGAAGCTGGCCGCCTGCGCCAGAGGGGTTGGGAAGATGGTGAACTGTCCGTGGACAACGTCCAGGCCGATCAGCAGCGGGATGCCGTGCCGGCTCTCCTCAACGGCGATCCGCTGGAGGTCGTTGGTGGCCTTCGCCGAGGGGGGCCAGAAAAGCGCACCGGCACCGCTTCGTGCAAGGTCCCCGGCTTCTGCAGAGCCAGGCCTCCAGACGATCTGGAGCTGCGCGAGCTTCTCTGCATAGGTCATTGATGCCAGGATTTGTTCCGGCTGAACTCTAACTTTCACGGTGAGGATCCTCCTGGGACGGTTGGTGGATCTGGTGCCTTATGAGGTCCAGTGTGCGCATGATGGCCAAGGAGTCGCTTAGGGGCATCACGGAGCTCTCGGGTTTCCCCGCTTCGATTAGTCCATGGAACTCGAGAATTTCGTACCTGAGTCCGCCGCCAACAATGGGCGCGTGAACGGTGTGGGACTGCTGAAGTCCCGGCCCTGAGGGGTTGTAGTGTGAAACCGTCAGCTCGTTGGGACAATGGTGCGGGGCCGGCAGTTCGATGATGCCTTCGGTCCCCAGTATCCGTGCGTTATTCGGCAGCACTGTGGACATTGATGAGCTGATGTATCCGGTTGCACCGTCACTGAAGGACAAAAGCGCTGTCGCGTCCAGGTCCACCCCGCTGGTGCTGCTGCGGCCGAACGCGGCGACGGCCGGTTCATCGCCCAGGAGCCAGTGCGAGAGCTGAACAGGATAAACGCCCATCTCCAGCAGGCTTCCGCCGCCCAGGGCGGGATCGTACAACTGTGGCCGCGCCCGCGGCCCAGCCTCCGGAATCGGGAAACCGAAGGACGCTTCAACCTTCCGGACCTTTCCGATTGCACCGTCGTCCACCAGCCGCTTCAGCTCAAGGCAGGCAGGCAGGAACCGGGACCACATGGCCTCCATCAGCACTGTCCCGGTTCGCTTGGCGGTTTCGGACAGATCGAGGGCTTCGTCGTGGGTGGAGGTAAAGGGTTTTTCCACCAGGACGTGTTTGCCCGCCTCCAGGAATTGCCTGGCATGCTCGTGATGCAATCCTGCAGGCGTGGAAACGTACACCGCGTCAATGGTGGGGTCCTGGGCAAGGTCCTGGAAGGACAGGTGCTGTTTCGGGATGCCGAATTCGGAACAGAACTTCCCTGAGGCCGCGGCGGTCCGGGACGCTGCAGCAGCCAGGAAGGCAGAGGGAACTTCAGCAAGGGCCTGCGCGAATTCACCGGCAATGGTTCCCGTGCCGGCGAGGCCCCATCTCACGGTGTTGTTGTTGGGCACGTCATTCCTTTGCTTGCATTGCCAGATCGGCAGGGCCGTCCAGGTTTGCAGGGTCGTCCAGATCGGCTGAGTCGTCCAGGTTGGCAGGGTTGTCTGCGGGTGCGGTGGCTTCGTCCGAAAGGTGTCCGTCAGGCAGCAGTAACGCTGCAATGAAACCCAGGATGTAGATGCCGGCCAGTGCAAGGAAAACGGGAGAAAACACGTCGTGGTAAATCGACGCGATCTCGGCCTGCAGGGCGGGGTCTGCGGCGTGGACCAGGGCCGGGGTGAGGGTACCGGAATCGAGCCCGGTTGGCAGGAGCGCTGCGACCCCGAACCCCACCACTCCACCCACGACTGCTGATCCGATGGTGGACCCGATCTGGCCGCTCAGCCCGGCAGTCGCCGTGGCGGTACCGAGTTCACTGCGTGGTGCAGCATTCTGCACGATTGCAATGGCAAGGCTCATGAACGCTCCGGTGCCGAGGCCTACGAACGCCATGATCGACGCCGGGACCCACAGCGGGACGCCCGCCGGGAGCAAGGACATGGCCCCGAGCCCGAGGGCTCCCATTATTGTCCCGACCAGCGGAAAGACGCGGTAGCGGCCCGTCCGCGAAGCGGCCCAACCCGTCACGAGGTTGCCCACCAACATCCCGAGTACCGTGGCGATGGGAACCAGCCCTGAGACGGTGGCACTGACGCCGTAGGCCATCTGGAAATACGTTGGCAGGTACGCCGTAGCCGAGATGAGCCCGGCACCCATGACTGCGGACAAACCCACGCCGGCACTGAACGTACGGTTGCGGAACAGGCGGACCGGGATGATCGGGTTGCGTTGGCCACGCTCGACGGCGATCAGGCCCGCCAGCGCCGCTGCGCCGGCACCCACGGCGATCCACGCCGAGGAGTTTGCTGAACTGAACCATGCAACGGCCAGCACCACCGCCACAAGGACAGCTGTGAGCAAAAGTGCACCAACGCCGTCGAACCGTTTTTTGCTGCCTGCCGGCTCAATGTGCGGAACGGCGATGACCGCCAGGAGAAGCGCGGCCAGCCCCACCGGGACATTGATCCAAAAAACCCAAGGCCACCCCCAGTGGTCCGTGATCAGGCCTCCGAGGAGCGGCCCGATCAAAATTGCCACCGGAAAGGCGGCCCCGATCAGTGACAGGTATTGCGGGCGTTGCCTTGGTGTTGCCACCTCGGCGACGATTGTCTGCGACATCAGCTGGAGTCCCGCGGCGCTCATGCCTTGGAAGACCCGGGCGACGACCAGCTGCGTCATGTCATGCGCGAAGCCACAAGCGAACGACGCCACAACAAAGCCGGCCAGCGCAACCAGGAAGACCATCCGTGGGCCGACCCGGTCACCCAGCCCACCGAGGACCGGGAGCAGGACGGTACTGGCCAGCGTGTAGCCGACCACCACCCAGCTCATGTGCTGGAGGGCGCCAAGCTCGCCGGCCACTGTGGCCAATGACGTTGAAACGATGGTGTGATCCAGGGCCCCAAGGAATGACACCGCCAGGAGCGCTGCCATGAGGAGCCGCAGGCGTGTGGCAGAGATCTGGTGGGTGCTTTGGTTGCTGTTGTGGACTTCGGTCACGGCGTCCCGTCGATCTCGGCCTCCAGGCTGTGCAGAAGCGCGTGCTGCCGCCGGACCTGTTCAATGGATCGGTAAGGCAACCGATCGCCTTCGTATTCGCTGGACAGGTAACCCGACCATTCGTTCTCCTTCAGGGTCTGAAGGATCTCGCGCCAAGGTATTTGGCCGTCAACAAGGTCATCGCCGATGTCGAAGAACTTGGCCTGAATGAAGGACACGTAGGGGAGAACATCCACCAAGTCCGACATGGGAACGGCCAGGGGTTTACGCCAGCCTTCTTCCTGGGCTTCTTCGCTGAGGCCGTCATGCTTTGCGGTGGTGATTGCCCTTTGGAAGATTCCGGTGTCGATCAGCAGGCGGAAGTTCTTCGATCCGGTCCGTTCGATGAACTCGATGTACTCGTCCACCACGGGGTGCTTGATGGGAGTGGGCGCATGAATTTCAGGGCAAATAATGAGGTTCAGCTCCGCCGCGAGATCGAGGTTGCGCTCAATCACTTCCTCCCAGATCGGGTGGGGGCGCAAATCCATGGACACTACCCCGATCTTCGGCCGGACTGAGGTGAAGCCGAGGCGATGGGCCAGCCGGAGATCGCGGGCAAGCATCACAGCACCCTCATCGGCCGTGAGGTCGCGGTGACGCCACAAGCTGGAATCGATCCAAGACCCGTAGTTGGTGGGTTCAAGCTGGTACTTTTCGAGCAGCCCGTACCATTGGTCGATCCATGCCGTGGACGGCTCCGGGTAGTTGGGTATGTGGCCTTCGCCGAGGATCTCGATCCCTGTCGCCCCGATGTCGGCGATCTGTGCCATGGCATCTTCGAGGGTGAGGACGGTGTTGATGTCACCGGTGTAGCTGTAAAGGGAGACACCGTACTTGAGGTTGCTCATGCGAGGACCGTGACCTTTCGCTGGGACGTGAAAATTGACGGTTGGAATTGTGCGGGGATGTAGGGCGCGTACAAGGCGATATCGACCCGCACATCATGGACACCTACGGCCAGGCCGCCTTCGAGGGGCACCGTGATGGTGGCCAGTTCGTCGAGCTGCCAACGCACGTCGGTGGACCGGCGCAGCTCCTCGATGCTGAAAGTGCGTCCCTGGAGTGTCCAGCGCGGTTCTTCCCGGCTCCACTCCCGGCCATCAACAGTGACAGCAGCCCCATCAATGAGGCTTCCCCACAGGCCCCGGTAGTTGGGCATGCGAAGGGCTATTTCGAAGCCGACCGTGTCAGTACCCTCCTGGACGTTGCGAAAGCCCCGGCTTTGGATCAGTTCTCGTTCGAGGACCATGTTTTCCTCACTTCTCTGTGGACGTGGAGTTGATTGATTCGGCGATGTGGCGTGCACCGGCGACGGCCAGGGCCACCCCGGTCAAGGTGGGGTTGCAGGCTGTGGGGGTGGGGATGACACCGTTGCCGGCAACGAACAACCCTCTGACGTCCCACACCTGTCCGGTGGGATCGCACACAGCGGTGCCGTCGTTGGATGTCCCCATCCGCAGGGTGCCTTGGTAGTGGAGGGAGGCTCCGGCAGGAAAGGTGAGCGGTTCATCGCCCAGCGGTTCTCCCAAGGACCGGGCAGCGGCAACCACCGATTGGCGTGCTGCGGACAGTGTCTGCTCGTCACGTTCGGTGAAGGTGTAGTGGATGTTCATTGCCGGCAGCCCATAGGCATCCGTGGTGTCTTCGGAGAAGACAACGCGGTCCGACGCTTGAAGGTCCTTGGCGCAGAACCACCCCAGCCCCACGATCGAACCAGGGATGACGTCCCCTGAAATGGGCACCGGCGACGCGTCGAGTTGCATGACCTGCCCATGAAAGGGCTGCTCATCAGTGAAGGGCACCCAGCTCACACCGCTTTGGGCGGTGATGGTGGTGTCGTGTAACGAGGCAGCGGGAACTTCATCCACGACGCCGGTCAACCGGACGGCGTGGACAATCTGAGGCTGGTCGTTCAGGTACCGGCCGAGTGCTTCGGGGCGGATACCAGACGCGAAGAGCAGCTGCGGACCGCGGAGGGCATCGGCGGCAACTACGACGTACCGGGCAGCAATCTCATGCTCGTCTCCCGTCTTGTCGTCGCGAACCCGCACACCGCTGACCTGATCTCCGTCGGTCAGCACCCGCACAACCACGCTTTCGTCGAACAGCCGGGCCCGGGGGTTGTTCCGCGTCTCGTCACCGAACACCACGTCAGCTCCAGACCAAATGAAGCGGCCGTCGTCCGTGCGGCGGACTGCCAGCGGCATGGGCTGCACGCGACGGTCAGGTGCGCGGCCGCCGTCGAGCGCCTTTGCCAGACGTGAGCGGACAAGATCAGCAAGGGGAGCATCGGCCAGTGCCTCCGAGCTGACCGAGAGGAGGCGTTCGGCCTCGCTCAGAAGCTCATCCATGTTCGGAAGGAACGCGATGCGCTCGCTTCCACCTGGACGCGGGCATGCCCCGGTCCAGTGGGCCGCCATCCCGCCAACATTGCTGGAGAATGCAAGACCCGGCAGTCCAGCCTCGCCGGGCTGCTGCCAACCGCCATCAAGCAGGAAGGTGCCGGGCCGCACCGGGCGTGCGACGTCGCGTGCATACTCTGCGAGGTTCCCGCCGGTTGGCAGGGCGCCCACTTTTCCCTCCGAGCGGCGCTGGGCAACTTCGCGGTCCTGAACACTTGCGATGTTTTTCACGTGGGATCCGGGCGGATCACTGATGGTGGGTCCGGCCTCAAAGATGGCAATGCTCGCTTGGGGGCTGAGCTCGGAAAGAATCCGTGCATAAGTGGCGCCGGCAGGGCCACTGCCGATGATTGCGACGTCGACGCCGGCCGGATAAGGGCGCGCTGAAGGTACTGCTGTGGTGGTCATGCTGTTCTCCAGGAGTCTGTAGAAGGAGGGCTTCACGCCCTGGTGGTTTGCTCAGCGGGCCGCTGTGGACAGTGCGGGTTGAGCGTCAAGAAAAAGTCGTCGTTCCCGGCGCCGCACGGCCTGCCGGGCCGGGTTGGCGATAGGGGAGGCCAGGAGGAGCGCCTTCGTGTAGGCATGGTGCGGATTGGCAATAACCTGTTCCGTGATGCCGGTTTCCACAATTTCTCCGTGTCGCATCACTGCCACGCGCTCGCTGATATGCCGCACCACGTCCAGATCGTGGGTGACAAACAGGAGCGAAACCCCGGTCTGCTCTTGTATCTCGGCGAAAAGTTGGAGAACCCGTGCCTGGGTGGACAGGTCCAGTGCGCTGACGGGCTCATCGCACACGATGAGCTTGGGCTTTCGGCACAAGGAGCGGGCGATTGCAATGCGTTGCCTCTGGCCACCGGAGAACTCGCGCGGATAGCGGGTACTCGCGTTGGAGGGCAAATTCACTACATCGAGGAGTTCGCGAACCCTTTGTTGGGCATCAGCGCGGGAGGTGCCCGATACCTGCATGGGCTCCGACAAGATGTCGCTGATGGTCATTGAAGGATTCAGGGAGGTGTAGGGATCCTGGAACACCACCTGGATATCGCTGCTCAGAGCCCGGCGTTCCTTCTTGCCGAGCTTGGTGATCGACCTGCCATCGAAACGGATATCGCCACCGGTCACGGGAGCCAGGCCCAGCACGGCACGCCCGATTGTTGATTTGCCCGAGCCCGACTCGCCCACCAGCCCCAGGGTTTCCCCGGGCTTGATGTCCAGGCTTACCCCGTGCAAGGCACGGAAAGTCCGCTTACGGCCGAACCCACCCACCTTGTAGTCCACGGTCAGGTCAGTGATCCGCAGGAGGGGCTCTGCCTCAAGCGAGGGGGTCTGATTGACGGAAGTCATCGTGCACCTTCTGTCTCGGTGGTCAAGTCTGGGTCGATGGGGTGGTCGCCTGCAGTGTTCGACGTTGAATCGAGCGCAGAGTCCAGGAGGAGGCGCGTGTACTCTTCCCGGGGGTTCGCGAACAGGTCATTGACCGCGGCTACCTCCACGATTTCTCCGTTGCGCATCACGGCCACTTGGTCGCAGAGATCGGCAACCACTCCGAAGTTGTGCGTCACCAGGACCACGCCCATGCCGCGTTCTGCCTGAAGGCTGCGGATGAGGTCCAGCACGTCCGCCTGGACAGTGACATCCAGTGCGGTGGTGGGTTCGTCAGCGATGAGGAGCTCCGGGTTGCATGAAACGGCTCCTGCGATGAGCACGCGCTGCGCCATTCCGCCTGAGACTTGATGCGGGTAGGACTTGAAGACGCGCTCAGGATCGGGAATGCCTACGCGGGCGAGGAGTTTGAGGGCTTCGTCTTTGGCATCCTTCGCCGATATGCCCAGGTGGTGCTGCATTGGCTCGGTCAGTTGGGACCCTATGCGGAAGGCGGGGTCGAGGTTGCTCATCGGTTCCTGGGGAATGTAGCCGATCCGGGCGCCGCGCAGGCGGTTGCGCTCCTTCGGAGTCATCCGCAACAGGTCCGCTCCGGCGAAACTCAAGGTTCCGGCAGTCATTTCGGCTTGCCCGGGCAACAGTCCCAGGACCGAGAAGGCAGTTTGCGATTTGCCCGAACCGGACTCTCCCACCAGGCCAAGGATCTGGCCGCGCTCCACCCTCAAGGAAACGCCCTTGACGACGTCGGACTTCTCACCGTTGGGGCGAGGATAGGAAACCCGGAGGTCGTTGATGACCAGGAGCGTGTCTCCCGGATCCACAAGCGCCTTTTCCAGCGGCCGTGCCGGTTCCGGAGTGGAACCGGTGCCTTTGGCTGCCTTTACCGTCTTGGTGCGGCCGGCCGAGAATCCGTAGTTCGCCAGGGCGTCGCGGAAGCCGTTGCCCACCAGGGTGCAGGCCATGACGGTCAACACCAGTGCAACACTTGGCCAGAGCAGCAACCAGGGAGCGTTGAAGATATTTTGCGATGCGTCATTGAGCATCAGGCCCCAGCTGGCTTTGTCAGAGGAGCCAAGGCCAAGGAAGGCAATGCCTGCTTCGATTCCGATGCCGGCACCTGCCAACAGGGCCGCCTGGATGATGGTGGGCGTGATAACCACCGGAAGGATGTGGCGGACCATGATGCGCATGTCGCTCAAACCGGAGACCCGGGCTGCGTCCACGTACAGCTCTTCCCGTACGGCCCGGACCGAGCCGCGGATCAGAAGGAACACCGATGGGGCGATCAGTATGCCGAACACCACCAGAGCAAGTGAGGTACTGCGTCCCACACGGGCCAGTACTACAAGGAGCACCACGATGGCCGGCAGGGAGAGGAGCGCGCCACTGATCCACATGCTTACGCCGTCGATCCACCCTTGGCGGTAACCCGCCAGGAGCCCGGTGGGTACGCCGATCAGCAGGCTCACGGCGATGACGATCGCGGCACTGGAAAGGCTGGTTTGGGCGCCGTGGACAAGGTTCGCCAGGACGTCGCGGCCCACGCCGTCAGCGCCCAGTGGGTGCTCGGGAGTGAAAGGGGGCGCGAGGACATCAGCGAGGCGTGTGGCGGTGGGGTCGTAGGAGGAGATCAACGGTGCGAGGATCGCCACCACCCCGAGCAAGGCCAGGAACACCAGGGAAATGACCGCTGCAGGTTCACGAAGAAACTTCTTGATCAGTTTGTCGCCTTGTGGCGCGGAGCCGACTACTTCAAGCGACTTGCGGGTGCCGGTGACTAGGTTATCGGTCATGAGACACGAACTTTCGGATTGATCCAGCCTTGCGCCAGATCGACGAGGAGGTTGACGACGACCACCAGCACCACGGTGACCAAGACGATCCCGAGTACAACGGGAAGGTCGCCGCGGCCGGCAGAGTTGTTGGCCTGGGTGCCGATTCCGGGGATATTGAAGACTTTCTCAATGATCACCGAACTGGAGATGGCCACGATGAACATCAGGGACACCGTGGTGAGGCTCGGACCGGCGGCGCTGCGCAAGGCGTGCTTCACCACGACACTTCGCTCGGGGAGGCCACGGCTGCGCAGTGTCCGGACAAAGTCCTGCTGCATGACATCGATCATTGACCCCCGGACCTGCAGGGCAATGGAAGCCAGGGAACCCAACGCCAGCGCAATGACCGGCAGCGTGATGGAGGCAAGCCACTTGCCGGGGGAATCGCTGAAGGCTGTGAACCCCGTGGCCGGCAGCAGGCGAAGTTGAACAGCGAAAACCAATGCCAGGACCAGGGCTACCAGGAAGCCTGGAATTGCCTGGACCAGGGTGGACGCCACCTGGAGACCGCGATCCAGGCGGCCCCGGCGCAACGCCGCAGTGACCCCGATCAACGTTCCGAAGCAGGCGGCGAGGATCAGTGATCCGATCACCATGGACAAGGTGGGCGGGAGCGTCTGGGAGAGCAATTCTCCTACAGGCTGGTTGGTGAACCATGACCGGCCCAAATCTCCGCGCACGGCCGATCCGAGCCATTGGAAGTACTGGGTGATCAAAGGTTCATCGAGGCCCAGCTGTTGGCGCTTGGCCTCCACTTGCTCGGCCGAAGCCACAGGTCCCAGAACCTGACGGACAGGGTCTTGCCCCGTGAGGTTCAAGAGGAAGAACGTCGCTGTGGATATGACGAACATGAGCACCAGTCCTGAGGCCAGGCGGCGAAGGATAAACATCAGCACGGCAGCTCCTTGGGCTTCGGAAGATGAGGGGATTGGCGGGGGGAGGCCGGCCTTGGGACGGGCCGGCCACCCACCTACTTCTTCGAGGCTGTGAAGCCCCAGAGCGGCGGCAGAGTGGAATAGCGCTGCGGCGTGACAGTGATTTCAGTAGTGCTTGCAAAGACGTTGTCAGACTGGATGTAGGGCGCAAACCAGGCCTGGTCCACCAGGTAGGTGCTCAGTTGACGGAACGTTTCGGTCTGGGCATCACCGGTTTCGCTCTGAGCCTTGTTGATCAGCTCAACCACAGTGGGATCGGAGACGTGGAACGGGTTCCAGAGTGATTCGGGAGTGAGCGCAATCTGGGCGAAATCCCACGGGCGCGGGCTGTTGAGCCCGAAAATCGCTGCGGGGTACTTTCCTGCCAACAGATCCGAGATGAACGTCTGGCCGTTCACAGGCTGGTACTGCGGTGTGACGCCGATAGCCGTCAGCGCTTCAGTCACAGCCGCTTGCTGGTCGGGATATACGGGTGACACATCCGGCATGGGCAGGGTGAAGCCGTTTGCATAACCGGCGTCGGCGAGAAGCTTCTTCGCGGCGTCCACATCAAAGGGGTACTTCTTGTCCAGGTCCGGGATGAAAGCGTCGCTGGTGGAACTGAAGACCTGGCTGGTGGCCTTGCCCTTACCGCCAAAGACTTTCGCGTGGATGGCGTCGCGGTCCAAGGCCATGTTGATTGCCTGGCGGACCTTCGGCTCGGCGAGCGCAGGAACCAGGGAGCCCTTGCGGTCGAACAAGTAAAGGCCGCTGGTGGTGTAGGCGGGGCTGGTCTGGATATTCAGGCCGGCGGACTTGAGGCTGTTCGAATCCTTGTCGGTCACTACTGCGAAGTCTGCTTCACCGGCCCGCAGTGCGTTGAGGATTGCATTGTTGTCGTTGAAGACCGTGACTTCGACGGTGTCGAACGGGAAGTCTTTGGCGTTCCAGTAGTCAGCGTTTCGCGTGTAGACGTACTTGATGCCGGTCTGGGACTTTGCTGCGTCCAGGATGTAAGGGCCGGAACCTATGGGAGTGGTGTCCAGCTCCGGTGTTCCCAAGGCCTTCGGGCTGGCAAGGACACCGGCGGTTCCGCCCAGGTTCGGCACGAGCGACGGGTCCGGAGCGGAAAGCGTGACCATGAGGTTGGTGGCGTCGGTGACGGTGACATCCTGGATGAAGCGCAGTTGCCCACCTGCTTCACCGGTACCCTTGCGGGCGGAATCAAGGTTGGCCTTCACTGCGGCGGCATCCAATGCCGTCCCATCGGTGAATTTGACGCCCTCCCTGATAGTGAGGGAGAGCTTGGTCCGGGCGTCATCGTAAGACCACTTGGTCACGATGTTCTCGGCAGGTTCTCCCTCATTGGTGTTCCGGAAGAGGGAGTCGTAGACCGGTTGAAGGAACTGGGTGGTGGGGCCAGTGCCGAAGTTGCCCGGAGAGAAGGACTCGGGCGGCGCAATGGCTGCGATGTCCAACTCAGTTGGGGCGGGGGAACCACCAGGGGAGGAGCCGGTACAGGCGGTAAGCGCCATGACGGCTGTGACGGCGGCAATGCCGACTAGTTTGCGCATGTTTCTCCTAGACATGGCGTCGAAAGCTCAGCTTCGAGTGATCCGACTGTTCTCCGGCGACAACGCTACGGAGATCGATAGGTATTGCGGTGAATGGTGGCTGAAATGCCGTGGAAAGGCGCCTTGTTTTACAGGGAATCCCGCGGATTCCTTGTAAGCGTTCCGGCGCAGGGCCAAGGGTGCAGAGGGTGTGCTCCATTTGGTCTCCCTCGCCGTCGAGGTCAGTGTTGCTGTCGAACGCTTTGTGGCGCCTGTTACAAAGATAATCCGGTGACCGGAATAAGTCAACCACTTCTTCCGGAGCCCGGAAGATTAGGCCGAGAGCCCTTCGGTGTCCTGTTTGAGGGTTTGGGTCAACCGCTCGAGTAGCCGGGGAAGGTTTTCCTTGGAGAAGAGTTCCCCCAGGACAAGTTGGGCTGCACCCACAACGCCGCCCACTTGTTCGTCAATGGCCGATAGCTCTACGAGCAGGTCCGGCGCACCTGTTGAAGGCAGCCGCTCCAGGACTGCCTGCTGTATGGGCTTCAGTACGATGTCTTTGGCACGTGCGATGCCGCCGCCAACAACCAACATGTGTGGAGCGAAGAAACTGACCAGGGTTGCGAGGCTGCTTCCCAGGAGCGCCGCTGTGCGGCTCAGTAGCTCAGTTGCCGCGGCATCCCCGTGTTCAGCGGCAAGCGTGACGTCATAGGCGCGAACACGCCCGGTCTCTTTAAGGACTTGCGCGAGATAAGCGCTGCGTCCGGTTTCGGCGAGCATCAGGCCGTCCCGCTCGATCGCCCACCCGCTGGTCACTGCCTCCAGGCAGCCCGTGCGTCCGCACCTGCAGGCGACCACTCCCGCCTCGGGAACGGCCGCGTGGCCAATGGAGCCGGCCAGGCCGTGGGAGCCCCGGTAGAGACGGCCGTGGGTGATGAGGGCGGCCCCAACCCCGGCACCGGCTCCGAAGTAGAGCAGGTGCTTTGCTTTGGCGGCCCGCGGATTGCTTTCGATTTCAGCCAAAGCCAGGAGATTTACGCGGTTGTCTACCCAGACCGGAACCGGCCACCGCGCCGCAAACTGTTCCCGCACCGGGTAGTCACCCCAGCCGGGCAGGACTGGTACGCCGACGGGAGTGCCGGTGTCGAAATTGACCGGACCGGAGAGGCCCACGCCGATCCCGAGCAGATTGTTGCTGCTTTGCTCCCGGATAACTTCCTCGATGATGGCATTGACCTGGTCCAGGATCTGCGCGGGCCCTTCGCCGACGTCGCATAGTTCCCTGTGGCGGGTGCCCAGCAGGGCGCCGGCAAGATCGGAAGCGCTGACGACCATTTCATTCGAGGCGATGTCCACGCCTACGACGTAGCCGGCCTGGGCGTTGAGGGATAACAGCTTGGCTGTTCGCCCTCCTGTAGAGGGGGCGCGGCCGGGGGAGTGGATGAGCCCGATCTGTTCGAGTTCCGCAACCCGCTCGGCAACAACACTGCGGCCCAGGCCTACCTGGTCGGTCAGGGTTGCCTGCGTGATGCCGTCCTGCCAACGGACTGTCTCCAGCACCGACGCCAGTCCGGTGTACCGCTCTATGGCCATTGTTTTTCCCTCCAAGCGCCTTCAGCACCTTTGACGTGGCCCCTAAAGACAACCCCATGACACTTTCGTCTTTGCCCGACGATCCGCATTTTTGGGCCACCATCCGCAACTTTAGCTTGCGCTGACCGAGTCCAAGTCTATAACTTTTTCCGGTAAGCGGATAAACTTTTTGAAACCCATCACACAAGGAGGCCGCATGCGGCGATCTGTTAAGACCACTGAAGACGGTGTCCAGTACCGCGACCTGAACGGAAACGGAGTGCTGGATCCGTACGAAGATCCACGGCTGGATGCAGCCACCCGCGCCACGGATCTCCTGACGCGTTTGTCGGTGGAAGAGAAAGTCGGGCTGCTGTTCAACACGGTGATGGTTGTGGGTGAGGTGGCTGATCATGATACGGCCAGTCCCTTCGGGCCGGAGTCTCCGCGTGACTTTGTGGTTGGCAAGTCCATCAACCATTTCAATATTGGCCGCTTCCCATCAGCCCAGCACATGGCCCGCTGGCAGAACGCCATGCAGGAACTCGCAGAGCTTACACCGCACGGGATCCCCATCACCTTTGCCACCGATCCCCGCCATGGCTTTGCACAAAATGACGGAATGGCTTTCGCCGCCGGTTCGTTTTCACAGTGGCCCGAACCGATGGGCTTGGCCGCCCTCGGTGATCCTGCTGTAATCAGCGAGTTCGCGGAGACGGCAAGAAGAGAATATGTCGCCGTCGGGCTTCGTGCAGCCCTTCACCCACAGATTGACCTGGCATCTGAACCGCGCTGGGCGCGTCAACTGCAGAGCTTCAGTTCAAACTCAGCGGTGACGTCAGAGTACGTTGCGTTGCTCATCGCAGGTCTGCAGGGTGGAAAGCTGTCATCCTCGAGTGTCGCCTGTACCGCCAAGCACTTCCCGGGCGGAGGCGCCCAGGAAGACGGAGAGGATCCACACTTCCCGCAGGGCAAAGCCCAGATCTACCCCGGCGGGAATTTCGATGGGCACCTGGCGCCGTTCCGCGCAGCGATTGACGCCGGCACAAGCGCGATCATGCCCTACTACTCACTGGCGAAAGACCTCGTTATTGATGGTGTCGACGTGGAGGAGGTGGGCTTTTCCTACAACAAGTACCTCATCACGTCACTTCTTCGCGAACAGCTCGGCTTCGAAGGTGTTGTCCTGACCGACTGGCAGCTTGTCACTGACCTTGAGGTCTTTGGTTTGCCCTTCCCCGCCAAGGCGTGGGGTGTTGAGCACCTGAGTCCACTTGACCGGGTGGAGAAGCTTTTCGACGCCGGCGTGGACCAGTTGGGTGGCGAATCCTGCACGGAGTTGGTGCTTGAGCTGCTGGCCAACGGCAAGTTGTCCCCGGAGAGGGTGGAGGCATCGGTGCTGAGAATCCTCCGGGTTAAATTCGAGCTGGGGCTCTTCGACAATCCTTACGTTGACGCGGAGGCTGTCAACGAGGTGGTGGGATCCGAGCCGTTCCGCAACGCCGGACACCGCGCCCAGGCAGAAGCTGTCACCGTCCTCAAGAACGATGGGTTGCTGCCCCTTGCACCCGGTACCCGTATATATGTCGAAGGTGTGGACCCGGCCGTTGTTACCGATCAGGTGATCCTCGTTTCGGATGTGGTGGAGGCTGATGTAGCGCTGGTACGCCTGGCAGCGCCCTACGAACCACGCAACGAGTACTTCCTGGACGCCATGACGCATCAGGGCAGCCTCGACTTCCCTGACGAAGAGATCGCACGGGTACGGGCACTTGCAGAAGAACTCCCCGTGATCCTGGACGTCTACCTCGAACGGGCAGCAATCCTGACCCCCTTCGACACCATTGCCACTGCCATCACCGCAAACTTTGGCGCATCCGATGCTGCACTGCTGGATGCTTTGACTGCTGCGATTCCACCCAAGGGCCGGTTGCCGATCGAGCTGCCTCGCTCCATGGCCGCCGTCGAAGCTTCACATCCTGACGTCCCCAACGACACCCTGAATCCGCTCTACCCGTACGGCGCCGGCCTCAGCGTGCCGTCAACTTCCCGGAGCGAGTCCGGGATGCTTACGTGAACGGGATGACCGGAAAACAACTATCGAGCGAAGTTCTCTGGAGTGAGTTCGTTGACCCCCCGGATTCGGCGCGACCTCGCGCGTGGTGGCACTGGATGGACGGCAATGTGGACCTCGAAGGCATTCGCGCGGACCTTCGCTGGCTCCATTCCGTGGGTGTCCGCGGCGTTCAATCCTTCGATGGGGCGCTGGGTAACCCACTTGTGGTGGAAAAGGCTGTGATTCCCGGCAGCGAGCAGTGGCGCGAAGCTATCGCCGTTGCCGCGTCGACGGCCCACGGCCTCGGCCTGGACTTCACCGTTGCCACTTCTGCCGGGTGGAGCGCCGCTGGAGCCCCGTGGGTTGATAAGGCCGATGCCATGCGCAAGCTGGTGTGGTCGCAGACCGTGGTGGAAGGCGGCGAGCTGATTCAACTCAACAGACTCCCGGATGTCGCAGGGCCGTACCAGGACATCCCCAGGTGGGGAGTTGAGCCACATGAAGGCTCGGGAGATGCCAAAGACCTCTTTGCCTTGGCCATCCCGTTCCACAACACCCACGATGCCTTGGCGCCTGCGTTCGTCCGGACTTCCGACTCGCTTGCTGAAGCGGTCGCCGCTAACCTGGCCACCGCCGTCGAAGGTTTCCGGCTTGCCCGCGACCCGGACGACCACTCGGTGGCCTGGATCGAACAGTCCTTTGCGACCCCCGTGACCGTGCGTTCCTGTGTCATCGAGCTCCCCGGCCCGCACGGCTTCGGTGCGGCTCCGCCCGCCGCCGCCACTCTGCAGGTCCAGAATGACGACGGCGGTTACGTCACCGTCTGCGCGTTGCCGGCGACGCAATGCCCCTCGAGGACCATGTCTTTCCCCGCCGTTACCGGGACGCATTTCCGGTTGCGGCTGCAGGCCGACGGGATATCGACGGTTCTGGCGGCGTTCGAGAAAGGGGTGGTGCCCCCGCCGGTTTTTCGGCCGCTCAGCGAGTTCACCGTCAAAAGATTCGCCCTTTACGAGTCCGGCATGCCCGCCCACCGGGAGGCGAAGAGTGGTTTCGCCACCGCACCCGACTACGACCGCCTTGATACAGACCCGAAGGCGGCATTCGCGGTGGTTCCGCTGGCCGAAATCTTGAACGTCAGCGGACACCTCTCACAGGGAAGGCTCACGAGCCCGCTTCCTGACGGGACCTGGAGAATCGTTCGCTTCGGAGCCTCCCTTACCGGGCAAACCAACGGCCCGGCACTGCCGGAAGCCACAGGACTCGAAGTGGACAAACTTGATAGCGAAAGAGTCCGGCGCTACATCTCAACCCACCTGGCGCAGTTCGGCGACGCACCGATCGACGGCCTGCTCAGCGACAGCATTGAGGCCGGACTGCAGAACATCACGGATCACCTCGATGCCGGCTTCCGCCGTCTTCGCGGCTACGACATGATCCCCTGGATGCTCACCACAGCCGGGTTCCTGGTGGAGGACGCTTATTCCAGCGACCTCTTCCTCGCCGACTTCCGGCGGACGATCGCTGAAGTCTTCGCAGAGTCCTACTACGGCACACTGTCCGAAGAAGCACATAAGCGCGGCGCGATCTACTACGCGGAAGCCCTGGAAGACCGCAGGCCACAGCTCGGCGACGATCTGGCCATGCGCTCGCACGCAGATGTCCCCATGGGGGCCATGTGGACCTTCAGCTCTGAAGCGGGCCCCGCGCCTACCTACGTCGCGGATCTCAAAGGCGCCTCATCGGTGGCACACGTCTACGGACGCAGCCACACCGGCGCTGAAGCTTTCACCTCAGGACGGAACCCGTGGAGTGATTCGCCGAAGTCTTTGAAGCATGTGGCTGACCTCCAACTGGCACTCGGTGTGACCCGCTTCTGCATCCATACGTCCCCGCACCAACCCACCCAGGTACCACCACCCGGCATTGCCCTGGCGCCCTCGCTCGGGCAATCCTTTACCCGCAATGAAACGTGGGCGTCCACTGCCAAGCCCTGGGTGGACTATTTGGCCCGGTGCTCACACCTACTTTCTCTTGGCCGGCCAGCCGTGGATATCGCCTACTTCATCGGCGAGGAAGCGCCCGTCACCGCCCTTTTCGGGAATACTTGCAACCACGACGTTCCGGCTGACTACGACTACGACTACATCGGACCGGATGCACTCCGTACCGTCTTGAATGTCCAGGCGGGCGAGCTGCAGGCAGGTACATCCCGCTACAGGCTTCTTTACCTCGGCGGTGCCAGCAACAGGATGAGCACAACAGCCCTCGAAGCGATCCTGCGATTGGTGGAGCAGGGCGCGACAGTCGTTGGCGAACGCCCGGGGGCTAAGCGCTCCCTGTCGGACGAGGACTCGGAGCACGAGCGTTTGTGCAACCTCATTTGGGACAGCTCGAACAGCGGCAAGGTTTTCGCCACCACAGATCTGGCTTCCGTGCTTAGGGAACATTTCCCACCACGCATGATGGTGGGTGACTCCAGGGTGCGGCGGATCGCTCGCTGGGTGGACGGCGATCAACCTCTGCTTTTCATCGCCAACCCTGTCAACGAAGAGCTGTGCACCACCGTGACGATGCCAAACATGGATGGCAGGTTGGTCGCCTGGGACCCGGTAACACTAGGTCAATGGGCCCTCAAGGGCACCGATGGAGGAAACGGCTACGATGTACGGCTGCCCCCTTACGGTTCCCTGTTTATTCTCAGAGGCGAAGCGGATCCACGCCCCGAAAAGGAGTGGGTTACCGAGGCCGCGGGAGAATGGACCCTCACCATCCCCGGCTCCGACCCGATACAGCTAACGCACGCCACCTATTGGACCGACCCCGGACTCGGGGCGAAGCACTTCTCCGGCACGGCCACTTACGTGGTGGAGTTCCAGCTCGACGGCCCCCACCTCCCGCACGCAGTCCAGTTCGCCGATGTTGCTGATGTAGCCCACATCAAAATCAATGCAGAAGAGGCAGGGATTCTCTGGACTGCTCCCTACAGGGTGCCCACCAACGCGCTGACGCCCGGGACGAACCGGATCGAAATCAGCATCACAAATCCGTGGCGCAACCGGCTGATTGCTGAAGCCCGCAGCAACACCGGGACGCTCTACCCACCAATGACGACCGTGTTCAACCATGAAGCCGAAATCCTGCCGGCAGGCCTACTGGGCCCGTTGAGCTTGGTCTACAAGCACCACCCGTAATTTCCACTACTGAAAAGACTCGATGAATGACATACCAAACAACGCCGCCCGCCGTGAGCGTGGAAGGCCAACGCCGGGCCGACCTCGGTGATGGAACTTACCTGAACCCGGTGTTCGCCGGGGACCACCCGGACCCGGCCATCCTCCGCGACGGCGATGACTACTACGTGACCTTCTCCTCCTTCGAGTCCACGCCCGGACTCATCATCTGGCACTCACGGGACCTGCTGAACTGGCAGCCGCTCGGGCCGGCTCTACCGACACCCATCGGTTGCGTGTTTGCCGTGGACATGTGCAAAGTGGACGACCGGTACTTCATCTATATACCGATCATTCCCACGGCCGTTTCCCCGGACCCAAACGCGCCTGTGCTGACGTATGTCATCCATGCCGAGAGCATGGCAGGACCTTGGAGCGAGCCGATCAACCTGGGCATCGAAGGGCATATCGATCCGGGGCACGTGGTGGGAGAGGATGGCAGCCGCTATCTGTTCCTCAGCGGAGTCAGCCGTGTCCGGCTCACCGACGACGGACTGGCCACGAACGGACCAGTGGAGCACGTCTACGACGGCTGGCGCTATCCCGACGACTGGGTTGTTGAAGCGTACGCACTGGAAGGGCCCAAGCTGACCCGCCGCGGCGAATGGTTCTACCTGACGACGGCGGTGGGCGGCACGTCAGGTCCGCCCACGGGCCATATGGTCACTGTTGCCCGCTCCCGCTCCATCAATGGCCCGTGGGAGGACTGTCCCCGCAATCCCATCATCAGGACATGGGATGCGAACGAGCCCTGGTGGAGCAAGGGCCATGCCACCTTGTTCGAGGGCCCCAACGGCCAATGGTGGAGCATTTACCACGGCTACGAGAACGGGTTCGCCACCCTCGGCCGGCAAACGCTGCTGGAACCCATCGAATGGGACGAGGACGGATGGCCCCGAGCCGGTGGGGGAGATCTTTCGGCGGCACTGCCGGCACCGCTGCCCGCCCTGTCTCTAACAGCCGATCAGACGCACGGCTTGCCCTTGTCCGATGATTTTTCCACCGGGCGCTTTGGAACCCAATGGTCGTTCCACGCCCCATCCAAGGACGAGTATCTTCGGACATCTCTTGATGCCGGCCTGGTTCTGCAAGCCCGCGGATCAGGCCCGTCAAACAGCTCGGCGTTGACATGTATCGTCGGCGACCGGCGATACGAGATCACGGTCCAGGTGGAACTCCGCGACGGCGCCCAAGGCGGGCTGCTGCTGTACTACAGCGACCGCCTGTTCTGCGGCATGGGCCACGACGGCAGCAGCATGACCAGCTACCGCGCCGGCAAGGCAATTCCGTACTGGCGTGAACCTGCACCAGCGGCCCGGACCATGCACCTGCGAATAGTGAACGACAACCACATCGTCACCCAGTACTACAGCATGAACGGGGAGGACTGGACCAGGCATGGATTGCGTTTCAACGTGGAGGGTTACAACACAAATACGGCCGACGAACTCCTCAGCCTGCGCCCGGCCCTGTTCGCAGTCGGGACAGGGGAAGTGCGGTTCACGAACTTCACTTACCGTGCCTTCTAGCTGTGGAGGAGTGATCAAGCATGACCACAGAGTCCACCCTCCGCTTTGGAGCCCATACGGATGAAGGAACGAGCCTGCTGCGGATCGTCAACCTGGTCCGAACCGGTGAGGCGATTACCCGCCCGGAACTCGGTAAACTGACGGGCCTTGGCCGCGGCGTGGTTTCGCAGCGTGTGGATCAGGCAGTCGAGATGGGCCTTTTGGCTGACGGTGAATTCGGAGCCTCGTCCGGGGGCCGCCAACCTCGGAAGCTTCGATTTTGCGCTGAACAGGGATTGATCGTTGTTTGTGCTCTGGGGGCCCTGCACATCAGAGTGGGCATTGCCGAACTGGACGGCGACATCTTGGAGCACATGCACCGTAACTGGGACATTTCCCGCGGGCCCGGGGAAACCATTGACATGGTGGTCTCGATGGTGGAAGAGCTATTGGAGAAGGGGAACAAACAACCCGTCTGGAGCGTGGTGGTGGGGCTTCCCGGACCCGTGGACTTCTTCACCGGACGGCCTGCGGCACCGGCCATCATGCCAGGATGGAACGATTTCGACGTCCGCACACCCTTCGAGGAGCGATACGGTGCGCCCGTTTGGGTGGACAATGACGTGAATCTCCTGGCGCTCGGAGAACGCGCCCGCCGCCGAGACGTGCCCACGGACCTGATCTATTGCAAAATCGGGTTGGGTATGGGCGTCGGACTGTTGTCCCAGGGACGAATACATCGCGGGGCAAACGGTGCCGCGGGCGACATCGGGCATGTCAGAGTTACAGGATCTCAGGCCCAATGCCGTTGCGGGAAGATCGGCTGCCTGGAAGCAGTAGCTGGTGGATGGGCGGTGGTTCGCGACGCAGAGTTGGCGATCGGGCAGGGAGCAAAGGGGCCACTGGCCAGCAGGGCCGGAAAAGCTCCGTTGATCCCTGAGGACATTACTTTGGCCGCGGCAGAAGGGGACCCGCTGGCAATTACCCTCATTCGACAATCGGCACGGGTGGCAGGAGAAGCCTTATCGGGCTTGGTTAATATGTTCAACCCGGGTGTCATCGTCATAGGCGGCGTGATGGCGTCAGCTGGGGAGGTCTTCCTTTCTGAAGTCCGCCAGAGGATCTACGAACTATCTCTTCCGCTGGCCACGCGCGACCTCATCGTTCTCCAGTCGTCCAATGACGAACGAGAACCTTTGCGGGGCGGAGCTGAACTGGCCCGCGAGCAACTCTTCGACGTAACCTTCCCACGCTGGTTCGGCGACGGCCGGCCGTCCTCAGAAGGAGTGAAAGCCACAGCCTAGTCCTGCACTAAAGCGTATCTCTTACCCGGAATCGTGCGGCCTTGCGCAAACTTGAGAAGCACACCACACAACTCATCACGTGGCCCTGGGCTGGTGGCGACTCTGATCCGTCCATGGCTGGGGTCAGTTCAGGGTATCCACGGCGGGAAATTGAGAGCGGTTGGGGGTAGATCCCCGGCAGCAGTAGCGGTGGCGACCGTGGCGCAAACAAACGTTTCCGCAGGACGGGAAACAGATTCATCAACACAGTCCGCGAAGCCTCCCAAATGTGGACACTGCCGGACACGTGGCCACCACCGTTCGAAGTGCCCTGAACTGAACTGAATAGGCCTGTGGACAATGTCCACGCTCTCAGCGTTGGATCGGGCTTTAGATCCGTCGGACTGCTCTGGATCCGCATGTTTTCAGGAGTCCCGAGTTTTTGCAAGGCCGGGAATTCAGTTCGAGTCCCACCTCGGGCACAGTGTTTCCGCAGGTCAAAGGCTTTTTGTTTTTATGCTGTTGACAAACCTTGACATTTTGGCATCGCGGTGTTGCCGGCCCGCCGTGGCCTCGTCCGCAAGTCCTGCCAAAAATGCAGCTCCAGCAGATGAGCAGGGGGCGATTTCCCACGCTCCCGGATGCGGCACTGTGCTGCTGACGAGGCCCGGGGTTGAATATTTTGACCCTTTTCTGACTCCTCCTGATAGCGGAGTCCAACTCGTCAATATCCTGGAGTCGGAACTCGCTAAGTCGGGTTCCGAAGGGCCACGCAACATTGCTCTCACAGGTCACTACGGCAGTGGCAAGGGCAGCGTGCTTAAGGAAGCGCAACGGGTACTTGAGCAGGACGACGTCAACGTCATCAACCTTTAAGTTCCAGAACATGTTGGCCCGGACCTCCTTGTGAGGCCCGGGCCAGCGCTTAGGTCTAGGGTGATTCAGCTATGCGACGCTGCGAAGTACGTCAGTGGATTCTTGGTCGATGACCCCTGCGGCATCGACCGCAACCCCATAATGTTCTCGGGCAGAGGCAACGGACACATATCCAAATCGGACTTCTTCAGCTACCCGTTCGGCCGGGCGCATCCGGGGATTTCCGAATCCGCCGCCACCGCCGGCGAGCTGACGATACAGCGTCCCGGCCGGCAGCCCTGTGATCAGGTCCTTGGACTTCGGGATGACCACGTCACCGTCCGGATAGGTGAATTCAATCAGGTTAACCGATCCAGGCATCCCATCATTGAGACCCGGCGCGGCCGACTCTTCGGTATCGCCGTCCCCGAAGATACTGGCCTGGATACTGGGGGCTTTGAACTCGAAGATCGACTCAACACCCAGCCCTCCGCGCCATTCTCCTGCCCCGCCGGAGTCCTGCAGGTATTCAAATTTCCGGATGAAGATCGGCATCATTAGTTCGAACATCTCTGGGTCCTGCGCCCCGAGCGCGCCGCCGGAAGCGATGAGCCCCACATGGTCGTAACCGTCTGCACCCTTGGTCCCGCCTCCGCCGCCCTTGCAGGCGTTGATGAGTATGTCCACGAAGGGTGAATCGTTCCGATCCTCCTGGCCGTTCAGAATGGAGCACAGCAGCGGGTTCCAGCCAGCGGTTACTCGTTCCGGGAGAGCCTCGGAGAAGGCCAGCATGATGGCCGAGCATATCTGGTCTGAAAGGTGGTTACCGAATCCTGACGCCGCCGGATATTGGCAATTCAGGATGCTGCCCTCGGGTACTTTGACCTCGATGCACCGCATAATTCCGTCGTTGTGCGGAATTTCCGTATCCGCCAACATAAAGAAGGAAATCATGACGGAGGAGAGGGTCACAGCCAAGGGGGCGTTGACGTATCCGGGTGTCTGAGGATCCGTTCCGGCAAAATCGAACACTAGCTTGTCGCCCTTGACGGTAATCTCAACCCTGATCTGCATGGTGCTGTCAGGGGTGATGCCGTCATAATTGACCTGCCACTGTGACTTGTAGACACCATCCGGCATCCTGCTGATGATTTGACGGGCCATAGCCTCGGCAGAGTCGAGCATGCTGTCGACCACGGCTTTAAAGGTCTCAATTGAGTAGCGACCCACCAGTACCTGTAGTTCGCGTTCGCCAACTGTGCAGGCGCCGATCATTGCGCGAATGTCCTCTTCAACGACGCCAAGGCGGACATTGCCGAAGATCAGGTCCCATACGTCATCGCGCAGGACACCGCCGTCGTAGACCTTGACTGCAGTCAACCTGAGCGCTTCCTGCCAGAGATCCGTGGCGTTGGGGTTGTATGACCCCGGAACCGCGCCGCCGACGTCTGCCTGGTGGGCTGTAATGACAACCCAGGCAATGTGTTCCCCCTCATGGAAGACCGGCTTGGTGACCTTCCAGTCGGAGGCCTGATTGCCGCCGGTGTACGGATCATTGTGGAGAATCACGTCTCCCTGCTTGACTCTGCCTTTGAATTTTTCGGCGATATGGCGCATCGCCGGCGCAGCGGCATAGCCAAGGATCGGAATGTATTCCGTCTGCTCGATGAGCCGCCCATCCTGGTCATAGATGCCCAGAGAGAAGTCGCGGCCCTCCACCAGCAGGGGGGATCTCGTGCTGCGTTCAACCACCACGCCCATACGTTCGCCAATGGCCTTGATCCGGCTTGCTATGACTGAGGTAAGAATCGGGCTAAGAGCCTTCCTTGCCTGTGCTTGTACCTGTGACATGTCTAATTTTGTCCTTCCGTGAGCAGAGACGAGGCGTCAAAGTTTTTGCGGGTCATGACGTAGCTACCCGAGCCGTCGAGCTCAAGGTCAAAGAATTCCGGGACAAACACCGTCGTGGTTGGTTCCTCCACGATGGCCGGGCCCATAATCTGCTGTCCGACAGGAAGTGACTGCCCGTCGTAAACCGGCACCGACTCCTTCCGGCCCAGCGACTTGAGGTAGACGTCGCGGCGCCCCTTTGGAGGAGCTTCAGACTCGCATCCGGCAGCAGTCTCAGTGAGGTCTAGCGCCGGCCTGCGGCCGACCACAGCCACCCGGAGGCTAAGCATCTCCAGATCGGCACCGGCGGCTGAAAAGCCGTACAGCTGTTCATGCCGCGAGTGGAAAAGCTCGGCGACCCTGCCCGGCCCGGCCGGATCCGCTGGATCCAAATCCTCGGCGTCGAAGCTGACTATAACCTCGTGGTGCTGTCCGATGTATCGCATGTCCGCAGACACGATGACGGCGCGATCATCAGCGGCAACCCCTTCGAGGTCCAGCAGTGCGTCGCCCTCGTGGGACATTTCGGTGATCAGCGCATGGGCACGGTTCAGGTCGATATGCGAGAACCTGGTACTGAAAGCACGGACAAAATCGTGTCGCAGGTCCGCCATCAACATCCCCGCGGCGCACAGCACCGAGGACAGTCGCGGTATGACCACGACAGGTATCTCCAGCTCGTGGGCAATCATGCCGGCGTGGACGGGTCCGGCGCCACCGGCCACTACCATCGGGAATTCCCGGGGGTCATAGCCTCGTTCTACCGAGATGTTTTTGGTTCCCGCCGCCATCTCCAGGTTGACCATCTCGTAGATACCGGCAGCGGCCTCTTCGACTGAGAGGCCCAGCGGACCTGCGACCTTGCTCGCAATGGCCGCGGCCGCCAGGTCGCTCCGCAGCTTTACCCGGCCGCCCAGGAAATAGTCGGGGTCTATATAACCGAGAACGACGCCGGCGTCCGTAACTGTTGGTTCCTCACCGCCCTTGCCATAGGCGACGGGCCCGGGATCTGCGCCGGCGCTCTGCGGGCCCACACGCAACATACCGCCGTCGTCGATCCAGGCGATGGATCCGCCGCCAGCGCCGATGGTGTTTACGTGCGTAGTCGGCAGGGAGATCACGTGCCGGTTGATCTCGCCTTCTCGGGTGATCTGGACTTGGCCGTCTTTGACCAAGGAGGCGTCAAAGCTTGTGCCTCCCATATCGACCACCGTGCAGTCGGCCCAGCCCCGCTGTGCCACATAGGCCAGTGCGGCCACCGGACCGGCCGCGGGCCCGGACATCGTTATTGAGGCTGGCAGGTGAGCAACTGTTGCGGGCAATGTGATTCCGCCGTTGGACTGCATCACCATCAGCGTCCCGTGGGCGCCACGTTCGGCCAACCGCCCAACAATCTTCTTCATGTACCGCTGAACCACAGGGCCAAGGTAGGCATTCATCGCCGTGGTACTGATCCGTGGGTAGAGCCGGATCTGCGGCAGCACTTCCGAGGAGATGGACAGGAAGACTCCCGGTGCACACTCTTCGATGACCTTCCGGGCTTCCTGCTCATGTGCGGCGTTCTGATAGGAGTGGACGAAACAGACGGCGATTGCCTCAACGCCCTCGGCGACCAGTTCCGCTGTTGCTTGACGAAGTGATTCCACCTCCAGGGGTGTTATTACTGTGCCTTCTACATCAACGCGCTCGGAAACAGTCTTACGCAGGTCCCTGGGAACAAGAGGTGCCGGCGCCACGTACTTGTTGTCGTAAAGGTGCTTTCGGCTCCGGATGCCGCGACGCATCTCCAGGATGTCCCGGAACCCCTCTGTCGTGATCAACCCGGTCTTGGCGCCTCGCCCGGTCAAAACCGCATTTGTGGCTACGGTAGTGCCATGCACGATGAGCTCGATCTGCGAAAAGAAATCCTGTTCGGAGAGCTCCTCGAGAACCGCCAATTCCGAGAGCCCGTTCAGGATCCCATTGGAGGGGTCTGCGGGAGTCGTCGAGGTCTTGTGCTGGCGCTTAGCGCCTGTGGCCTGGTTCACCAGAAGGAAATCTGTAAACGTTCCGCCGACGTCGACACCAACTTGATAGGACATTAGTTTCCCTTTCCGATCTGGAATATTTCTTGAGCGATGCTGGAGGCCCGCAGGGGAGCTCCCTGCCGGATGATGAGGGTGTCTGCAACGCTCGCCCCTTCAGTGAGTTGTGAATTCACGAAGTTCGGGTGCAAGGCCAGGACCATGCCCTCGAGCAGCATCGTGTTGTCGCTCTCGGTCAGGACGGGCGTGTCATGGTCGATACCAACGCCGTGACCGTGCCAGATCCCGAAATCGACGCCTTCGGGTGCCGCGATCTTTTCAATTGCGGTTGCTACGTCAGCTGCAGTCTTGCCTACCCGCATTTGGGTTTGCGCGGCCTCGTGGGCGGCCAGTGTGGTCTCGGCCATACGGCGCTTCTCGCTGCTGATCTGGCCGAAGGCGAACAGGCTTGCCTTCTCTACCCAGAATCCGTTGGGCCCCTTGATTTCCACATAGACGCTGGCGAGATCGCCTTCAATGAGCGGATCAGCCGTTGGAACGTCGTTGAAGTACGGTTTGGTCCCCACCATGATCAGGACCTCCCGCGCTCCCCGCCGGCGGACCTCGCGCTGCATGTCCCCCCACAACTCCCAGCCGGAAACTCCGACGGCCGCGCGTTCGTGGAAGACTTGCAGGCCTGCATCGGCAATGGCTGCGGACCGCAGGACTTCATCGATCTCCTCCTGGACCTTCACGGCCTTGATCCGGCCCACCAGTGCGGTTGCGTCAGTCAGTTGCGCATTTGGCATGGCGGCCCGCAGCATCTCGTAGTCTCCAACGGGAACGATGTGCCGCAGGCCGACGATCCCGATCTTCCCGCCATCAGCGTGGTGTTCAGTGACGACGGCAGCGATCACCTGGGGGAGGCTGTCCTGGTCAGAGATGACATCACCTTGGCCGGCTGCCCTGACGTCTGTCAGTTGTGTGGCCTGTTTGGCGAACCAGGCATCGGAGGTTGTGGGCAGGACCATGATCGGTTCCTCGCCGGGGATGACCACTGCGTACGCGAGACGAACCTGCGGGCAGTAGCCGGTCACATATTCGAGATACCCGTACTGGGTGATGAGTCCCCGCCCTGCCACGATCAGTGCACTCAGGCCTTCAGACTTCATCTCGGCCCACAGGGCCTCGATCCGACCGTCCCGAATCTTTTCCTTCAGCGGGCTAAAGGCCGAAGTCAGTAAACTTGATGTAACCATTTTTCGAGCTCCTCATAGGTAAACGTCAGGATTTTCAGTAATTCTTGTTAGGGCGGCGGCTAACTCCGGAAAGTAGTTACACGGCGCCCAGGCCACGACGGCGTCGCTGTACGTGGTCCATATAGACGGCCACGATGAGGATGGTCCCGGTGATGGCCCCCTGCCAGAAATCCGGGACCCCGGAGAGTGTCAGCCCGTTCTGGAGCACACCCATCATGAGGACGGCCATGACCGTACCTCCCAGCCCGCCGGAACCGCCGGACATGATGGTCCCGCCGAGCAGTACTGCGGCAATAACCTGCAGTTCGATTCCAGTGCCCACGACGGGAGAGGCTGATGTGAGTCTGCCCATCTGAATAATCGAGGCCAGCGCAGCCAGCACGCCAGAAGTCACATAAACGGAGAGCAGAACACGTTGGACCCGGATGCCGGCCAACCGTGCCGCCTCCCTGCTGGAGCCGACTGCATAGATCTTGCGGCCCCAGCTCGTATGAGCGAGAACAAAGTAGCCAAGGGCCACCACGATGGCGGCGATCAGCACCGGAATGGGCACAGGCCCGAGGCTTCCGTCACCAATTTCGAGGAACAAGGGCGCCTCCCCAAGCTGGATGGATTTGCCCTCCGAGGCAACCAGGGCAAGGCTCCGATATCCGGACAGTGTTCCCAAGGTCACTACAAAGAAGGACATGCCCAGGACGCCTACCAGCACGCCGTTAAGAAGGCCTAAGACCATGCCAGCGACTAAGGTGATGGCGATGACGGCCACCGCGGGGACGCCGGCGAGATACATCGTTCCCGCGAGGATTCCCGAGAGTGCCAAGGAGGATCCGATTGACAAATCAGCGCCACCAGTCAGAACGACCATCGTCATTCCCACGGCCAATATCAGGGGAACCGTTTGCAAACGCAGGATGTTCACAAAGTTTTCCACAGTCAGGAAATTGGGCTGGGATGAGGCAAAGAAGATGATCAGCAGAACAAGGACAACGGAGAGCGTAACTTTAGGGCTGAAGGAAACGACCCTTGCTGCCGGCTTCTGAGTTGCTGCAGTTTTCTCGGCAGGATTCGTGGTCTGCGGTGTTGAGATTGCCATGATCAGGCCACTTCCTTAGCTTGTTCTGAATGAAACGCCAAAGACGCAATGCGCTCTTCCGTTGCTGATTCCCGGTCGAGCTGTCCCACGATTCGTCCCTGTGAGAGGACGTAGATGGTGTCACAAAGGCCAATCAGTTCTGTGAGCTCGGATGAGGCCACCAAAAAACCCATACCCTTGGCAGCGGCCTGGGCGATCTGTTCGTAAATTTCCCCCTTAGCTCCGACATCAACGCCGCGCGTTGGTTCATCGAGGATCAGGAGCTTTGGTTCACGAACGATGGAACGAGCCAGCAGCACCTTTTGCTGATTGCCGCCGGAAAGCGCCTCAATGCGGCCCTCAATGTCCGTACACTTGACGCCAAATTTAGAAATCGCTTGTCGGGTCAAGCTTTTCTCGCGTGTCGCTGACATAACTCCGGCCTGAGAGTTCTTGGCCAAATTGGCGGCACACAAGTTTTCCCTTACCGATCGTCCGGGAAAGATTCCCTGAGCTTTCCGGTTTTCTCCGACGAACCCGACGCCGGCATCCAGGGCCTGGGCAGGGTGCGTAAATCTGACCTCCCGCCCGTCAATCCTTACGGTCCCGGAGGTCGGCGGGACGGCGCCGAAAATGGTCTGGGACAGAGTGGAGCGGCCGGAACCCATCAGCCCGGCCAAGCCAACCACTTCGCCTGCGTGCACCGTCATGGTGATGTCTTCGATAAAGTCGGCAGCGCACAAAGCCCCAGTCTGGAGGACGATTCGTTCACTGACTGTCCGTTCGGACGTGAAGACGTTATCCAAAACGCGTCCGACCAGCATCTTGACGACGTCCCCATCTGAGACATCCTGCATGGGGGCCGCACCACTGACTGATCCATCACGAAGGACGACGATTCGATCGGCGATTTCACGCATTTCACGCATACGGTGGGAGATGAAGACAATTCCCATTCCGTTGTCCTTGAGCCGCCTCAAGGTGCCCATCAGCCGATCGGTCTCATCTTCGGACAGGGAGCTGGTTGCCTCGTCCAACAGCATCAGGCGGGGACGGCGCGAAAGGACACTGCCGATCGCCACCAGTTGCTGGAGATTGATCGGCAGTTGCCCGACGATGGCTTTTGGATCGACATCGATCCCCAGGACATCCATAATCTCCAAGGCACTTTTCCGGACTTGTGCCCAGTCGACTCCCAACCCGATTCCGCGCCGCCGGGGAAGGGCCCCCAACAGGATGTTTTCGGCAACAGTCAAGTGATGAGCCACGGCCAGCTCCTGTTCGACAAGTCCGATTCCCGCCGCGACCGCGTCGCTGGGACTGGTGAACTTCACCGCTTTCCCGTCAACCTGGATTTGGCCTGAATCGCTCGTCAAATGCCCTGCGATAATCTTCATGAGCGTGGATTTTCCGGAACCGTTTTCGCCCGCAATGGCGACTACTTCGCCGGAGGAAATCGAAAGGCTTACGCCGTTCAATGCCGTCGTTCCCGGGTATTTCTTTACCAAGCTATTGATCTCGAGCATCTTTGTCCTTCCGGTTCGCTGAAAGGGCGGACATTAATCGATGGGAAGGCCAAGGTATTTTCCTTCGGTGATCTGTTTCACACGTTCAGACCACGGTACGAAAGAAGCAACATTCTCCGGTGTGACCGCTTTTACGTCCATCTGGTAGAAGTGCCCGATGGGTTTCTTTTCCACCACCGAGGTGTGGATCAGGCGGCCCAAGGTTTGGCCCACCTCTACCGGCTTGTAGTCCCAGGTGGCGTCGATGGTTCCGTTCTTCACGGCATCGAGTCCGTCCTGACTGGCGTTGAAGCCGGTCACGATGATCTTCTTGGACTTGGCTGCAGCTTTGACCGCGGCTGCAGCGCCGATGGCGCTCGGGTCGTTGTACGTATAGATCGCGGACAGGTCAGAGTACTGAGTCAGGAAGGCTTCGGCCAACGGCCGCGCTCCAGCGGCGTCGTCAGTCGGGTTGCCCTTTTGATCGGCGAAAGTCAGCCCGTTCTGCGCTTTCAGTTGCTCCTTGAACTGGTCCAGAAGGTAGATGTTTGTGGTCACTGGAGCCGCAATGCCGATCGCGCCGACTTCACCGGCGCCAAGCGCCTTTTCCGCGATGAACTTGGCTGCCTCCTGAGCCTGCTGCTTCCGCCCGGTGACTACCTCCGCTCGAATTGGGGCAAGCGCCGCGGCGCCCTCGTCCTCCATCTGCGCGTCATGGGCGAACAACGGAATCCCAGCCTTGTCAGCCCGGCCAAGCACACTCTTCAGTGTGGGAAGATCCAAAGGAAACACCATAATGGCGTCCACCTTCTGCGTCACGAACTGGTCAATATCACCGATCTGCTTGTCGATGCTCAACTGGCTGTCAGCTGTGATGAGTTTGCCGCCGTGCTGTTCGATTTCGGCCCTCAGGCCATCGGCAATGCCTTGGATGGTCGAGTTCTGCGCCGTCGGCAGAGTCATCCCCACTGTGAAGACATGCTCTCCGGATGTGGTGCCGGCGTTCGAGGTTCCACCGCAGCCCGACAAGTTCAGGGACAGTGCCGCGGCGAGAGCGGCTACGGCTAGGTAATTTTTTTTGCGGAACATATTGTCCGTCCTTAATGAGTATTATCTTGATTTCGGAAACGCCTTTAGCCTTTATGATCCACACGAGGACTAATGGAGAACGGCATTTCCGCAGCGATTCGACACTGAATTCGTCGAAGACAATGTGAGTGCTTCGGATGCGGTCTATGCTGCAATTGCACCGCATTGGATGATGAAATTAGATCAGTAGAATCGATGCCTCATCAAGGGCTTATAGGTATCGGTTAGCCGATGATTGATAGATGTAACTTATCAATCTGTGAAATCCAATCGATTAACGGGGAAATTCTAAATCCAATATTTGAATAAAGCGTGAAATGGCCGGCAGGTCGTTTTCGACCTTCCAGGCGGCGACCAGGTTCATCGGGATAATCGGACTCGACAGGGGCCGGATCACGGCGCCGTCGACCCGTACGTGGCTCACGGAATTTGGCACCAGAGCCATTCCCAGACCTGCTGCGACCAGACTGACCATAACTGAGGTCGCATCGACTTCCTGGTGAACAATCGCCTCAAAGCCAGCCTGCTGGTAGGCGCTCGAAACGATGGTGAAAGTGGCAGGGTCGGCGCTGGCGCTGTATTGGATGAACGACTCATCGGCCATCTGTGCCAGGTCGATCGACTCCTCGCCTGCCAGCGGGTGGGAGGCAGGCATGAGGAGCGAAAGGTAATCGGTCCGCACAACCCTTTGATGAAACTCTCCGGAAATAGGGGGCCGCAGGAATCCAATGTCTATGGCATTTGACCGTAGCGCTTCGATCTGACTGGCTGTGGCCATCTCGCCGCGCAGCACCAACGAAACCCCGCTCATTTTTTCCGTGACGGCGCGCGCGATCCGTGGAAGAAGATCGTACGTCGCCGAACCCGTGAACCCCAGCGTGAGTCTTCCCGTCTCGCCCGTGGCCACTCGTGCCACGAGATCCTTCACGGACTCCACGTTCGACAGAATCTCCAGGGCATGCTTTTTGAGTGAAGCCCCGGCGAGCGTCAGTTCCACCTTCCTGGTGGTTCTGATGAAGAGTTCTACATCGAGTTCTTTTTCGAGCTGGCGGACTTGCTGGCTGAGTGCCGGCTGCGCAATATGGAGGCGCTCGGCAGCGCGGTTGAAGTGCAGTTCTTCCGCCAGGACAAGAAAGTACCTTAGGTGCCGGATTTCCATTGGTCGCCGCCACGCAGTTGGGTTTCGGCCGGTTGGTGCACCCTGCGTCAGATGCCCAGAGGATCCAATGTGAAGTTGTAGGACACTTCGTTTCCTGTCCCGTCCGCGTTAGGCCTGGGGTCGATGATCAGCTCAGCCTTCACGGCCGTGGCGATGTCATCCTCGAGGTGTTCGTCACCCTGGAAATAGAGTTGGGCGGTGAGCAGTTCGTGCCCGGGTGCAGAGACTTTGAGGTGGATGTGGGCTGGACGCCAGGCGTGCCAGCCGGCGGCCTCGATCAGTCTGCCGCAGGAACCGTCAGTCGGGATTTGGTAGGGTGCGGGCTGAACGGTGTTGATCGCGAAATGGCCGTTGCCATCGGTGATGATCGTTCCCCGCAGGTTCCATTCCGGCAGCCCGGGTGCAAATTGCGAGTAGTATCCGAAGTCATCTGCATGCCAGAGTTCAATCGTCGCGCCGGGCAGGGCATGGCCGCCGACATCGGTGACTTGTCCGCGGAAGAGCAGCGGAGTTCCGGGCTCATCTTCGCGCATCGGCAGGGTGCATGCTGCCGCCAGTTTCGGGGAGCCGGGTACGTAGTAGGGCCCCTCGATGGATCCCTTGGATCCTTCACGGTGGTCAGTCGCCACCTCTTCCACGACGTGTTCGACCCAGACGTCCATGAACAACGGCCATTCGCCGTCCTCGCCCACCTGGATCAGCCATCCCTTCACGGCCTGATATTCGTCGTAGGTGAGCCTGTTCCGGCGGATCACGTCGTGGACAGCAGTCAGCACCTCCGTCGCCAGCTGACTGACCCTTTCCTTGGGTGTCTCCAGTGTGCTGCCTTGGGCCTCAAGAAAGCGTTCAGTTGCCTTCTCCCCGGACCCGGCGGCGGTGGCATCAAATTCGGTGACTGCGTGTGACATTGCTAATTCCTCAAGCTTTCTGTTGATGGTTCCCCGATGAGGGCTTTGAGCGGAAGGCCTGTCTCTGTGGCCCTGGAGCGG
This sequence comes from Pseudarthrobacter sp. B4EP4b, assembly GCF_006680095.1. NCBI lineage: Bacteria > Bacillati > Actinomycetota > Actinomycetes > Micrococcales > Micrococcaceae > Pseudarthrobacter > Pseudarthrobacter sp. B4EP4b. The sequence goes on along the minus strand of NZ_VHIJ01000039.1, from coordinate 166,467 downwards.
TCGATGGTCGACCCCAGAGTCAGAGCACGTTTAGCGGCCATGAAGTCGTGGGGACTGTTCACCGCGTCTGCGGCGATGAAGTGTCCGTCTCGGTAATAAAGGACGGTGAAATGTTCGGTGTCAGGCTCTCCCCGGATAAGGAAATCGTCGTATCCGTTGGACAGCCCTGCGATCTGCAGTTTCAGGTCTCCCTGGTCGGACCAGAACCAGGGAACTGCGGGTGCCGGACTCGGGTGACCTAGAAGTGACGAGGCTGCTATCTTGGCCTGGTCCACGGCATTTTGGACCGATTCCACGCGGATGCTTTCAGCGGGGTAGCGGGGGTGGGGCTGGATGGTGCAGTCACCGGCAGCGACGATGTCCGGGTTGCTGGTGCGTGCGCCGCTGTCCACGATGATTCCGCGGTCGCATGCCAGTCCGAGTTTTTCAGCCAGTTCGGTGCGGGGTTCGACGCCGATACCGACGATGACGAGGTCTGCCGGGATGACTGTCCCGTCGGACAGCTCCACGCCGGAGACCTTCTTATCGCTCCCATGCAGCGAAGTGACACCTGATCCGAGGATGATGTCGATGCCGCGCTTCTCGTGGGCCTTCTTGTAGAAGTCAGAGATGGGAGGGGCAGCCACCCGCTGAAGGAGCCGGTCAAATGTCTCAACGACAGTGACGGCCAGTCCTCGTTGGCGGGCAGCCGCGGCGGCTTCGAGCCCGATGAATCCGCCACCGATGACCACGACGCGGCTGGCTTTGGCCAGTCTGGTGCGCAGGCTCCGGGCATCAGGGATGCCACGGAGGTAGCAGATACCGTCGAGATCCTTGCCCGGCAAGTTCAGTTTGCGGGGCCGGGATCCGGTGGTGAGGGCAAGCTTCGAGAACGATATGGCCCCGTCGCGGGAGGTTGTCGCCAGGCCGCCGTGCCCCTCCTCGTCAAGGACGATATCGGTGACGCGGGTGCCGGGCAGGACATCGATCTCGTGTTTCGAGTAGAACTCCTCGGTGCGGAGGGCAAGGTTTTCCTCGTCCATATCACCGCCTAGGAAGGCTTTGGAGAGTGGGGGGCGCTGGTACGGCGACTGGTCCTCGGCGCCGATAAGGGTCACTGGATCGGTGTATCCCTTTTGGCGGAGGGAGACTGCAAGCTGCAGTCCGGCTTCGCCGGCACCGATGATGAGGGTGCCGGCAGTGCCGCCGGGGTGCTCGTTGGTCATGGATTTCTCACTGTTCTGGAGCGATGTCGATTTCGAGGCCGTCGAGTTCGTCGGTCATGCGGATCTGGCAGGAAAGCCGGCTGTTGGGTTTACGTTCGGCGGCTGCATCGTCCAGCATTTCGTCTTCAAAATCGTCGGCCTGGCCGGTCATGCCGATGCATGATTCGGCGATGTAGACGTGGCAGGTGGCACAGGAGAGAGCCCCGCCGCACTCGGCGACGATGCCCGGCACTCCATGTTTTACGGCAGTTTCCATCACGGATGCTCCGAGACGGGCATCGAGGGTGTGTTCGCTTCCGTCTGGGGAGCGGAGAATGATTTTTGGCATGGGCTTAGTCCTACTTGTCTGTCTGGAGCGTTCCGGCACCTCCCGGCAACGCGGGGCGCCAGCACGCTCCAGCACGGGTGGGAACGGATCAGAACAACTCGAAGTATTCGCGGTGCTCCCAGTCCGTCACACCATTGATGTATGTTTCGGCGTCGGGGTTCTCGGCGACCCAGCTGGCGTGACGGGACACTTCGCTTCGTTTGATGGTGACGAGGTAGTCAATGAACGCGTCGCCGAACGCTTCCCGGTAGAAGGTGTCGGCTTCCAGGGCGTCGATTGCGTCCGCCAGTGTTGTCGGCAGTTGCGCGACGTCCTGGCTGTAGGGGTCTTCGCTGAGCGGGCCCGGTTCGGTTTTGTTCAGGATTCCGTCCAATCCGGCGGCCGCCTGGGCGGCCATGTACAGGTACGGGTTGGCGGCGGAATCGCCCACGCGGTTCTCAACATGCGATGAGGGGTCACCGGGGGCAGAGATCACGCGCATCATGGCCGCGCGGTTGTCCTGGCCCCAGGTCAGCCGATCGGGTGCAAGTGAATACGGCCGACGGCGACGGTAGCCGTTGATGGAGGGCGTGGTGAAGACGGAAGCGGCAATGCCGTGTTCCAGGGTGCCGCCGACATAGTTTTGGCCGAGGCCGGACAACGGCTCGTCCAGAAGCGGCACCATCAGGTTTTCCCCCGTCTCCGCGTCGACGACGGACGTGTGGAGGTGCCACCCGCTGGCATAGAACCCGTCGATGGCTGGAGTGCACATGAATGATGCGAGGTGTCCCTGGCGCTTGGCAACCTGTTTGACGGTCATCCGGAACAGCACCGCGGCGTCGGCTGCTGCAAGGGCGTCTAGGATGTCGAATGTCGTCTCCACCTGGCTGGGTGCCCACTCGTCGTCAAGCGTACGGAGTGGCAGCCCCATGGATACGAGCGCCTTCCGGATGGGCCGTAGGACGTCATCGATCTCGTCCAGATGATCGGTGAGCAGGTAGCTATACCCGCGGGCGACGGGTGCCACCTTGGGCGGGTCCGCCGGTGACCCCGGTGCGCCAAGGGATCCGTTTTGGAGCATGTCGTCGACAACCCTGGTCAGGTACCATTCCATTTCGATGCCTGCGATGAGGCCGTAACCGTTGTCAGCCATCTTTTGAAGCGTCTTTTTCAGGATTGAGCGAGGGGCGAAGGGGAAGAGTTCGCCGTTAGACATGTACAGGTCGCAGATGACGACGGCGGTTTCTTCGACCCATGGCAGGACTTTAAAGGTGGCGGGGTCAGGGACCATTTTTACATTTGGGCTTCCACCCAGACCTTCAATCGCGAATCCGCCGTCAGCTGAGAACGGATTCATGACGATCGCGTTGGCGGTATCAAAGAAGAACGGTGCCATGGTGATATCGATTCCGGATTCCAGCGCGGCCAGATAGGCGTTCTTGGTCAAGGACTTGCCACGGAGCAGCCCGTGCTGATCTGGAAAGACGAGCCGGACGATCTCGATGCCTTGGGCATCCAGTTCCTGTCGGCTGAGTTCTGCCGCTTCCTTCTGCTCCCCGCTGTAGAGGCCGTGTTTCTGGATGAACTTACTGCTACTGGTCATGACGCTTCCTTAAAAGTAGGCACAGCGATTTAAGCGCTGTTGCGCTGCAGGAGTGGAGGGTGTTTCTAGAACTTCGAGGGGTTGGCGAGCCAGCCGCCGACGACCCGTTGGGCTTCAGCCCAGGAGGTGTTGTGTGCTGACTCTGCCTCTGTCAGGAGACCGTCAACGTCGACGCCGTGGTCCCGCAGTTTTGTTTCTTCGATGGAGAGTAGTTGCCGTACTCCCGCCGGGGAGATTTCCGGATGGAACTGGATGGCCAGCGCGGATCCGAGGCGCCACGCTTGGGGGTACTGGTTTGACGTGGCGAGCAGTTCGGCTTCCGGAGGTGGAATGAAGCTGTCGGTGTGGAAGGAAAAGAACCGGCCGTGAAGCGCGGCCGCTTCACTCCCAGGGCCGTTCGGTTCGGGCAGGACATCGATGAATCCGCATTCCAGTCCGCGGCTGCCTCGGATCGCTTGGCCCCCCAGGGCGGTGGCCAGGATTTGGGATCCCAGACAGATTCCCAACACAGGAACGTGCTCGTGAACTGCCCGCCGCAGAAATTTCTGTTCGTCGATGAGGAACGGGTGCTTGGGGTCCTCATAGGCGTTCTGCGGGCCGCCGAGGCAGATCACTGCTGCCGCGTTTTCCGGTTCCGGAAGCAGTTCGCCGGCGAAGGGCCGGACCAGCACCGGTTCCATCCCCTGCTCCCGGATGAGGACATCTAACCAGGACAGGTCTGCGCCGTCGAAGTGAGTGATCACCAGTACTTCCCGGCCGATCGCGCTCATGGCTGGGGCCGTGGTTCTATCCGGGATTGCCAAGGCCGCCAGTGGTCAGTTCCGGCCAGGGCGCGCATGAGTTCTGTGGCGCTAGCCCGGTCAAGGGCCAGCCAGGAATCGTCCGGTGTTACTCCATATGGAGTGAAATCCCAGATTTTCAACCTTTTGACCTCGGCTACAACGGGCTGCATGCTTGCGGCCTCGCGCTCCAGCCGCCGTACCTTCTCCTGCAAGATGCCGATTTCCCGTCGGAGTGACTCCAATTCAGTGGATTGTTGGCTTTGCTCAGTCATTTCTTCGCCTGCCCTAGAAAACCAGCGTGAGGTTCTCGTGGATGTGTTCTGAGTCCAGCAGGTTGGCCTGCTTGAGCCGGATGCGCCAGCCCTCGTCCCCGGCGGTGAGCACGTGCCCATACCATCCGCTGTAGGTCTTGTGGACCCCGGCGCGGAACTCGTTGACGATAAAGTTGGACCTGATGTAACGCAGCCCCTTTGAGGGTTCGTCCAGAACTTCTACGTTGCTGATGACCCTGCGGGTCCGTGACTGCGGTATCTGGCTAAAGGCCAGCCCGGTTCGAAGCCAATAAACCCGGTCGGTGAGTCGGCGGCAGTCATCAAAGGCGTGGGAGACTTCCAAACGGGGGTTCCCTCCGCCGGGAGTGATAGGCACCCAGTAGAGGCAATCGGCGCTGAAAAGTTCGAGCCAGTCGTTAAAGCGGCCCTCGTCGATGAGGCGTGCCTCTTGGGCCAGGAACCCTTCGCCCCGGCGGGCAATTTCGCCGGCGGCGACGGGCCAGTCGGAGTTGAGAACGTCCCTGAAGTCGTCCAGATCCGCATAGAACGATTCGTCGACGTGATAGGACCAGCTCGACGTGTCGGAGTAGTCCTGGATTTTCTGGCTCATTTGGCATCTCCGTTCATCAGACGCAACCATTCTTCGTAGTAACCCCGCATATGGATTTCGTCGGTCACGGCGGTGACGATGACACCGTTCTCGTCCATGGTCTGCCAGCCGTCCACGTTCAGACCGCGGTTCATAAGGATCCATTCCTCTTCAGAAACCGCAAGTCCCCGCTGGACCTCTTCGAAATTGGCCTGGTCATCGGGTTCGCCGAAGGCCGGGAAATCTTCCTGGGTGCGCATGCGCATCGTGTTGACTTCTTCGGGGACGCCGCCGATCGATGTTGCATTCCATGTCAACTGCGTCCGTTCCACACCCAGCGGCTCGATCACCTGGATCTGGTTGCCTATGAGAAGAAGGTTCGGGAAGATGCTCAGATTGATCTGGGCACCTGCGCTGACATCCAAAAGCCGGTCGGCGTCCTCCGGATACTTGCTGCGGATCAGTTCCTCGAACTTTTCCCGGCCGGGCTGGGGACGCTGATTTGCCCAGATACTACCCGGACCGTCAAAGTTTGGCCGCTGGTCGATGACGCTGTGGCCGTTGCCAAGCGAGTAGACCTTCATGGGGCCGTCGTCGGGCGTCTTGCCGAAGTAGGACATGTCCTTGCTATCGCCCATCCGCGACGCCATCTCCAGTAACGAACGGTGGGAAAACGAGGGATGGTAGCCGTCCCCTGCATTGTCGAAGGCAAGCTTCCAATTGCCGCGGTAGCCCATGCGATGAGCGGCACTTCGGACGATCACCTCGCCGTCCGGTGCGCGGTCAATCCAGTAGTCAAGCCACGGCTTTGCTTCTCCAAGGTAGTCAGGCAGCGAGGGCGCCGACTCGCTCAGGGTGCCGAAGATAAACCCGCGGTAGGACTGAACCCGCGTGACCTTGCCGAGCCCGAGTTTGGACTTATCAAATTCGGCGCCGTAGCCCTGGGGCCAGGGCGCACCGACAAGCTCCCCGGTGTTCTTGAAGGTCCAGCCATGATAGGGGCACTGAAAACTCTTGGCTACGCCGGATTCCTCGCGGCATATCGTTGCAGCGCGGTGTGCGCAGCGGTTGAAGACCGCGTGTAAGTCACCGCGGCGGTCGCGGGTTACGACGATCGGCCGCAGCCCCAGTTTGGTTGAGACAAAAGAGTTGGGCTCTGGTAGCTGCGACTCGTGGGCCAGGTACACCCAGGTATGGCCAAAAACCTTGACCATTTCTTCGTTGAAAACCTGCTCATCGGTATATAGGGTGCGGTGGACACGGTCTACTTGGACGTAGGCGTCCCACGCTCCGTCGCGTGTTGCCTCACTTTTGTAGGCGGAAATCTCGGGGGAAACAACCATCAGAATATCTCCTCAATGTGAACCAGATGTCTGGTTGCAGATGGGTTCCACCGAGCGTAGGGCTCGCGATTTGCGTCCGTCTACAATCTGGTTCGTTATTTCTCTCAGGGAAATATTTGATGCAAAACGTTTCCCATGCGGCGTTGTGGGCTACTGAGCCCCGGTGAACATCTCATGGGGTTTGGCTATCTCCGCTTCGGCGAGAACCACGGCCGCGCGCAGCGCCTCTGCGTATTCCGGGATTCTTTTCCGGTTGAAGCGGATGCTTGGAATAGCCACCGAGATAGCGGCAACCGGGTAGCCCGCGGGGTCCTTGACGCAGGCGGCGATCCCGGCAATGCCTTGGGCAGCCTCCTCCTGGTTCAATGCGTAGCCCTCCTGGCGGACGGTGACGAGGTGCCGCTTGAGGGCCTGGAGAGTTGTGATTCTGGCTGAGCGCCACGGGATGAGGCCATCGGCATGGATGGCGTCGAGTTCCGTGCGTCCCAGCTCGGCAAGCAGTGCCTTGCCGCCTGCTGACGAGTAGGCCGGGACCAGGTCCCAGACGCCGGTGCGAACACTTAGCGGCTGTGTGCTTTCCAGCCCGTCGACGTAGCTGACGCGTGGACCGTTCAGAACCCACACCTGGATTGTCTCGTTGAGTGCCTTGTTGAGCTCTTCAATGGCGGGCCGGAGAACGATTCGAAGCTGACCCGGCGAAAGTGTGCCTTGGTGGCGGCCCGCGATTTCCGGACCCGCGCGATAGCGACGGTCCCCGTCCTGGCTGGCGAAGCCGTCGTAGCACAGCGCCGCCAAGAGGCGGTACGCAGTTGAGGGGACCACGTCCAGCAATTCGGCGGCATCCTTCACCGCCAAAGACTTTCCTGCAGATAAGGCCTTGATCAACTGCAAGGCCCGGTGGACTGTATCGAGCGGGGGAGCCTGTTCGTCATTTCGCATAGAGAAATAATGGCAGAAAATGTTGTCGCATGGGAAACGCGCTTGTAAAGTTTTTCCATCGGATGTCAGTGATTGGCATCACAACTCAGGCTTCGGCCTCCCGGGTCTCGCCCAGGGCCGGCACAGTCGGCCTGGAAGCCCGGCCAGTCGCTTTCACGTCCATACAACAGCTCTGTTCTGCTGTCCTCAGCACGTGATCAAAAGGCATTCATCGTCGAATGCGGAAGGTGGACAAGTGCCCAACTCTCTATCAGAGCGAAACCGCCGATGGGATCTTCTCAACAAATCCATGCAGGAGAATGAAGTTGACGCCCTCATTTTTGCGGCCAATGACTACCGCGGCCATAAAGGGGCGCTGCGGTACGTTGCCGACTACAACCTGCTGCACCGATCCGGCAACGCCGTTATGTTCAAGGATGAGGAGCCGGTCGTGGTCCTGTCCGGGAACCTGTCCGGAGCGCGCAAACCTGACTCAGGGTGGATCAGTGACTACAGATGCCCGGGAACTATTGCCGCGGGGCTCGTGGATACCCTCAAGCGTAGGAAGAAGTTTTCCAGGGTTGGCATCGTCGGACTGGGCCAGATCATGAAGGTCGATGAGTATCTGGCTCTGACCGCCGCGTACCCGCAGGTGGAGTTTATCGACTACTCCGCACAGTTCGAATTGATCCGCGCCGTCAAGAGCGCTGCTGAAATCCAGGGGGCTCAGGAATCCGCGTACATCCTGGACCAGTGTTTCAGCCGTTTGTTGGAAATCGCCCGGCCCGGAACAACTGAACGGGAGATAGGCGCTGAGATGTACAAAGTGGGGCACCGGCTTGGTGGTGAAGACCCGCTGTTCCTGACCATGTACACCGAGACAGACAGCGACCAGACCAATGCAACGTTTGGTCCGCCACGGGACCGCGTTCTGACCGCCCACGACGTTCACACCTTTTCATTCGAAATCGTCGGCCCGAAGGGTTACTGGACCGAACTGTCCCGGATGGTCACATTTGCCCCGCCTACGGAAGATACGGAGCGTATGGCCCGTGCTGTTACCAAGGGCCTGGCCGCCGCGGCCAGGGAAATGTGTCCGGGCGTCTCGCCCTCGAAAGTCCAGCGGGCAGTATTGGAGGCTATCGAATCCGAAGGGGCGACCTCCTCTTATTGGTCCGGGCATGCACTGGGGCTGGATGTACTGGAACATCCTTGGATCGGACTGGATGTCGTCGAGGACGGCAGGCAGTCCGAGGACACAATGCTGCAGGCGGGCTATCTGTTGGCAGTGCACCCGATGGTGCGGGACGTTTCTGCGCAGGTTACCGGCTACATGGCCGATTCCTTTGTCATTGAGGAGTCAGGCAGCCGCAAATTATCCGAGCACCCGACAGGTCTGTACCGAATTTCGAAAGGTGAAGCAAATGTCAACGAATACTGAGAACACCATCGACGCGATCACTGCGTCCGTTCTCCAGCGCCGGGTCGACGCGATTGCCAAGGAAATGGCGACCATGTTGATGCGGTCTTCCCGTTCACCGATCTTCAACGAAATCGGCGACCTGGTGACCGTAGTTTTTGACAAGGACGGCAACACCCTGGCCCAGGCAGAGTTCGCGGCCATTATCGCCTTTGGAGCCCACCCTGCTCTCGAGTACATCATCAAGTACTACGGGGATGACATTCACGAAGGCGATGTCATCATCCACAACGATGTGTACCACGGCGGCAACCAGAACGCCGATACGGGAATCTTTATGCCGGTGTTCTCTGACGGGAAGCTGGTCGGCTGGACCGCGGCCAAGGGCCATATGGCAGACATCGGGGGGATGACCGCCGGCGGCTATGATCCGAACGCACGTGATATCTGGCAGGAAGCGCTCCGCATTCCGCCGGTAAAGGTCGTGGAGAAGGGCGTTTTCCGCAAGGACGTGTGGGATTTCATTTCAGCGAATATCCGTTTTGACTTCGTCATGGAGGACGTAAAGTCCATGATCGGGTGCTGCACCATTGGTGGTCGCCGGCTGGTTGAGATGATCGCCCGCTACACCTTGCCCGTCTACGAACGGCACATGAACTACATTCTGGAGAGCTCCGCGCGGCAGGTGCGGGCCGAAGTCAACCGCTGGGCAGACGGCACCTATTACGGCGAAAGCTGGATGGTCTCCGATGGCTTCGATACCACCAAGCGATACAAAATCGCTTGCGAGATCGAGATCAAGGGCGATGAGATCACCTTCGATTTTTCGTCCAGCGATGACCAGGCCCCTGGCATCACCAATATGCCTCCGGCCTCCGCCAAGGGTGCGGTGCGAATCGCGTTCCTGATGATTCTGGCCAGCGGCGATATCAATATCCCCACCAACCAAGGACTCTTTGAACCCATCACGACGGTGTTCCGGGAAGGATCAGTGCTTAACCCCCGATTCCCGGCGGCTACGGTCTTCGGTAACCAAATGTCCGATGAAGTGGTCGAGTGCATCATGACAGCGTTGTCTGGAATCTTGCCTGACCGTGTATCGGCGGGTTGGAACAAGTACATGTGTACGTCCACCAACGGGGTGGATCCGCGCACTCATGAAGAATTTGGCACTCTGACGGTGTTCCAGCGCACCGGGCCGGGCGGAATGCTGGGCACCGACGGTTGGGACGCCTTGGGTTTCACCGGCACCGCCGGGCAGATGCGGGCACCTGATCCGGAAATGTTCGAACTGACGTCCCCGCATTTCCTGGAGTACCACGAGTACCTGCCCGATTCCGCCGGAGCCGGCGAATTCCGCGGCGGCATGGGCACCCGCTCTGCATGGGTCAGCTACGGGGAGAACCAGCACGGCGTCACACTGGGTGACAACGTCCGCTCCGAGGGTGCAGTACCGGCAAGGGGACTTTTCGGGGGCAAGGATTCGGGCCTGAATGACATGACCGTGACCTTCCCGGACGGGACAACCCACCTGTGGGGCTCCAAGGAGATCATCGCCTTGCCGCCCGGTTCGCGAATCGAGTCCCTGCTGGGCGGGGGCGCCGGATACGGCGATCCCTTCAACCGGCCCGCCGAAAAGGTCCTGGCCGAAGTCCGTGACGGCATCCTGTCCGTTGAGAAAGCACGCTCGGACTACGGAGTAGTCCTCACTGCCGACGCGAGCGCCGTCGACACCGCCCAGACCGCAGCGCTCCGCGCCTAAGCTTTTTTAGTCAAAAGGACAACTACCATGAGCATCAGAATCGGTATCGACGTCGGCGGCACATTCACCGACTTCCTCGTCATATACCCGGACGGCCAGCGGCGCATACACAAGACAAGCTCCGTTCCCTCCGATCCGCCGCTGGCGGTGTACAACGGGCTGCAAGAGATCGCCGCGCTGGACGACAAGTCCCTTAAGGATTTCCTGACCGGCGTAGAACTCATCGTCCACGGCACTACCGTGACCACGAACGCCTTGCTCACCCGCCGGGGCCCGAAGATGGCCCTGCTGGGAACGGAAGGTTTCCGGGATGTATTGCCTATGCGTAACGGAACCCGTGAAGAACCGTACGACAACCGCCTGGAACAGCCGGAATCCCTGGTACCCCGTCATCTGCGACTGCCTGTACGTGGCCGTTTCGACTACAAAGGGGACGAAGTCACGCCACTGTCCGAGCAGGACGTGAGGGATGCTGTGGGCATCATGCAGGAACAGGACGTGAAGTCCGTCGCCATTTCGTTCATGCACTCACACGCCTCGGCAGAACATGAGAACCGGGCCGCAGAGATCGTGGCCGAGCTCATGCCTGCGGCTTACATCACCAAGTCTTCGGAGCTGCTGGGTCAGGCTCGCTACTACGAGCGGACCAGCACGGCAGTGTTGAATTCTTACGCGGGGCCCATCATCAGCGGTTATCTAACCAAGCTTCTGCAGCTGCTCTCCGAAGTCGAATTCGACGGCGTTCTGCTGATGATGCAGTCCAACGGCGGCGTCGCCACTCCCGAACAACTGGCCAAGCGGGCAGCGCTGTCGCTGCTTTCGGGCCCCGCTTCGGGGCCCACCGCGGGTTTGCTGGTGACCGCGACGCACGGCTGGGATTCATGCATCACCGTGGACATGGGCGGCACCAGCTTTGATGCCGCCGTGGTGAAAAACAACAAGCCCCTGGTCATGACCGATGGTGAGATCGACCGCTGGTCCCTCGCGTTGCCGGCCGTGGACATCCACACAATTGGCGCCGGCGGCGGGTCTATCGCATCCGTCGATGAAGGCGGACTGCTGCGGGTTGGCCCGCAGAGCGCCGGAGCCGTACCTGGCCCGGCCTGTTATCGCCGGGGAGGGGTGCACGCCACCACGACCGACGCTGACGTCGTGCTGGGGTACATCGACCCGGACACCTTTCTGCACGGTCAGATCGGCCTGGATCGCGAAGCCTCCTACCAGGCGATTAAGACTGACGTGGCGGATCCCCTGGGCATCAGCGTCGTGGAAGCAGCCGCAGGAATTTACGAAATCGTCAACGTCACCATGGCGACGGGGGTACGGGACATCACCGTCCGCCGCGGTCTGGACCCCCGTGACTTCCCGATCGTCGTTGCCGGCGGCGCCGGTCCGGTCCACGCGGCTGCAATTGCCCGTGAACTTGACATCCCAGTACTCATCACCCCACGGGACTCATCCATCTTCTGCGCAGCAGGGATGCTGGTCTGCGACTTCAAACACGACTATGTCCAAAGCGCCAACCAGAGGCTGCACAGCCTCAGCGCCGATAGCTTGGTCAGCATTTGGAAAGAGATGGCAGACCAGGGCCGTAACACGCTGCTGACGGAAGGGGTGGCTGAAGCCGATATCTCCTTCATCCCGGCTCTGGATCTGAGGTACAAAGGTCAGTGGTACGAACTGAACATTGAGGTGGACGCCGTCAACCTCGAAGCACCGAACCTCGATGACTTCGCCGAAGCCTTCCACCGCGAACACGAGGTGCTGTTCGGCTACAACAATCTGGAAATGCCGATTGATCTCCTGAACATCCGGCTCTCAGCCATCGGCCGTACTCCCAACGACCGGGTCACACTAACCGGCACCATGGCTGCTGGCGACGACCGTCCGAAGAAGACGCGCCGCGATATCTGGTCCCCCCTGCAGCGCCGCATGGTCGAAGCGGACGTGCATCAAGGCGCAGCCATGGGACCGGGAGAGGAAGTGGAAGGTCCGGCCATCATCGAGCTGGGGACCACAACCATTGTCGTTCTGGATGAGTACAACGCGGTGGTAGACCGCAACGGCTCCTTCGTCATGTACCTCACGGACCAGAAGGAAACCCTCAAGGCACGTTTGAGTCTCGCCTGAGCCTACTTCGGGGGATCACCATATAGTCAAAAACCAGCCCCGACCCGACATGTCTGGCGCCCCACCCCCAGCTACGGGGCCACACCCGACGTAGGCCGAACCAGCTCCACAACCCGGCTGTCGACAAAGCGCGGGCAGGCGATCGCGCCTGCCTGCCCGCGCCCCCTCCAGCAACCCGTGTCATCCAGCAGGGATCCAGGTCCGATCTGCTGGCTTCCCTGGGGGATTCGGACGACCGGCCAGTGCCCGGACACCAGCACTAATCAGTCAAGAAATTGTATTCAAAGGAGAAAAACAATGACTTCTGAATTATCCCCGAAGGCCCCTTCACCGAGCCTCAGGCAGAAGATGGAGGACAATGTCCTGAACCCTGTCGCAGAGAACCTTCGCGTAGGTGGATGGTCTCTTCTTTCCAACACTGCCGGGGTCGGAACGACCCTCGCCATGCTGATTATCGGTGGGACCGCCAGCTATATCGTTGGCGTGCAGTGGACTATCGCGATGGCTGCTGTATCGGCCATCTTTGGTGCCCTCGTCGGTACGTTCACCGCGCGGGTCAGCCAAAGCACCGGTATGTCATCGACCGTAACGATGCGCTTTCACGGATTGGGGGCTACTGGGTCCGCCCTCGCATCGCTGATTTTTGCCTTCATGATTCTTGGGTTCCTTGCCTTGGAGAATGTACTTCTCTACTACGGCACGCTCTTCATGCTGGGCTGGTCACCAAACCCTGGCAATGCAGTCCTGATTTACGGCGCCCTGACTCTGCTCTGGATCCTACTGACGATGTTTGGCATGAAAGTCGTGCAGAAGACGTCGCTCTTCCTGACGATTATCGCCGGTGCCCTCATGCTGTGGGTTGGATTCCTCGCTTTTCAGCAGTCGGACCTTTCCGTGACGAGCGTGCTTAGCGCCGAGCCGTCCGCAATCGGCCCTGTCCAGATTATGGGAGTCCTGAGCAGCATGATTGGTATGGCCGGTGCGCTGGCCCTTGTGGGTGCCGACTTTGCCCGCTACGCCAAATCGCCGAAGGACGTCCGGATTATGTCCATCGGCGGCAACATCATTGTCAACTTCGGTGTGGTTTCACTGGGCGCACTGCTCTACCAGGCTGGCGACACGGTGGTTGCCCGGTTCCTGACGGACCCGGCGAATTCCGACGTTGCCGCAGCCCAGCTGGGCGGTTCAATCGTTGAAAAGGTCCAATACCTGGCCCACTCAAATCCGGGCGCTTACTTCATCATCCTCGGTGGGATCGTAGGGTTCCTAGTCATGTACACCGCACAGATCAAGGCCCAGGTCATTAACACCTATTCCGGATCCCTCGCGCTGTCCAACCTCTTTGATGCCGTTCTGCGGAGGAAGCCCAACCGCATTCTTATGGTTGTCCTGGCCAACGTGATTGCGCTTATTTCGGTCTGGGCCAACATCCTCGGCGTGCTTCTACAGTTCCTCGGCCTCCTTGGAATCCTGACGTTCTCGCTGGCCGCACTCGTAATCGCAGACTTCTACATCGTACGAAAGCGCCAGCCCGTCCAGACTGCGCTCGTCGAGCGATTTAACTGGTCGGGACTCATCGCCCTGGTTGTCGGATCGGGAACCTCTTATCTCTTGACCGCCACAGGCATCTTCCCCTTGGGTTTCCTCGTCACCCTCGTGCTCACCCCGTTGCTGTACGTGATCTTTCGACGGACGATCCTCCCGGAGGGATCGGGAACCGACTTCATCGAGGGCACAGCAGCTCTGAAGGAAATTGAAGACACGGCGGACTTCGAAGATCAGAACGAAGAAGTCGCAACGCACTAAGTCCCCCCGTAGCCACGCAAGTTAGTCTGCAGCTGCACCCGGGATCACGCCGGTCCTCCTGAAGGGCAGCCCTGGTTCTGCGATTCACTCAGCGGGAGCTACCACCACGGGAGGCTACCGTCTCTGAGCGGACCCCGCCGGACCGCCGGGGTCCGCCCAGAAATATCGCCGCACCAGGACTTCCGGGTCCCTGCCGGCTGACGTCGAGCCATTTCGACCCCGGTCTCGGCCTGAACCCGAAGGTGGATCGGTCGTCCTTGGTCCCCGTGCGAAGAGTGAAATTAGCAGTTGGTGCCAGTACATGAACCGCAGGGTCAGGGTCTCCTTCGGTAGTCCGCGGTTCTGGTCTTCGAGTTTCCGGACCGCAAGCTGCAGGAGGCCAAAGACATCTACCCTGCTCTCGCCGGTGGCCGGAGGGATGGGCGTCGCCCTTTTTGCCCATGATCCGGAGTGTCTTCTGTCCAAGCTATCGTTTCGCCGGCCTCGGAATCCTCCGCCTGTTGAACACGCCGTCGCGTAGAAGGGGAATGACGAGTCGCCGCCGATGCGCAGCTTCCTGACCCTGTTCACTGCCCACTTTCCAGCCCACAGCCGCCATGAAGGAACCACCCCGTGAAAATCGAACGCATTGAGGCCATCCCCTATTCGATCCCCTACGCGCGGCCGCTGAAGTTCGCCAGCGGCGAGGTGGCCTCGGCGGACCACGTGCTGGTCCGGATCTACACGGACACCGGCATCTGCGGTATCGCGGACACCCCTCCGCGGCCCTACACCTACGGCGAAACGCAGGATTCGATCGTGTCGGTGGTGACCAAGGTCTTTGCTCCGCAGCTCATCGGGCTGGACCCGCTGGACCGCTCAAAGGTCCAGCAGCTGCTCCACCGCACGGTCAACAACCCCACGGCCAAGGGGGCCTTGGACATCGCGCTCTGGGATGTCCTAGGGATCTCGCTGGGCACCCCGGTGCACAAACTGCTGGGCGGGTTCACCGACAGCATGCGGGTCTCGCACATGCTGGGCTTCAAACCCGCCGCCGAGCTCCTGGAAGAAGCCTTGCGGTTCCGCGAAACGTACGGCATCGACACCTTCAAGCTCAAGACCGGGCGGCGTCCGCTTTCCCTCGACGTCGAGGCCTGCCATGTGCTGCGTGAGGGCCTCGGTGAGGACACGGAGATCTATCTCGACGCCAACCGCGGATGGACGGCGAACGAGGCCATAGAGGTTCTCCGCCGGACCGAAGGCCTTGGCCTGTCCATGCTGGAGGAGCCGTGCGATGCAGGCGAAGCGTTGGGCCGGCGCCGGCTGGTGCAGAACTGCAGCATCCCAATCGTGGGCGACGAAAGCGTCCCCACCCTCGGCGACGTCTCCCGGGAATTGCTCTCCGGCGGCAGCAACGCGATCTGCATCAAGACCGCGCGCAGCGGTTTCACCGAAGCCCAACAGATCCTCGGTCTCTGCGAAGGCCTCGGCGTGGACGTCACGATGGGCAACCAGATCGACACCCAAGTGGGCAGCCTCGCCACGGTGACATTCGGAGCGGCCTTTGAAGCCAGCTCCAGGCGCGCGGGGGAACTATCGAATTTCTTGGACATGACGGACGACCTGCTCGCCGAGCCTCTGGAGATCAAGGAGGGCGCCATCCGCGTCCGGGAAATGCCTGGCGTCGGGGCAAAAATTGATGCGGACAAATTGAAAAAATACCGGCAGGACTGACCGGCCAAGGCCGTCGCCTGCCCTGAAAGATTGGAAATACCGATGCTGTACCTGGTTCGCATGGACGTCAACATCCCTCTGGACATGCCTTTGGAGCAGTCGGACGCCATCAAGGCGGAAGAACGTGAATACTCGCAAACGCTCCAGCGTGACGGCCGCTGGACACACATCTGGCGTGTGGTGGGGGAGTACTCCAACTACTCCGTCTTTGATGTGGCTGACAACGATGAACTCCACGCCTTGCTCTCCGGCCTGCCCCTGTTCCCGTACATGGACATCAAGGTTACTCCGCTGGCCAAGCACCCCTCCGATGTCGAGTAGCCCGCGCTCACAGCGAGACTAATATGCAAAAAGCAGCCTCCGCCCCAGGCCCTGACGATGCTGCGGACCTTCCGGGAGCCGCACTTGCAGGACGTCCAGGCGGTCCTGGAGACCGACATGACGACGTCGCCGGGCCCGGCAGGGCTCGGCCAGGCCGGGGGAGGCGGTGCGAGGATCCATTCCAGGTCGGCCAGATTCAGCGTGACAGCCGGTGACCTCCCGGACTGAAGTCTTGAGCCGATTCCGTCCTCTGGCCCTGGCACCTGCATAATCGTCCCATGTCGATTTCCTGTGCCTTCTGCGGCTCCACGCAGCCGCTGACCCGTGAGCATGTTTTTGGCCAGTGGGTGAGCAAGATCGGTCTAGACCTCAGCCCCGCCAGGCACCACGCGGGTGCGTTGAATGGCTTGCCCCGGGACATGGGGGTGCAGCCTCCTTATCGGCTGCAGGTGAAGAACTTCTGTGCACCCTGCAACAACGGGTGGATGAGCCAGCTAGAAAAGGCCGCCCAGCGTGTCCTCACTCCATTTATCCTCGGTAAGCCTGGAACGATTGCGGTCGAAGACCAGGCAGTGATAGCCATGTGGGCGCAGAAGACCGCCCTCACGGCGATGCTCCTATCCAGTGAGAAGCGGCGCGATGAGGGATATGGCCTGGCGCCATCCGAGTACACCGCTTTGTACAAACAGCGGGAACGGATGCAGCCCCTTGATGCCAGCCGGATTTGGGTCGGCAAGTACGCAGGGACAGATGGTTTTTCCGGCGTGCGGGTGACACCGCTGGTCATGCGTGTGCCGTGGAGCCCGGAACCAGATGTACCGCAAGGGTATGCTCTCACAATCGTGCTCGGTCAGCTTGTCATTCAGGGGCTTCGGTTCACGTCGCCGGCTTTGGAAGTGGATGTGACGACCGAGCTGCAGATGCCGCAACTTTGGCCAAGCAGCGCGGCGCTGCAATGGCCGGGCGGACAACCCTGCACTGAAGAATCGTTCCTCAGTTTCGCCGACGGGAAGATGATCAGATCTACGGTCGAACCTTTGGAGTTACATCCATGGCGTCCAGCGGTTGATGTGGCGCAGAGCATTCTCGTGGAGGACCAGGTTAAGGTCCCCGCGATGTGTAAGAAACACGTCATCTCCTATCCGGCAGCCTTGCTCAGGGAAGCGATGAGGGGAAGTTTCTACGCATTCCTAAGGGAATGCGAATGTGGGGTTACGTATCTGATTCAGACTGACTCCGATCGCTCCCGGTTCAGGGCCCACGACAACGCCGCGCTCGAGATATACGCGAATCTGCCGGGGGAAGAGCGATCAATTCAGAACCATGCAGGGAAATTCGTCTGTAAAAGGCTGCCTGCCGATGCCGATGCAGCCATAACACTTGCAGCATCGGGGCGGTAAGCGTCGTGGTCTAGGGCGCCGGTTCACCGAGAAAGGTGCTGGCGGGCTTCCCTTGGGAAAATTCAGCTGAATCGATGGCTGTGGAGCCGGGGTTCGATGGCAGAGACCACATTCTGGCACAGATCATCAGGAGCCATCTTCAAGGTCGGCCGTCGGATCCTGTATATGATCACTACGAGTGAACCCTTGGCCCATGCAACGCCAAGGCACAGTAGCACGGACCGCGGGGAGCGGGGGTATAGTCCCGATAGTCGCATGACTGAGGGTTATTTTTTGGGGGCAGTTGAAATGATGTTCGGGGAAGGGCTGTTCGCCAACGGTCGGCCTGAGTACGAAAAGGAACTCGGAGCGGGTATCTCTGAGGCGAAAGTGCTGATCACGGTCAAGGCCGCTCCACAGCCCTCGGCTAACCACGGTGACACTGTTTGCGTGGCAGGTCTCAGACTTGCGGAAGGTGGCCCGGAATGGATTCGTCTTTACCCGATCCCCTTCCGCTATCTCGAGGCCGATGCGAAATTCAAGAAGTACGACATCGTGAAACTAAAGGTCACACCAGCGTCCAAAGATCGACGATCCGAGAGCTACACCCCGATCCTTGACTCTTTGACCATCGACTCCCACCTTGAGCCGTGGAAGCCACGGCACCCACACGTTGATCCGCTCATCGGTGCGTTCAACACCTGCGAACTCAACGCCCGCGCCTTGAATGGATCGGCCGGCCCATCCCTGGCGGCAGTAGTGCCCGCGGACATCGACAAGCTGGAATTACGACTTTTCGACGGGTGGACCTCGGAACAACAAGCCAAGATGGAAGCGCATCTGCACCAAGACACACTCTTTGGACCCAAGACGGACAAATCGATCCTGTCCCCGCCGCGATTTGAAGGTCATTATTGCTACCGCTGCACTGGCAGGACTTGCAAAGGACACCGGCAAGGTCTGCTGGATTGGGAGTTCACTGAACTTCAGCGGCGGCACACGGGTGACACCGACGCAGCCGCCAAAGCGGCAATCCAAAAGAGATTCCTTGATCAGCTGTGCGCTCCGGCCCGCGGTCCGGCGTTCTTCTTGGGCAACCAGCTGAAAAGACCTCAGGCGTTCGGTGTCTTGGGCGTTTACGCAGCAGGGGCCCGTTAGCTGCCGACCAGAGCCGCCAGGCGTTCTTTTACGCGAGCGAGAACGTATTTGCGATGGCAGCACAGCTCGCTGGCCTCAAAGCACAGCACGGCCACACGCTGCCCCGCGGCAAGGTCGGTGAGCTCAATAATCATTTCAGCAGCTACTTCGCTGTCAAGCAGAGACTCGAAACGCTCGCCCGCAACCTTTGCAGCCGCAGTGCCCGGAGCCCAGAAACCTTCACGGTTGTCTTTGGGATTCCCTAACGCCGGCATGTGCCTGTAGCCAACACCGGCCTCGGCTAGTGCTTCGCTCAGCGCCCTCTTTGAGAAGCCTTTTTTCCTTGAGATCGGGTTCAACCGAACGTCCACGACCGTCCCGATTTTCCAGGCCGTCAGTTCCTCAAGGAACGACGCAATGTCCTTCCCTTCGTAACCAACACCGATGACGCCGCTCGTTTCAGTCCACATGGTTTCATTCTTGCACGTGGGCAAAATCGGCCGGCGTCGCACCGCTTTGCCGCAGCCTCTACCGGGCGGTTAACGCCAGGTCCGGCCGCAGCAGCAGCGGCCATCCTCGTGCTCCTGAATGACGAGAACCCGTTCCTCTCCGAGCAGGATGATGTCTACATAGCTGAGCATGCCTCCAGTGCAGCAACGGCGAACGGCCGCCGGTAGAAGCGTCTTGGTCTATGTGGAAAACCGCAGGCATCGGCATCGGCATCGGCATCGGAGCGCTCCGCCCGTGAGCCTCTTGTGACCACCACCGAATCCGAGCGGCGGCGAACCGGGGACGAGCCTCCAGTTCCGGGAACTTGCGCGGATGCACCACTAACTCTTTCCTCCACCCTCGACGGCGAGTTTTGCCGGCGTGTGCTGTCGGAACTCGACAGTTAGTGAACATGTGGTGATCGCAGTGAGATAGGGCTGATTTAGCAGGAATCTTGTCTCCTCGTTTAAAAGCGAAAAACATACCCCTCACATAAACCCCCGGGTCTATGTCTTTAAATATGTATGCGTGAAGGACTTCGAGCGGTGGCCGGCCTACCGCCAAACATGCGCGCGGAAGCAGCGCCAGCCCGGTCCCACCGAGCTGCTGCTCGGGCTAGCCGTAGGCGGCGTTCGAGCACCGAGCGCGGGACCTCGATGCGGCGATCCAGGTTAGCGGGCCAAGCCATCTCACCGCCGGTCTCCAGTCTTCAGATGGTCCTGAACTCCATCAGCCCTGGGCCTCGGCCAGTTCTTCCACACGCCTGCATCGACCTCGAAAGCCTTTAGGACGACCGGGCCCCCAAGGGAAGAAAGGTCTTCGCCCCCACGGATCCCTGAACGGCATGACACCGCACCGCTACTGGGAAAACTGGACGCAAGAAAACCAATTAGCAATCGCATAGACGCTGGACTGCTAACGGGGGCCCAATCACGCTCGTGACCTTGTCAGGAAAGAAGGAAATGGACTCTATTGTCACGGGATAGGGGTGGGTCGTTAACGTCAGGCTGGGGTGTAGCCGAACTGGACGAAGTCCGGGCTGTGAGCCAGGTCTTCGAACTTATCGATGCCAGCTACAGAAGTGGCCGTGTTCGACCTCGCCGACTCTGAGCAGGCCCGGCCTTCCAGCGTTATTAAAAGGTGCAAATAGTTCGAGTACCACCCCTACCGTTGACGCTGTCGTAGAAGGATCCGGCACTCCAGACCTAGCTGGCGAGGACGACTGCGATTCCAAGTATTCCGAGCACAACTCCGGCGAAGGCTGTCCACAATACTGCGACTATTTCGGCGTTGACCTTCTCCTGCAAGATGCCACAGGAGCTGGTGCTGTAACGGCGGCGCTGTGTGAGGTAAATGGTAGCTGCTGCAGTTACAGCCACTGTGAACAATGCCAGAATGGGCAATCCGTGATGAGGAAGCCAGCGGAGGAAGATGGCGCTGACAGTCACCAGGGCCATCATTGTCCTGCCCCAGGCCAGAGATGTACGTTCCGGTTGCAGACCAGCATCCGCATGCAGGCGTTCGAGCGGCCGGTTGAGCGTCATGCGTTCAGCGCCAAAGGATGACGACCAGTACGACGGCAGCGGCCAGAGCGCCGGCTGCGGCCAGCAGCGGAACAATCAGAGGAAGCGGAAGCGGCGCCTTACTGCGCATGCTGCGCTCCACCCGCAGCCACCGCGCAGCCGACCCCGCGCTCAACATCATGCCCAGCAGAAGCAGAAGGACCGCCAGTCCCTTGCGGACAGGCTCAAGGAACAGGTCCGCCGTGAACGCCTCAATAGCAATACCGCCGGCTAGGAGGGCAAGCGAGGTGCGGATCCAGGCGAGAAAAGTGCGCTCGTTAGCGAGCGTGAAGCGGGGGTCCGGCTCGGTTCCGTCGGGGAGCAGCCGCTCGGCGATCCTTCCGCGAGAGGGCGGAACGGGAGAGGCCCCCTTCGTGAGGTCACTGGACACGGTCAGTCCACCGCCGATCGGGATCCACAATTGCTGCTGGAGGAGTTAGGTGTGTCGGAGCTTGCCTCCGCCTGTCTGCCGTACTGATTGTCAGTTCTAGCGATTCGTGCTTGTAATGCAGCAGCAACTCGTGCTTGTAGTGCAGTCCAATCCAAGGCGAGGCAACAACGTCGTCGATGTCGGCAGCCAATTGCAATGAAGTTCTTGCCGCTGCTGCCTCGAGGCTCGGCGTGGTAGTCGGGCGGGAGGCGACGGGCTTCATGCGGGTCGTCCTCTCTTGACCGCTTGCATGTGCTGCGGTGGAGCGCTTACGTGGGCAGCAGGTTCCATTTCGGTCCTTGGGTTTTGTAGTACAGGCAGCTTTACAAGGCGCCCGGCCAGCCGGTGTAGGCCTCGGCGAGGTAGGCCATGCCGTGCCGGGAAGAGACCACAGAGTTGAGTTCGCCGAGCTGGCGGGCGCGGGAGAAGTCATCGGCGTCGGCGGGAGTATGCAGCATTGTGGTCATCCAGTAGGAGAACTGCTGCGCCTTCCACACCCGCTCCAGGGCGCGGTCGCTGTAACTCTCCAGCAGGCGGTCCGAACCGGAGTTGTAGTGGCTGTCCAGCCCTTCGAAGAGCACCTTGACGTCATTGATGGCCAGGTTCAGGCCCTTGGCTCCCGTGGGCGGCACAGTGTGCGCGGCGTCGCCGGCAAGGAACAGGTTGCCGTACCGCATGGGGGTGTGGACAAAGCTGCGGAACGGCAGCACCATCTTCTCGAGGACCGGGCCTTCCTTCAGCTCGAAGCCGTTGCCGTTGACCCGGCTGCGGAACTCGGCCCAAATCCGGTCATCGTCCCACTCCGCAACGTTTTCCTTCGGATCACACTGGAAGTACATCCGCTGCACCATCTCGGTGCGCTGGCTGATCAGTGCGAAGCCGTTGTCCGAGTTGGCGTAGATCAGCTCATCCGAACTCCGGGGGGCTTCGGCCAGGATGCCGAACCAGGCGAAGGGGTACTCGTGGAAGTACCACTTGCGGTGCGCCTCGGGGATCTGGAACCGGCAGTGGCTGCGGGAGCCGTCAGCACCCACCAGGAAGTCCGCCTGGATCTCATGCTCCACACCGTCGGCGTCGGTGAACCAGACCTTCGGCTTACCCTCAAGATCATGGACGGAAGTGTCAGTGACGCTGTAGCGGACGTCGCCGCCGCCGTCGTCCTTCCTGCGTGCGGCGAGGTCCAGGAAGACGTCCGTCTGCGGATACAGCCACACGGACTCCCCCACCAGGTCCTTGAAATCGACGCGGTGGCTCTCGCCGTTAAAGCGCAGCTCGATGCCGTCGTGCCGGTCGCCGTGGCGCAGCACGCGGTCCGATACCCCGCTGTCCACCAGCAGGTTGACGGTCCCGTGCTCCAGGATGCCGGCGCGGACGGTTTCGGAAATTTCCTTGTGGCTGCGGATTTCAATGACCGTGGACTCGATGCCGGCCTTGGCCAGGAGGTGGGACAGCATCAGCCCGGCAGGGCCGGCGCCCATGATGGCCACCTGCGTGGTGATGATCTTGCGTGCTGTCATGGAGGGTCTCGCTTCGTTGCGGGGCTCCGCAGTCGCGGCGCCTGAGTTGTTACGCTGTCATCAACTCTGCTCCGGATGGGTTTACAGGAGTTACAGCTATTCCGTTGAATGGTTGTTGGCTGAACGGTGCGACCGAGGACGGTCCGGAATTCGCCGGGCTAGAACCGGATTCATTGAGGGTTAGCGGCTGGAACGCGAGCTTCAGATTGAGGCCGGGACCGGACGATCAACTGTTCCGGTCCCGGCCTACCCTCCGAGGCGATTCGGGTCTACGCCTTGGTGCTTGCTTGCGCAGGGGTGACTTCCAGGCCAGTGGCCGTAGTGGAAGCAGCAAGAGTGGCCGCTGCCGGAACTGCCTCACCGGCTACCTCCAGGCCGAGTCTGCGTCGGTCACGCTGCTGATTGATGAAAAGCAGCGCCAGGACTCCGAAGGCCAGCAGGAGGCCGCCGGCCAGGGCAAAGGCCGCCCGGTAACCTTCAGCCGGGGTGGCCGCACCGCCGATCAAGAATCCCGACACCGCCGGTGCGAATACGCCGCCGGTGGTTAGCACCGCGTTTGCGATGGAGAGGTTTGCGCCGCGCTGGGCGATGGTGGTCAGCTCAGCGACGACCAGGTAGGTGATCGCGAAGAGTGCAGGTGCCGTTCCGAAGCCAAAAACCATGAGGATGACAGACAGGACGGGTGACGTGGTCAGGGTTGCGGCCACAAGGCAGGCTCCTGCGAAGACCGCGGAGATGCTGAGTACCCAACCGCGGGCCTTCCGGGTGGGAACTCCTTTTAGGTGCAGGCGCTGGGTCAGGGCGCTGAGGCCCACTGTGGCGATAGCTCCCCAGGCAGCGGGCAGGGCGATCATGGCACCGGATTGCTGTCCGCTGAAGCCCAGGACGTTCTGGAAGTATGCCGGCCCCCAGGACATGGCCAGCGTGAAGGTCCAGTAGCCGAAGAAGGACGCCAGGACCGCGAAGATCCAGCTGGGGGAGAGGATGGTGCGCCAGTAGCGGATTTTGGTCTCTGCTGCGACGGGAGTTTCTTCGGCTGGAATGCCATCGATTTCCTGTTCGGCCTTCCGGCTGGTGTAGGGGCCTTCCTTGCCCACGATGACCCAGAAAACGGACCACAACAGTCCCACGATGGCCAGCACTGCAAAGGCCGTCTGCCAGCCGAACTGACCGATGACCCAGGCAAGGACCGGCGCGAAGGCCACAATGCCCAAGGTCACGCCGGATGAGGCAAGAGCGGCCGGGGTGGCGCCCTTCTTCTCCGGGAACCACTTGTAAATGCCGTGCATCAGCACCGGTGCCAGGGGACCCTCGCCGGCCCCCAGGAGCAGGCGGCTGGCCCAGAGGGCGGGCAGGGAGGCGAACAGCAGGATTGGAACTTGGGCCACGGACCACAGCAGGCACAGGACCAGCAGGATCCACTTGCTCGATACCTTGTTGGCGATGGGTGCGGCGACGATCTGGGCCACACCGAAGGTGAGGAACATGGCGCTGCCCACCAGGCCGAACTGCTCCGGTGTGATGCCCAGTTCTTTCATGATAGGCACGGCGGCGATGCCGAGGACTGCTTTGTCGGCCCAGCTGAGCATCATCAGGAAGAGGAGGCTGAACGTCATAAACCAGCCATAGCGGTTGCGCTTGGCCTGGGACCAGGTTCGGGGATCGCGGGAGGCCGCGGCGCCCGGCGTGAGGCCCTTAAGGGGAGTTTCAGACACGGTATGCCCAATCGTTGAAGGGGGAAGTCTTTGCCGGTTTGGAGCGGCTTTTTCTTGACTCTAGGCTGGTGTGATGGGCCTTACATTTGAGCTTTCCGTTGGGTGGAAAGCGACTTTCCGGGGCGCCGCGCGCTCTTGGCGGTCCCGCCGCCGGTGCCACCCAGGAGCGCCAGCAGGGCGATCCCCAGAATGCTCAATCCGCATGTCAGCCACCAGGTCGTACCCCAGCCGCCGGTGGTGGTGGCGAGCAGGGCGAACAGCATGGGCCCCAGGAAGTTCCCGACGTTGAAGATCTGCTGCGTCAGCCCCAGCACGGCAGTGACAGAGCCGTCCTCGGGGGCAATACGAACGGAGTACCTCGTCACCGCGGCAGGAATGAGGCCGCCGACGGCGGAGAATACGGCGATCAGGATGAATTGTAAGAGGGTGCCGTTACCGATGTTTTCCCAGCTGACGGCGAAAGTCGCCAGGGACGCCGCGGACATGGCAAGGAAGGTCCAAAAGATGATTTTCCGTTCGGAGAGGCCGCGCTGGATGAGCGGCCCGGCGCTCAGTGCCCCGATCGCGTTGACCCCGCCCACCGCAGCGCTGAGGATGCCGGGAAGCGGCCCTTCCAGGCCGGCCGAGCGGTAAATGGACGGCAGGAATCCGAGCACTGCCATCCACTGAGCGGTGTAACAGGCGAAGACCATGCCGGTGATCCAGGGTTGGCGGATGGCCAGGGTGCGGCCGACGCGCCGGAGCGCGGACCTGAGCCCGGCGTCGGCCGGAGGCACGTCCCGAGGTACCCGGCGCAGCAGCAGCGGCACCGGCAACAGCGTGAGGACAGCCATCACCAGCCACCACTCGCGCCAGCCGGCGGCCTGCAGGAACAGGGCGCCCACGGCAAGGCCGATCATCGTCGCCATGCCCTGAAACGCGCCCCAGCTTGCCAGAGCCACATTCAACCGCTGAGCCGGGGTCACCTTGCGAATAAGTGCAGGGGCAACGACGACGGCCAGCAGGAATCCGACGCCCTCCAGCGTCCGTGATGCCATCAGCAACTCAGTGGTGGGCGCGGCGGCGCCGAGCAGGGATGCTGCGCTCAGCAGGACAAGTCCGGTGATCAGGAGCCGGCGGAGGCCTGCCAGTTCGCCGCCAACGGCCGTGGCCAGGCCACCCACCACGCTGGCCAACTGGATGATGCCGAGCAGCAGCCCGGCCTGAACCAAGGTGGTGCCCAGATCCGTCTGGATCCCTGCCAAGGCGGCAGGCAGCTTCCAGATATGCATGGCTGCCGCGATGCCCGCGGCGAGGACGGCAAGCCAGGCTCCGTCCGCCGTCGTCCTTTTCTCATCCATTGCTGTTGCGGGCGACGGCAGTTCCAAGAGTTGTCCTTGCTGCAGGGTGGGGGCGGAAATCCTTCTTCTCAGGTTCCTTAGGCGGGTGCCAGCACCGGTGTGTCGATGCGGAAACGCTGGCCGCTGACGGCGACGTCCACAGGGCCGTCGAAAGTTGACGCGGCCCTGCCGCGCCACCATTCTGGCTCGGCGCGGCCGGCCAGGTGGGAGAGGACCAGGCGGCCCACTCCGGCTGCGGCAGCCACGCGGCCTGCTCCCTCGGGCGGGGTGTGTGCGAGCCGCTGGTGGTTGAGGAATTCCGGTGCGAAACCCTTGCCGGCGTAGAAGTCCAGGTTTACTGCCTCGTGCACCAGGACCTCTGCGCCGCTGGCGAGTACAGCCATCGTCTCACATTCGGCGGTGTCACCGGAGAACACCACTGAGCCTGCGTCGGTGTCGAAGCGGAATGCCAGTGCGGGGCGCACCGGTGGGTGTTGGACGAGGATGCCGGTGACCTTGACCCTGTCATCCTCGTAGACGTCAAAGGGGCGGGCCGCGTCCGGGCTTCCATGTGCGGGGGTGTTAAGGTCCACGGTGCGCACAAGGGATGCCAGGTTCGGGCGGGCTTCATCGTGGACGCGAATGTCGATGTCGTAGGAGAAGGCCTGCAGGGAATGGGATACCAGTTCGCCGGTGCCGGAAAGCCCGGCGCCACCTGTGCGGGTGGCGTCCTTGCCGGGGCCCACAATCGAAACAGGGCCGGTGAAACCCTCTACCGGGTTGCCCCAGTTCCACAGCAGAAAGCCAGGAAGCTCCACCACATGGTCCGAGTGCAGGTGGGTG
This sequence comes from Pseudarthrobacter sp. B4EP4b, assembly GCF_006680095.1. Taxonomy (NCBI): domain Bacteria; kingdom Bacillati; phylum Actinomycetota; class Actinomycetes; order Micrococcales; family Micrococcaceae; genus Pseudarthrobacter; species Pseudarthrobacter sp. B4EP4b. Next base: position 139,905 of record NZ_VHIJ01000039.1, on the reverse strand, counting down.
ACAAAACCCGCCACCAAATCCTTGCCGCGCAGCCCGGCCTCATGGGCTGCCCGCGAGCAACCCAGGCCAAAATCCACCATGTAGAAGGCGTCTCCCACTACCAGTGCGCTGGAGATACCGTTTTCCGGTCCGCGGATTGCTGGGCCGGCGGCGGTGCCAAGGGTAATCAGTTCGACGCTCACAAGAAGTCCTTCTGGAGGGTTGGTGCGGGCTCAGGAGTGGGGGCGGGCATTGATGACGCGGGTTTCCAGGTATTCCTCCAGGCCCCATCGGCCGCGTTCGCGGCCGATGCCGGACGCCTTCCACCCTCCGAAGGGGGCGTCGGGTTCAACCAGGGTGTGTTGGTTGATCCAGACTGTTCCTGCTTCGATCTGTGATGCGGTGGCGTACGCACGTTCCTGGTCCGGGCTCCAGACGGAGGCGCCGAGGCCGAACTGTCCGGCGTTGAGCGCGGTGATGGTCTCTTCGAGATTGTCATAGGCGACGATCGGCAGGGCTGCCCCGAACTGTTCCTGTTCCACCAGGTCCATGCCCGGCTCGGCGTCGATCACTACTGTGGGGGAGAGGAAGTAGCCGGGCAGGTCGCAGCCGGGGCTGCCGCCGGTGATGATGCGGGCTCCTGCGCCCACGGCGGAGTCAACGAGGCCGCGGACGAGTTTGAGCTGGGACTCGTTGTGCATGGGCCCCATGGTGGTTCCGTCCGCGATGCCGTGGCCCAGCACGTGGCGGGAAGCCTCAGCGGCGATGGCCTCAGCCAGTTCCCTGCTGCGGCTGCGGGGAACATACACGCGTTTGACCGCCATGCACACCTGGCCGGCGTTGCGGAAGGCACTGCCCACAATTCCGCGGGCGGTAACGGCTAGGTCGGCGTCATCGAGCACGATGGCAGGATCGTTTCCGCCGAGCTCCATGGTGACGCGCTTGACGGTAGGGGCTGCCTGTTGGGCCATGGAAATGCCCACTTCGGTGGAGCCGGTGAAAGAGATCTTGCGGATGCCGGGAGAGGTGCTCAAGGCAACATTGACCGTCCGCCGTGAACTGGTCCGCACCTGTAGCACTCCCGTGGGCAGGACGTCATTGAGCAGGTTGACCAGTGCGATGGTGGACAGGGGCGTGGACGGGGAGGGCTTCGCGATCACGGTGCAGCCGGCAACCAGTGCAGGGGCAAGTTTCACGCAGAGCAGGGAGATGGGAAAGTTCCACGGCGTGATGGTGCCAACGATGCCCACCGGCCGGTACTGGACCTCAAGGGTCCTGTCGGCCCGTGGGGCGAGAGGCTCGGTTTCGTCCCATCCCAGCTCCGCATAGTACTCAAAAAGTCCTGCCGCCACGGTGAACTCACCCGCAGCCTCCGCCTTGGGCTTGCCCTGCTCGCGGGAAAGCAGGGTGGCCAGGGAATCCAGGTCACGGCGGATTAGGGCGGCTCCGGCACGTAGGGCGGCGCGGCGGGCCTCGCGGTCGGCTCCCCAGCGCGGTGCGGCCAGGCGGGCGGCCGCAACGGCCTGCTCAACGTCGTCCCCGGTGTTTTCCGGGGCGTGTCCTACGAGCTCAAGCGTGGCCGGGTCCAGGACCTGGTAGTGGTCTGCCGTCATGGCCTGTCCTTTCGGCGGGGATGGATTCTTATCCAAGTTTCACGGCACCCGCCACAATCCGCCGCGACCTTTCCGTCCAACGGAAAGGCCGGGGCGAGGGATCGATCCGGCTTGCCAGTATGGAGTGAAGCACGTCACGCACTAATAAGGAGTCCCCATGTCCCAAGAACAGCTGCCCATCGTCCTTACGGGGGTTTCCTCCGGCATCGGCGCCAGGACGGCGCAGATTCTGTCCGCCCGCGGGGTGCCGCTGATCGGCATCGACCGCAACGCGCCCACCGGCTTCAGCGGCACCTTCGTGCAGGCTGACCTTTCCAGCCAGGCGGGCGTCGACGCCGCCGCCGCCGCAGTCTCCGCCGCCGCACCGCATGGCATCGCCGGTCTCGCCAACATCGCAGGAGTCCCCGGCACGGCGCCCTGGCGCACAGTGCTGTCCGTCAACGTCTTCGGCGTCCGCGGGCTGGTCCGGGCACTTGCCCCGCTCCTCAGTGAGGGAACCGCCGTCGTGAACCTCGCTTCCAGCGTTGCCGTCCAGTGGCGCGAGGTGAAAGCCAAGTGTGCCGCGTTCGCATTGGCCACGGATCAGGCCGGCGCGCTGGATTCGGTTGCCGGTGACGGGGACATCACAGAGGAGTCCTACCTTTTCTCCAAGCAGTGCGTTCGCTTCCTTACCGAGCACTTGGCCGCCGAACTGCTGCCGCAGCGCATCCGGGTCAACAGCGTGAGCCCCGGGCCAGTAGCCACGCCCATCCTCGAGGACTTTAAAAAGGACCACGGGCGGGACAAGGTGGAGGGTGCAGGTGCCCTGCTGGGCCGCTTCGGCGAGCCCGAAGACGTCGCCTCCGTTATCGACTTCCTGCTCCGCCCCGAATCGGGGTGGGTAAACGGCTCCGACATCCGCGTTGACGGCGGCCTCGGCGCTTACCGCGGTTCAACCCTCGCCACCGCCGCCAACTGAGGACCAACGACGCCAGACCCTCCTTGCCCATGCAGCAAGGGACTGGCGGCGGGCTTAAAATGGCGGTACAGCGTTGCGTCAATGATGCGCCGCTGCTTCCAGCGCTCAGAAGGGTGATCCATGGCTAACGCTGCGCCAGCAGGCCGGACCGCTCGTTCCGCTTCAACAGCTCGGCCTAAGATCTCCAAAGCCGCGGGCGGCAGTGCTTCCGCCCAACAGGCAGCAAGCGTAACCTCAAGGGCACTGGCCCTTTTGGGCACCTTTGACGCTGAGCACTGCGTGCAAAGCCTCAGTGCCATGGCCCGCCGTGCGGGCCTTCCCGTGACCACCGCGCACCGGCTGGCCGGCGAACTGGTGGCGTGGGGAGGACTGGAGAAGGCCAATGACGGGTACCGTGTGGGGCAGCGGATCTGGCGCCTCGGCCTGCTGGCCCCTGCGCAGCAAAACATCGCCGAGGTGGCCGCCCCCTTCATGCAGGACGTCCTCTTCGTGACGCACAATGTGGTGAACCTGTTCATCCTGGACGGGCAGGAGGTCCTGCTGGTGGAACGCATGTCCGGTACGGGAGCGGGCCAGCCGTTCCGGCGTGTCGGCGCACGCCTGCCGCTCCACGCAAGTGCCGCGGGAAAAATCATGCTGGCCTATGGGGCCAAGGAATTGTTTACCGCCGTTTCGCAGCGGCTGGAGCCACACACCCCTCGCACCATCACCAGCCCCGCCACGCTCGCTACCGAAATCGAGCGGGTCCAGGCCCTCGGCTATGCCACCACAGAGGAGGAGGCGGGCCCGGACAACTACGGCCTGGCCGTCCCGGTGTTCCTGCCCAACAAACAGCTGGTGGCGGCGCTGGGCATTGTCACCCGGAGCCGTCCCGCCTCGGTCGGCAGCGTGGTTCCTGTGCTCAACATTGCGGCCCGCGGCATTGCCCGGAGGCTGGGCGTGGAGCATCTGCCGCAATAGGGGCGCTCGAGTTCCCGTTCTTTTCTGCCCAGTCTTTCCGTTGGATGGAAAGCGGCGCCGCGGTTGTGTTGTGGAACACCTAACCTCAAGTAAGCCGTAATTAAGGCCGGATGCCGGCCAAGGGACCGTCGTCCAGTCGGGCCTTTCCAAAGAAAGTGAAGACCTAATGACTGCATCTGCAGGAGCCACCATCGACGTCGTCGTCGACCGGGCGGACATTGTGGCGGACCAGGTGGTCTCCCTGGTGCTGCGGCGGGCCGACGGCCTGCCGTTCGATTCCTGGCAGCCCGGCGCGCATATTGACGTCCACGTTGGCGACGGCCTGGTGCGACAGTATTCGCTGTGTTCCTCACCTGAAGAGCTGGACCACCTTCGGATCGGGGTGCTGCATGTGCCCGATTCCCGTGGCGGGTCAAAGGCCGTGCACGCGCTGCTGCCGGGAACACCGCTGGCCATCTCGGCGCCCCGCAATAACTTTCCCCTGCGCGAGTCCCGCCGCTACCTTTTCCTTGCCGGCGGAATTGGCATCACCCCGATCATTCCCATGCTCGAAGCAGCCGACGCTGCCGGCAAGGAATGGACGCTGGTCTACGGCGGCCGAAGCCGCAAAACCATGGCCTTCGCCCAGCAATTGGAGGACCGCTACGGTCTTGACCGTATCCGCATCGTCGCCGAGGACGAGGTGGGCCGGCTGGACCTGGACCAGGTCCTGGGCATGCCCCGGGCCCACATGCTGGTGTATGCCTGCGGCCCCGGCGGACTGCTCGGTGCCATTGAAGAACGATGCATGGGCTGGCCGCCCGGCGCCCTGCACACCGAACGGTTCGTCGCCTCCACCCTGGGTGCCGCTGCCGCCAACGCACCCTTCGAGGTGGAGCTGGCGAGGACCGGAACCACCGTGACGGTAACGAACGACAAAACCATCCTCGAAGCGGTGGAAGAGGTGGGAGTGCGCGTCCTGTCCTCCTGCCGCCACGGGCTGTGCGGCACCTGCGAAACCCAGATCATCTCCGGCGAGCCCGAGCACCGCGACGCAGTCCTGTCTGAGGAGGACCGTGAAGCCGGTGAGATCATGCTGGTTTGTGTTTCCCGTGCCGCTGCCGGTTGTCCCCGGCTGGTCCTGGATCTCTGAACCGCAGTCCGTTACGCCCGCTTCCAGCCCGCCTTAATCCGGCCGCTCGTCGGCCCGCCCCCATCAAGTTCGCCACCAGGAGTGTCCCAGATGACCGTTTCAACCCACGAAGCAAATGTCCTGGGCGAGGACCCCTTTGAAACCGCAAACCTCCTCGACCCCTACCCCTTCCTCGGCCGGCTCCGCGATGCAGGCGCCGTCTCCTACCTCGAGAGCACGGGAAGCTACGCGGTAGCCGGCTACCAGGAGGTCTACGAGGTCCTCACGGACTTCGAAACGTACGTCTCCTCCGGGGGCCTTGGGCCGCGTGACATCCGGAAGGACTCGGGCTGGCGGCCGCCCAGCATCCTCGAATCGGACCCGCCCATCCACACCGTGATGCGCCGGGCCCTGACAGGCGTCATCAACCCCGGCACCGTCCGGGCCCTCCGCGAACCGTTTACACCGCCTGCCGAGGAGTTGACCGAGCAGCTTGCGGAACGCAAGCGGTTCGACGCCATCACTGACCTCGCCGAAAAGTACCCATTGCGTGTCTTCCCGGACGCGGTGGGGATTCCCGACGTAGGCCGTGAACACTTGCTGCCTTACGGCAATATGGTGTTCAATGCCTTTGGCCCGGAAAACTACATCTTTAAGCAGGCCTTCGCGCAGGGCGACGAGCACGCCGCCGCAGTGATGCGCAACTGCCAGCGCGAAAACCTGGACGCCACCGGTTTCGGCGCCCAGATCTGGAAGCGTGTGGAAGACGGCCTCATCACAGAACAACAGGCGACGCTGCTGGTCCGGGCACTGCTGTCCGCCGGCGTGGACACCACAATTTTCGGCATCGGCAACACCATTTCGGTGTTAGCGCGGTACCCGGAAGCCTGGGCCCGGCTGCGGGAGAATCCCAAAATGGCAAAGTTTGCCGTAGACGAGGCGCTCCGGCTGGAGTCCCCGTTCCAGAAGTTCCACCGGACCGTTTCCGTGGATACCGTCCTGGGCGGCGTGCATCTGCCAGCCGGTGCAAAGGTGCTGGTGTTCCTCGGCGCTGCCAACCGGGATCCGCGCAAGTGGGGAGACAACGCCGACGAGTTCGACTTGGACCGCAACGCCTCCGGCCACGTGGCCTTCGGCATGGGCCTGCACCAGTGCGTGGGCCAGCCCATCGCCCGGCTCGAAATGGAAATTGTGCTCCAGCAACTGCTCAAGCGCGTATCCACCATCGAACCGGACGGCGCACCGGCGCCCATCCTGCACAACGTGCTGCGCGGGTTCGAGTCCCTTCCGGTGCGCATTACGGCAGGATAAATCTCCCAGATGTGTTCGCGGACCCGTTCTGAAGTCTTTGAAACGCCCACAGAGTAGAGGGCGATACGGGCCTTGATTGTCAGGTTGGCGTGTACTTTAGCTGACATGTGGCCGGCGCCTGTGCTTTCCGAGTAGCTACAACCGCTATCTGCGGAGCAGACCTTCAATCTGGATCAATTGCCAGGAAGCACGGGAGTGCGGCTGAAATGTACGAAACGTCCAAAAGACCTGAGCACATCAGTAGTTCCTGTGTTCTTCGAGGCAACGGGCGAGATCCGTTTTTCGACAGGTCAGTGCTGGAGGACGTTGTGGCAGCAGCCGGTTAACCCCGCCCAGGCATACCGGGGCGGGCATGCCAGCCTGGCTTGTGGGATCCATTTCAGGGGCAACAGAGGGTATGGACAATGTCCACACTTTCGCCGTCGGAGCAGGGTGCAGATCGGTTGGACTGCTTCGGATTCTGCATTTTTTCGCGGGTTCCCAGTGTTTGCAAGGCCTGGAAGGTAGTTCGAGTCCCACCTCGGGCACACTGTTTCCGCAGGTCAAGAGTCTCGGGCGGTCGGGTGTTTCGCGGAACCCCTGCGGCGGCGTGCACCTTTCCGGAGTTGATAGGGCCGAGGACGAAGCGATGTGACGTGTTGAGTAGGCGTGACGTTTCCCGTGAGGGCCAAGCTTTGAACAGTTGAGGCAACCAGTGGGACCGGAAGCAGCCTTCCGCAGAGTACTAAAGGAGCGCGGACGTGTGGCAGGCACCACGCACTGAGTTACCCGCGGCAGGTGGTGGTCGAAGCTAGCGTGGAACAACGCCCTATCACCAGAAGGACCATGAAGACCATCTGTTCTCCCGCCAAAATCCTGACCGCAGTTACCGCGATGATGCTGGCTGGGTCATTAGTCGGTTGTGATGCTGCCGCCAACGCCCTTGAGATCATCGACCCTACTCCAGCCATCGGTGCTTCGAGCACTGTAGATCCGGCAACTGCTGCCGACACCCTCGTCCAGCTGGAGAGCATTCCGGTTAAGGGTCGCGCGCCCAAGACCGGCTATACCCGCGATGAGTTTGGACCAGCCTGGGCAGACACGGACCGCAACGGCTGCGACACCCGCAACGACATCCTCGCCCGAGACCTGACCGACGAGACGTTCAAGCAAGGCACCAACAACTGCGTGGTCATGACAGGAGTCCTGGCCGATAAGTACACCGGCACCACGATTACCTTCACGCGCGGCCAGGACACCAGCTCCGATGTCCAGATCGACCACATTGTTCCCCTCAGCGACGCCTGGCAAAAGGGAGCACAACAGCTCAACGCTGACCAGCGCAAGGAACTCGCAAACGACCCACTGAATCTCATGGCCGCCGACGGCCCCACCAACGGGGCCAAAGGTGACAAAGATGCAGCAACGTGGCTACCGCCGAACAAAGCATTCCGATGCGAATACGTAGCCCGCCAAACTGCCGTCAAAGCAAAATACAGCCTCTGGGTCACTCAAGCCGAGCACGACGCGATCGCGACTACACTTCAGGGCTGCGATTGATTGCTGCCGGCACTCCCGGCAACCTAACCCGGTTCAACTGAACGGGGCCGGTCTAACCGTTGCAGCCAGTGCTCCACTGACCTCTCCCACAGACCGGGGTCGGTGTTCCATTCCTGGGTGTGCCGGCCCGCAGGGAACCGGACGAGTGTCACGTTGTCCGGGTGGAGTGCGGCGTACTTGGCGCTGACGCTGATCGGTGTGCTCGTGTCGGCATTGCTGTGCAGGACGAGAACCGGGACTTCGGGCTTCATGGAGGTGAAGTCCAGGTCATTGAGTTTCAGGGCTTGGTTCAGCCCGGCCAGCCAGTACAGGGGGCCGCGGAGGATCCACAATGCCGTTCCGGACAGAAATACGGGAAGTCGTGCCGCCGCCGTGTTGAAGGACAGAGTGCTGTTCCAGTCCAGGACGGGAGCGGTGAGGACAAGTCCGTCGATGCGATCCTTCTGCGGTGACGTGTGCGCCGCGGCCAGGGCCATGGCGGCCCCCATTGACCAGCCGGAAAGGATGATGGAGTCCGCTCCGTGACTGGCGGCGTAGTCGATGGCTGCATGGACGTCGTCGACCTCAGTGTGGCCGAGGTGGTGTTTGCCGTCGGTAGTGGCCGGAGCATCACCGTCACCGGCAAAGGAGATCAGCAGTTGGGTGTATCCGAGTCGGTGGAAGAGCGGGGCGGTCCGAACGCCAGTGGCGCGTCGGCCGCCCAGACCATGGATGTGGATGACCCATCGCCGCGAGTCATCGCCAGGGACAAGCCATGCCGGCGCCGGCCCCGGTAGCCAAACTTCACTGCTGGGCAATCCTGCCTCCTCAGGTGTCGGGTACGTGTACCCGGACCAGTAACCTGAGGTGCCTGGCTCCAGAACACCGGAGTAGACCTTCTCCAGAGCACGGGTGACCGTGCCTGCCGCCGGTTGACGGGAGAGGATGCGGCCGATCCTGGCATGGCCGGCCCGGTTCCCCCAGTAGAGGCTGAAAACGCCGGGGGAGAGGGTGTCCTCGTCTGCGTGCAAGGTCACTGTGGCGTGGTCTGCTGCCAGAATGCGGATCCGCTCGGGCCGTTCACCGGCAGGGGTGATGAGAGTGCGTGCGATATGGAGGGAAGCGCCCGCTGCAGCAGAAACGATGACTGCCGCGGCGGTGCCGGCCAGGAGAAGTGCAGCTTTGGTCACGCTGACACTGTAGCGGCGGGGCGGGCACGGGTGTGTGTAGTCAGCAGTATGCCGACCATGTAGCTTGCTCGTATGAAGCCGATCATCCTTCTCGACATCGACGGAGTGCTGAACCCGAAGGTCCGCCCCAGTGACAGCGACAGCCGGGGCCCGCAACTGTCGGACGGGAAAGTGGCGCTCGTGCGGCGGCTCGCTACCAAGGGCCGGATCGCGTGGGTGTCGACCTCACCCACTGATGTCGTGGCCGGGCTGGAGGAGCAGCTGCAGCTCGAAGTGGAGCCGCTGCGCGTGCCCCTGGCGATGAAGGAGAGTGACGTTGATGAGCCGACTCCGAAGCTCCGGTCCGTCGCACGGTGGCTGGACCGGATGGACGCCGCGGGGGAGGCCGACTGGGACGCGGTGGTGTGGATCGACGACGTCCTCGGGCCGGACGTGCACGAATGGGCCCACAACTATGCCAAGCCAGTCCTCTTGGAGAAACCGACCCCGGACCAGGGGCTGGTGGAGGCGCATGTCGTAGCGGTCCAGGTCTTCATTGATGACTAAGGGGATCGGAGGTCCGGACGCCGGGCGCTGACATAGGCGCGGGGCGAGATACTCCGCCACCATTCGCCTGACAGCCTCCGCGGATCCGTCAGACCAGCCAGCGCCACCAGCGTGGCTGCTCCGGTTCCGGTTCCGGCGTCGGTTCTGGTTCCGGCTCCTCGCCCAAGGCCAGCGCCGCCTCGACAATGTCGTCGGCGGTGAGCGTCATGACGGCCTCACGATCGAGCGCATCGAGACTTTGTTCCTTGTCGAGGGACAGCCGCAGCGCCTGGCGGTTGAGCGCCTGCTCGAACAGCGTGCGCGCGAACCGTGCGTTGCCGGAGTCCTCGCCTGCGTGGAGACCGGTGAAGATGCGGCGCAGCACCTGGTCGGCACCCGGCTCCAGTATGTACTCGTGCTGGGCCAGCATCTGCTGGAAGATCGTCTGGAGTGCGTCGACGGAGTAGTCGGGGAATGTAATCTCGCGGGCGAACCGGGAGCGCAGCCCGGGGTTCGAAAGCAAGAAGGACTCCATCAGCCGCGGGTACCCGGCCACGATCACGACCAGGCGGTGACGGTGGTCCTCCATCCGCTTGAGCAGGACCTCGATCGCCTCGGGGCCGAAGTCCATCCGGCCGTCCTCCGGGGACAGCGCGTAGGCCTCGTCGATGAACAGGACGCCGTCCAGCGCTCGCCGGATCACCCGGTCCGTCTTGATGGCGGTCGCTCCGACGTACTGCCCCACCAGGCCCGAACGGTCGACTTCGACCAGATGGCCTTTCTGCAGCAGACCAACCGCACGGTACATCTCGGCCAGCAGCCGCGCCACGGTGGTCTTGCCCGTGCCCGGGTTTCCGAGGAACACCAGATGCTGTGATGTGGCCACCTCAGGCAGGCCGTGCGCTTTGCGGCGGGCCTGGACCTGGAGCAGGGCAACGAGGGCCCGCACCTGTTCCTTCACGGTCTCCAGTCCGACCAGCGCATCGAGCTCGGCCTGCACTTCGGACAGCGGCCGGGCCGGCCCGGGCCGCGCGCCGATGAGATCGCCGACCAGGTCGTCGACGCGCTCCGATGTGGGCAGCTTGAGCTGATCGGCCAGGTGTCCGATTGTTTCGCGCAGATCATCGAGCGGATGACGGCTGGGAGCCATGCCTCCACTGTAGTACTCGATTCCCAGCCCGGGGTGGGGTTGGCCTCACCAGTATCAACTACCTCTTGGCCCTAGGCCAGGGCATGCACTCCCTCGCCGCGATCCTGTCAGCGCCCGGGAACGCCATGGAGGGATGACGGCTCCTACGGTGGAGGCGCGGGGCTCCATAAATCTCATGGATCTCGCCCGGAATCTTCTATAGGTCCTGCTCGAGAAGCGGCATGCCGATGATGACCAGGCCTGGACCAGATGGCATCCAGTTATGTCTAAGCCGCCCTTTCATCCGAGCTTTGGACCTCCACACTCTGGACTGCGCGTCTGACTTCGGCTGGCGGCCGGCTTCGGGCTTTGACCAGAACAATCAGCATTGTCAGGATAGTAACCGTCCAGGCAATCGCGGCGAGGAACACCAGGCCGATTGCTACTAAGGGGTGCATGCCGAAAGTCTAGGACCGTGCCGCTTTGATTCCCGGACGCAACTCGCATCATCAGGGCCGGAATTTGCACAAGCAGGGACCAATGCTGGTGGAAAGACGTGAGGGCACGAAAAAGGTGCGCCCCGTTCGCTGAGCGCACCCTTTTCGATTCCCCTCGCAGCCAAATCCCCATCCGACTGCATCCATAATAAGCATGCTTAGGATTGAATTGGCAAGCCCCCGAGTACCCGGGTAAAAGCATGCCAGGGGACGTAGGCGTCCGTCCCGTGGCCGAGAGTCAGCCGGGGAGATCGGCGAACGTCCACGGAGAGCAGTCCTGGCACATCGGGAGACCCCTACCCTGCGGCGTCGAGAGGCCGCACGCCTTCATCAAGGGGTACGCCCCGCTCGTCGACCAGGAAGTCCTCGATGACCATGCCAGTCGTGGTGTCGATGATTACTATGGAGTTGGCTGGCCAACCCGGGTCGGGGACGAGGTTGTAGTCAACATCTGAAATGAGCGTGCTGTTCTTCGCCCTGTTGAAAGCATCAACAATTTGGCCGGTACGGGTGTTCACGGTCACCGTTTCTTTCGGAAGGCCTGCTGCGCTTCCGTGAACAGGGGTGGAGTTCCACCAGCCTTCGTAGCCCTCTATTGGACGATCTGCCACAGGCGTTCGAGCCACCGGCGTCTCATTGGAGTAGCCAGTTTGAAGGCCGACGACGGCGCCGCCGGCCAGGATCGCAGCCGCACCGGCTATGCCCAGTACTCGTTTCATGTTTTCCCCCTTTTTGATGTGCGACAGCAGCATGCCGCCGCGATGAAGCAACTCGGAGGTCCTTGCCGTTGCCGATGAGCACAGAGCTCCGAAAAGCAGCGAACCCGCGGAGATGCCGATGACCGGCCCGTCACGCAGGTCGGCCCGCCACTGTTCCTCGCGAACTTCCCTGAATCGGACCGGGGTCAAGGCCACGGGCACAGCGAGGACCGCCTCAGTGAACCTCATGCCCCTTGCCACTTGCCCTCGAACGTTGCGGGCGAGGGCTTGGCCGCAGTCGTCCGGACCTTGGCCCGATGCGTGTTCACATAGACCTGTGCCAGTGGGCGGGCTTCAGCGAGCAGCCGGTAGTAGCGCCGGCGCGGCCCCTTGCGATCCTGGGTGGAGTCCCATTCACCCTGGATCCACCCGGCAACTTCGAGTCGATCCAAAATCGGATAGACAGTACCGGGTTTCTTGCCGACGTCCTTCACGATCTGCAGCCCCCACACAGTGTCGGCTGACAGCAGGGCATCCAGGACCAGCGCGGTGGCGGGCGTGACACGCCCTAAGTTCTCCATGTTTTAAATCTAGCTATATAGATTTAGAAGTCAACTGATGTCTCACGGCAGGGAAGCGAGGATGTCGTGCGGCCACTCCAGGGTGAGCACGTCGTTCAGCTCCTGATCCGAGCTGGAGACGCAGTAGGGGGTGTGGTCCGGGTTTAGCACGGCGAGGTTCACGGGGACCTTGTAGAGGCCCCAGGGCTCAATTTTGTTCGCAAGGTAGCCGGTCAGCTTCAGGTCGCTGTACTCGGGCGCATTCCAAACCCTGCAAGCATTCTGGAGGTCTTCGGGGTGAATCGCGATCCAGACTCCGAAGCGTAGTTCGTGCCCGCCCTCAAGCTTGACGGGGAGCAGAGCCCGGACGAACGGGCTGATGTAGGGGATCTGCATAAGTGTCGCCTGGTTGGGGTCCGGGTCGCTCAGCCAGCTGTCCTCGGCGCGGTGTTGTTCGGGGCTATTCAGGACCGGGTCCGGGAGCCGGAAGCGGACGTCCCTGTCGTGCGCAGTTGTAGCCCGCCCGCACATGGCACACGTGTGCTTGTTCTCAATCATTGATCCCCCAAGTCCCAGTTTAAAGGCGAGTCTACGTGGAGTCGGAACCGGGCGTCCCGCCGTCGGACAGGGAGCAGCGGCACGATAACCCAGCTTCCCCCGCGAGTGAATCTATGGTGACGTCAGCGCGGACGACTGGACCGCCGTCGTCGTTCGATACCCGCACGTCTGCAGCATACAAAAGCGACTTGTGGAGGTTTACAGCCCGGCCTGTTTGATCAGCTCCGTCAGCCAGGGGCGGTGGTCGCGATGGAATGCTATACCTTCGGGCAGCCCTTGCACGGAGGGTTCGGACCCTTTGATGTCGATGGTGATCCGGCCTCCGGCCATGGGCGCATTGGTGATGTGGAGGTCGCCGTATGATACGGGAAGTGCCGGATCCATCCAGAGGCCGCCGCGGGAAATATGGGCGTCGTACCTCATCAGGCTCGTCACGAGCATGATCGGGGTAGTCGCTGCCCAGGCCTGTGGCGAGCAGGCAGTGGGATAGGGGACGGGCTCGGCAACCTGGTCACGGCTGAACCCGCAGAAAAGTTCGGGGAGGCGGCCATCGGTGTAGTCGGCCGCCTCGAACAGGGCCGTGGCGATCCGCTGCGCCTCCTCCACGAAGCCGTAGCGCATGAGCCCGGCGGCAATGATTGCGTTGTCATGCGGCCAGACCGAGCCGTTGTGGTAGCTGGCGGGATTGTAAGCCCCCATGTCGCTGGCGAGGGTTCGAACGCCCCAGCCACTGAACATCTCGGGGGACATCAGCCGTTCCGCTACCTGAGGTACCTTGTCCTCATCCACGATGCCGTGCCACAGGCACTGTCCCATGTTCGATGCGCACGCGTCGACCTGCCGTTTTTCGCCGTCGAGCGCGATGGCGAAGTAGCCGCGCTCAGGCATCCAGAACTCTTCGTTGAACCTCTTCTTCAACTGGGCTGCTTCACCCGTGAGCTGGGCAGCCAAGGCCTCGTCCCCGGCGTCGAACGCCATCCATGCCCGCGACAAAAAAGCGCTGTAGGCCAGTGCCTGGGCTTCGCAGAGGGCGATGGGGGGTTCGGCAAGCCGGCCGTCCGCGAAGTTGATGCCGTCCCAGGAGTCCTTCCAGCCCTGGTTGATAAGGCCGGAATCGTTGAGGCGCTTGTATTCGACGAACCCGTCGCCGTCTTTGTCGCCATATGACCTGATCCAGTCCAGTGCGCGGTCTGCGTGGGGCAGCAGCGCGGCGATGGTGTCCTTGGCAAAGCCCCAACGGCTCACTGAGGCCACGGCCATCACGAATTGTGGAGTGGCGTCGACGCTGCCGTAGTAGGCGGATTTTCCACCCAATGCCAGCCCGCCGGACACGCCGAGCCTCACCTCGTGCAGGATTTTCCCGGGTTCCTCCTCGCTCATGGGATCCACCACGGTGCCTTGGCGGTCGGCCAGCGTCTGCAGCGTGCCAAGTGCCAGGGAAGGGTCCACGGGCAGCGCCATTTCGGATGCCCACAGCGCGTCCCGGCCGAAAAGGGTCATGAACCACGGCGCTCCGGCGGCCACGACAATCCGCTCCGGATGGGCTGGATCCTCGATGCGGAGCGCGCCCAGGTCATCGTAGCTGCGCCGGAGGGTCCGCTCGATGGAGCGGTTTCCGATATGCAGTTTGGGAATCTTTGCCACCCATTCCTGGCGGCGGCGGTCGCTGGGGGATAGCTCACCGCTCAGCGGACGGACGAACGACGCCGGTCGCGCGCCGTTCGTGGTCGGCACCACCGTCAGAAGGGTGCTCCACTGACCGTGCGCTGGGATGACCGCCCGGTACGTCACGCCCTCGGTGGTCACCTCGGCGCCGCCAGCGTTGACGACGACGGCCTTCCGGACGTCCTGCCACGCGCCCCTGATGGTCAGGGAGTCGCCCTCCAGGCGGCGGGATTGTGCCCAGTGCCGTTCGACGCGCGCCTCTTTCACTTCAAAAAGATCCGCAAAGTCCGATTCGACAGTGAGCGAGACTCTGCAGTCAGCGGCCTCCGAAGAGTAGTTCCGGATGGTGATTTCCTCACGGATGCCGGCACCAACCTCCCTCAGTCTTTCCACAATCATGGGACTGTCCGCGTAACCGTCCGAACGGGGAACGCGGCCAATGAACAAGGCCCGGTAGGGTTCCTGCGTTGATGCTGTCAACGGCTCCAGGACCTGCCCGTTGACTGCCAGGTTCCAGCGCGACAGGATGCGGGTGTCCTCATGGAAAACGCCGTGCGGATGCTCCGGGTGGATGTCTCCATTCGCGGACGAAATGCAGAAGGAAGGCCCCTCCACCAAAGTGACCGTGCCGGCCCCCACCGGCCCAGCAGCCGTATCGGCATTCCATCCAGCCATCCCGGTCTCCTTTTTGACGGTTCAAGGCAGGGGCGGTGCCCTCCGACTCGGGGCCCGCCGTCGACCGCTGCCTTACTCCATTGCAAAAGACGCTACGCCTGCAGGCCTTTGGACGGTAGGAGGCAACAGTGACGGCTGCCTACGCTTTTGTGTTGGAGTGAGATTGGGATGGCGGTGTGCGTCGACGAGGTTCAGGGGCCGCCGGGTGGCTACCGTGTCCTGTCTGAAGGGTCAGGCGTCAATCGAGGCCATGTTGGCGTCGTCGTGTCGGGCTCCGGCTGCGGGTTGGAGTGCGTTGAGGCGTTCGAGTTGGTCTGCGGTGAGTTCGACGCCGTCGGCTGCTGTATTTTCCTCCACACGGGAGACGCGGCGGGTGCCGGGGATCGGGGCGATGTCCGCGCCGCGGGTCAGTAACCAGGCCAGGGCTGTCTGGGCTGGGGTGGCACCGATTTCCGCGCCGATGCTCTGGACTTCATCGACGATGCGCAGGTTGCGGACGAAGTTGTCACCGGTGAAGCGGGGGTTGGTTTTGCGCCAGTCGTCGTCGGCGAAGTCCTCCACGGTGCGGATCTGCCCGGTGAGCAGGCCGTGTCCGAGGGGTGAGTAGGGGACGAAGCCGATGCCCAGTTCGCGCAGCAGCGGCAGGATCTCGTCTTCGACGTCGCGGGTCCACAGCGAGTACTCGGTTTGCAGCGCCGTGACGGGTTGCACCGCGTGGGCCCGGCGGATGGTGTCCGGGGACGCTTCGGACAGGCCGAAGTGCAGTACCTTGCCTTCGGTGATCAGGTCCGCGACGGCCCCGGCGGTCTCTTCGATGGGGGTGTTCCGTTCGACCCGGTGCTGGTAGTAGAGGTCGATATGGTCGGTGCCAAGTCGTTTCAGGGACCCCTCGACGGCGGTGCGGATGTTCGCCGCGCTGCTGTCGATCACGCCGGGTCCTCCGCCTGAGTGGGAGACGAGGCCGAACTTCGTGGCGATCTTCACGTGGTTACGGCGTCCCTTGATGGCCTGGCCCACGATTTCCTCGCTCAGGAATGGCCCATAGATCTCCGCTGTGTCGATGTGGGTGACACCGAGTTCGAGTGCACGGTGGATGGTGCGGATCGATTCGGTGTTATCCAGGGCGCCTTCGCTGGTGTAGGTTCCGGCCATGGTCATGGCGCCGAGGCCGATGCGGGAGACTTCCAGGTCCCGGAGGCGTGCGTTCTTCATACTGGGTATTCCTTCGGTGAGTTTCTCAGGCTTGGGAGGTGGGCATGGCCCACAGTTCGGCGATGGAGGAGCGGCGGTGACGGGTGACCATGTAGGCGATGCTCTCGGCGATATCCTCCGGCTGCAGCTTCTCGGGGATGTTCTTCGCGTCTGAGACGGCGAGGTCGCTTTTGATGGTGTCGTTGTTGTGTGAGATCAGTTCTGTTTCGACGGCGCCGGGCTCGAGTAGGCCGACCCGGATGTGCTTCTTCGTGATCTCCTGGCGGAGCGCTTCGGTGAATCCGTTCACGCCGAACTTCGTCATGTTGTACGCGGCGAAGTTCGCCCATGCCTGCCGGCCGGCGATCGAGGAGATGTTGATGATGTCCGCGACGCCGCGCAGTTCGTCGTCCGCTGCAGCCAGCAGGTGCGGCAGTGCCGCCTTCGTCATGTAGAGCAGACCGTTCTGGTTGACGGCGATCATCCGCTCCCACTCGTCGACCTCCTGATCAACGACGGTTCCGAGCAGCATCAGCCCGGCGTTGTTGATCAGGATGTCCAGCCGGCCGAACTGGTTGACCACCTCTGCAACGGCCTGTTCGGCCTGGCTTCGGTCCGTGATATCAGCTGGAACAGCGTAGGCGGTGCCGCCGGCACCCTCGATCTCGGCCACCAGCGTGTCCAGTCGGTCCTTCCGGCGGGCGACGACGGCGACCGACGC
Organism: Pseudarthrobacter sp. B4EP4b; assembly: GCF_006680095.1. Classification (NCBI taxonomy): domain Bacteria; kingdom Bacillati; phylum Actinomycetota; class Actinomycetes; order Micrococcales; family Micrococcaceae; genus Pseudarthrobacter; species Pseudarthrobacter sp. B4EP4b. The sequence continues at coordinate 123,046 of NZ_VHIJ01000039.1, read as the reverse complement.
CCCCTGCTCGGCGAGGGCACGGGCGGTGGCATCACCGATGCCGCTGCTCGCACCGGTGACCAGGGCAACAGTTCCGGTCAGTTTTGCTGTCATTGGTTGTTCTCTTTTCATGGGGTTCTGGCTGGATTTGGGCAGGCGTCAGCAGAGCCCGCTGAACGCGGGTTGCCTGGCTTGTGGGGTTTGTAGAGCTCTTACGGTGAAGGCGCTGGCCTTTTTAGTCAGGGTCCTGTTCGGCCTTTTTCAAGGCCTGGATGGAGGGGCTGTGCCTGGGAGCGGGCGCTTTGGCGGCTTCGTCTTCTGCGTCCGTAGTGGTGGACGGTGCCGCCCAGCTGGCGAGGAATGCCAGCGCGGAGGCGCAGGCGGAGCCGGGCTCGGCGGTGAAGGTGAAGAAGGTCTGGCCTTCATCGCCGGGCAGGTGGAGCGTCTCGAACTGCAGGGACAGGTCCCCTGCCACCTTGTGGTGGAAGCGCTTGGTTCCGGTGGTGTGGATCCGGACGTCATGACCCGCCCAGAGGGCGGCGAACTGTCCACTGCCGGTGGTGAGCTCCCCGATCAGTTCGTTCAGTGCCCGGTCGTGCGGGTTCCGGCCTGATTCCGAGCGGAGCATGGCCACCGTGGTGGCGGCCACCGCGTTCCAGTCGGGGTACAGGTCGCCAGCGCCCGGGTCGAGGAAGAGGTAGCGCGCCTGGTTCGGCAGCCTGCCCGGCAGGTCCGGCCCGAAGGACACGGTGGAGTTGAAAACGTCTGCGTACAGGGCCCGGCCGAGCAGGTTGGCGGCGAGCACGTCCGAGCGGCCGTTCTGCACCAGGGCTGCCACCCCGGTCATGCCGTCCAGCAGGCGCAGCACTCCGGAGCGGACCCGCTGCTGGGCCGGCCGCCGGGGCACCCGGCGCGTGGGGGTGTTGGCGGTCCGGGCCAGGTCCATCAGGTGTGCGCGCTCGGCCTCGTCCAGCTGAAGGGCCGAAGAGACAGCTTCGAGCACCGAGTCCGAGACGCCGCGGAGGCTGCCGCGTTCCAGCCGGGTGTAGTAGTCGGTGCTCACCCCGGCCAGTTGTGCCACTTCCTCACGGCGCAGGCCCGGAACCCGTCGCAGTTCCCCGTAGTTGGGGAGCCCGGCCTGGTCCGGGCTGATCTTTGCGCGGCGGGAGATCAGGAACTGCCGGATGTCTTCTTTTCTGTCCACGCCCATCACGCTACGCAGCTTGACCGGCCGGTGGCAGTGTCCATCAGACACCCCCACAAGAGGCCTATTTCTGCAGGCATACCGCCGCGGCTGACAAAGGAGCCGCGGTCCCGAAAAGATGTTGCGCTAAGCAGGGCGATTCTCGAAACTCGAGACTAGGCAGCTTGGACGGATCCGATATTGGGGGAGTTGAGGAGTCAATGGATATTGAACCGGAAGCCGGCGAACCCGATGCGGGACCTTGGCAAGCCGAGGCGCTGGAGGGCTTGGTGCGGAGGCTGCTGCCAGCAGTACGGCACCCTCCGAACCGGCCCTGGATTGTAGCGGTAGATGGACGGAGCGGGTCAGGCAAGACCACCCTGGTTGAGCAACTACTGGCTCAAGTTCCGGACTCAGCTGCCGTCCACACGGATGATGTAGCGTGGCATCTCTCGTTTTTTGACTGGGGCGATGAACTCCGCGACGGCGTCCTCGAGCCCCTGCTTAGAGGTGAGGCAGTCCATTATCGTCCGCCGGGCTGGGTGGCCCGAGAACGTCCAGGTGCCATAGCTGTACCAGCCGGCCGTTCGGTGGTGTGGGTGGAGGGGAGCGGATCATCACGCCGAGCGCTCTCCAACCTTATCGACGCTTCGATTTGGGTGCAGTGCGACAACGTTGAAGCCCGACGTCGACTCCGGGCTCGGGACGGGCAGGAAGAGGAAGAGCTGCACAGGGAGTGGGAAGAAGAAGAAATTCCCTTCCTACTTGAAGACCGGCCATGGGAGCGGGCTGCAGTGATCGTGGACGGAAGGCCCGCTTTGCCCCACGATCCGAAAACGCAGGTAGTAACCGCGAGGGGCCCGCTAAACCTGGTGTCAACGGTGGGGGTCGTTTGAATGGTTTGATTAGTCGGTGCTCGGTCTCAGACGCCTCGTGGTCCTTGTCCTGTTTGCGGTTTGTGTCACTAGCGCCGCCTTGTTCTGGTTGCTTGGGCAGCGCGGAGCGGACACACGCCATGTCATGTCTCCACCACCGCGAGCCGGCGCTGAGCTCGAAATGCTTTCCTCCGGCATGACCACGGCCGTGAACGTCACCAGAAATCCGGATGCCGGTTGGGTTGTCCGCGCTGCAGGGCAAACCGGGATCCCCGAACGCGCGCTGCGGGCGTACGTTGCCGCGGCCGAGACAGTAGATGCTGCTGCCCCGGGGTGCGGGATCGGTTGGAACACCGTGGCGGCCCTCGGTTTCGTCGAGACAGCACATGGAACATACGGCGGAGGCAGCCTGACCGCTGCGGGGCAGGTGAGCCGTCCGGTGGTGGGACCGGCTCTTGACGGTGCCGGATTCGCCGCGATCGCCGACACGGACGAGGGTGCCCTGGACGGGGATGCCCGCTGGGACCGTGCGGTGGGGCCAATGCAGTTCATTCCTTCCACCTGGCAGCTCGTAGCCCAGGACGGGAACGGGGATGGAACGGCGGATCCGTTTAATATTGATGATGCGGCCCTCAGCGCGGCGACCTATCTGTGTGCCCGCGGCCGTGACCTCACAACCGCGGAAGGGTGGACCGCGGCGATCTATGCCTACAACCAATCCGACGCCTACATTCAACAAGTTCGTGACCAGGCCACGAAATACGCCACGATGACAGGCGAAATCACGGTGCGGTAAGCGCCGAGGCCACCGCTTTGCCCAGTTCTTCGGTGGTGGCGTTGCCTCCCATGTCGGGTGTGAGGGTTTCGGGTCCGCGGGCGAGCACTGGCTCCATAGCGGTGGTAATGGCGGCGGCTGCTTCGGCTTCTCCCACGTGATCCAGCATCATCGCGGCACACCAGATTTGCCCGATGGGGTTGGCGATTCCTTTGCCGGCGATATCGGGGGCGGAGCCGTGGACCGGTTCGAAAAGGCTGGGGAACTTTCGTTCGGGGTTGATATTGCCGCTGGGCGCGATGCCGATGGTTCCGGTGCAAGCCGGTCCGAGGTCGGAGAGGATGTCACCAAAGAGGTTGCTGGCCACGACGACGTCGAACCAGTCCGGGTGCATAACGAAGTTCGCCGCGAGGATATCGATGTGGTACTTGTCCACATCGACCTCGGGGTAGGCAGCGGACATGGCCTGCACGCGTTCGTCCCAGTAGGGCATGGTGATGGAGATGCCGTTGCTCTTGGTGGCTGAGGTCAGGTGTTTCTTGGGGCGGCTTTGCGCCAGGTCGAAGGCGTATTTGAGGATGCGGTCCACGCCGGTGCGGGTCATGACGGTTTCCTGGACCACGGTTTCGCGGTCGATGCCTTCGAAGATTTTCCCGCCGATGCTGGAGTATTCGCTTTCGGTGTTTTCGCGCACGACGTAGAAGTCGACGTCGCCCGGTACGCGGCCGGCCAGGGGGCTGGGCACGCCGCGGAGGAGTTTGACCGGGCGGAGGCTGACGTACTGGTCAAAGTGACGGCGGAACTGCAGGAGACTGCCCCACAACGAGATGTGGTCGGGGACGACGTCAGGCCACCCGACTGCGCCGAAAAAGATGGAGTCGAACTGGTTCAGCTGGTCGAACCATCCGTCGGGGAGCATTTTGCCGTACCGGGTGTAGTAGTCCGCGGAGGCGTAATCGAAGTGCTCGCATTCGAGGTTGAGGTCAAAGGCTGAGGCCGCGGCGTCCAGGACGCGCAGCCCTTCGGGCACGACTTCGGTGCCGATTCCGTCGCCCGGAATGACTGCGATGCGGTGTGGTTTCGACATCAGGGATCCTTCTCTATTTGTTCGCGGTTTTCGGGTCAGCGGTCGGCCGGATGTGCCGGTGCGCGGTTTTCGAGGACATCTATGACCGCCTGCGCGGCTGCCAGGCCGGCCCGGGTCCGAGCCTGGATGGTTTGTCCGGCGAGGTGGGAGGTGATGAGTATGTTGTCCAGGCCTCGAAGCGGGCTGTCGCTGGGGAGGGGTTCGCTTTGGAGCACGTCCAGCGCAGCCCCGGCGATGGTGCCGTCCCGAAGTGCCTTGGCCAAGGCACTCTCGTCCACGAGTGAGCCCCGGGCCGTGTTGATGAGGACGGCGGTGGGCTTCATCGCTTCCAGCCGGGTGGCGTCGATGAGCGGGCCGGTGTGCTGGCCTGCCCGCGTGTGCAAGGAGAGGTAGTCAGCGCCGCGGATGACGGTGTCGAGATCGGCGAACTGTATGGCGGTGTTGTCGGGGTCGGGGTGGCGGGTGCTGACCAGGACATTCATGCCCAGTGCGACACCCAGGTTTGCGGTAGCGCGCCCGCTCGGGCCGTAGCCGATGATGCCGAGGGTGGAGCCCCGCAGTTCGTGGCCGGCTTCGCGGGGCCAGTCCTCTTGGCGGACGGCGGTGGTGACCTCGGAGAGGCGGCGCGCCGCCATGATGATCAGTCCGATGGTGAGTTCGGCGACTGAGTGGTGGTTGGTCCCGGGAGCGTTGCAGACCCTGATTCCCTGTGCGGTCGCGGCCTGGATGTCGATGGAGTCGTACCCGACCCCGCTGCGGGCGATGACTTTGAGCGCCGCGGCCTGTGCGAGCATGTCGGCAGTGACCGGTTCGCTGGCGAGGATGGCGCCGGAGACGCCGTCGAACAGCGCGCGTCGTTCCTCCGGGGCCCGTGGCCCCTGCGAGGGTGAGTAGACCGGTTCCAGACCATGGTCGCGCAGTAACTGGTCCACGGCATCTCCTTCGTGGAGGTAATCAGTGGTGATCAGTATGCGGAGGGCCATGGTGTGTTGTTCCTCGTCAGGTGGGATGCGGGTAGTTTTTGCGGACGGTGGTCCACGCGGGTCAGGGCCGCCGCGGATTGCGCAGCGGCCCTGACGGTTGTTTCCGGGTGTTAGTGGGCGTCGACTTTGTCGGCTTCCACGGGTTCCGGAGTGCGGACCTGATTTTCGTTCTTCTTATTTCCTGCGGCGTGCAGGGCCTTCCGGGCCTGCTCGGGATCGAAGTCCTTTTCCCATTTACCGATGACGACGGCGGCCATCGCGTTTCCGAGGACGTTGATGAACACCCGGCCCTCGTTCAGGAGGCGGTCGATGCCGACGATGAGGGCGAGGGCAGCGAGCGGGATGCCGCCCACGGAACTAAGGGTGCTGGCCAGGACGATGAACGCGCCACCGGCGATACCGGCGGTGCCCTTGCTGGTGAGCATCATGACGCCGACCATGACCAGTTGCTGTTCCCAGGAGAGGTCCATGCCGACGGCCTGGGCCAGGAACACTGAGGCCATGGTGAGGTAGACGGCGGATCCATCGAGGTTGAAGGAGAACCCGGAGGGGATAACGATGCCGACAGTGGACTTGCCCACGCCCATGTTTTCGAGTTTCTTGATCAGCTGCGGCAGGACAGCCTCGCTGGAGCAGGTGCTCAGGGCGATCAGGAGCTCGGCCTTGAAGTAGCGCATGACGGTGAAGATGTTCATTCCGCAGGCGCGGGCGATCGTGCCGAGGATGACGAGGACGTAGACGATGCAGGTGGCGGTGAACAGCAGGACGAGGATGCCCAGTTGCTGCAGGCTTTGGGTGCCGTAGTTTGCCACGACGGCGGCCAGGGCACCGAAGGTGCCGATCGGGGCAAGGCGCATGACCCAGCCGACGATCTTGAAGATCACCACGGAGAGGGCCTGGATGCCTTTGGTGAGGAATTTCCCGGATTCTCCGGAGACGTTCATCGCGGCGCCGAACAGGATGGAGACCATGAGGGCGGCGATGATCGTGTGGCCGGTCAGGGCGCCGAACAGGGATTCGGGGATGATGTTGTTGACGAATTCGAGGCCGTTGAAGCCTTTGCCGGCGGCGGCGGGGACCTTGCTGGCGTCCAGCTTGTCCGGGTCGATGTTCATACCTGCGCCAGGTTTGAAGACGTTGGCGACCACCAGGCCGATAAGCATGGATACGAGGGAGAGGACGACGAAGTACCCGAGCGCCTTCACTCCGATGCGGCCGGCCTTGCGCAGGCTGTCCATGGATGCGATTCCCAGGGAAACGACGCAGAACACCACGGGGATGACGATCATTTTCACGAGGGCTATGAACCAGTCGCTGAGCGGTGTGAGCTGCTTGCCGACCGAGGGCAGGAGGAAGCCGACGGCGATGCCCAGGACGGCGCCCAGGACGACTTGGAACCAGAGTTCGCGCAGCAGGCGCCCGAACCTGGAGCGCTGCCGCGGCGGGGAGGAATGCTGCGGGTTCTTAACAGTGTGGGACGACATCTAGGGTGCTCCTTTGCACGTCAGACTTGGGGTGGGAAGAAAGGTGCGGTCCCGGGCAGTGGTGCTGCCCGGGACCGGGCACGAACAGCTGGTCTTACTCGTGCAGCCCGCGCAGGACCTTGTAGAACTCGGCCTTGCCTTCCAGGCCGATACCGGGAAGGTCGCCGGGGGCTACGCGGCTGTTGACGATGACAGCGTCGTCGGTGAAGCCGCCGGTGGGCTGGAACTCACCGGGGTAGGACTCGTTGCCGCCGAGTTTGAGGGCGGCGGCAATGTGCAGGGAGAACTGGTGTCCGCCGTGCGGGATGCAGCGGCGCGAGGACCAGCCGTGCTGGGCGAGCATGTCCTGGATCCGGCGGTATTCGGTAAGGCCGTAACTGAGGGCTGGGTCGACCTGAATGAAGTCGCGGTCCGGGCGCATGCCGCCGTAGCGGATCAGGTTTCGGGCGTCCTGGAGGGAGAACAGGTTCTCTCCGGTGGCGATCGGGTTCCGGTAGTGCTCGGAGAGGGTGGCGTTCAGGGCGTAGTCCAGCGGGTCACCGACTTCCTCGTACCAGAACAGCCCGTACTGGTCGATCGCCTTGCCGTATTCAAGGGCTGTTTCCAGGTCGAACTTGCCGTTGACGTCGACCATGAGGCGGGAGCCGTCGCCGTCGAGGACCTCGAGGACAGCTTCGATGCGGCGGAGGTCTTCGGCGAGGTCGGCGCCGCCAATCTTCATCTTGACAACGTCATAGCCCTTGGCCAGGAAGCCCCGCATTTCGTTCTGCAGGTCCTCGAGGCTCTTGCCGGGCGCGTAGTAACCGCCGGCGGCGTAGACAAAGACGTCCTTGTCCGGGTTGCCGTCGCCGTAGTGGTCCGAAATCCAGCGGTAGAGCGGCACGCCGGCGATTTTGGCGGCGAGATCGTGCAGGGCCATGTCTGCAACGCCGACGGCTACCGAGCGTTCACCGTGGCCGCCGGGCTTTTCGTTGGACATCATCAGGTCCCACGCCTTCTCCGGCGAGAGGCCGCCGTCGTCATCAAGAAGGTCCTCCGACGGTGCGTCGAGCAGGCGGGGGAGAATGCGCTCTTCCAGGATGGCAGTCGCGTTGTAGCGGCCGTTGGAGTTGAATCCATAGCCGACCAGGGGCTTTCCGTCGACGAAAACATCGCTGACCAGCGCAATGATGGTGCAGTCCATCTTGGTGAAGTCGATGAAGGCATTGCGGATCGACGAACTGATGGGAATGGTGCCTACATGGGCGGAAACGATTTTCATCTTTGAATCTCTCTTCACTGGGATCTTATTTCTTATAAGACTGAGGGCTAAACGTTGTTCCTCTTAAAGGGAGGGAGTGGCGCTGAGCGAATATCTTATAAGACCTTGGCTCAAGCGTAGAGGATCAGTGACGGGCAGCACAAGCTATCAGCCCGGATTTCTTATAAGATGTTGCACGCGAGGAAGTGGGACGCCACTTCCCCATGAGAGAAGCGGAGCAGCGATGGACACCACCAACGTCTTTTCGAGTAAAGGCAGTCTGGCGTACAGCGAACTTCGCCAACTGATCCTTTCCGGGAGCCTGGCCCCGGGGTCGCGCATCTCCCAGTACGAACTCGCTGACAACATGCAGATGAGCATCACCCCCCTGCGCGAAGCGATCCGCCGGCTCTCCAGTGAGGGCCTTATCATCATGGACACCCACCGCGACTCCCGCGTGGCTGACATGAGCGCCGCCGAGGCTCGCGAACTGCTGGAGGTCCGTCTGTCGCTGGAACCATCAGCGACCGAACTGGCCGCATACCGCCGGACCGACGCTGACATTGAGGCCATCCGGATAGCTGCGGAAAAGCTGCTGCCGGTCACTCGGGTCTGGGGCGAGGACGCCATCACCGCCCACCGCGACTTCCACCGCGCCGTTTACAGCGCGTCCCACAACACCACGATGATCAAGCTCCTTGATGACCTGTGGGACAAGTCCGACCGCTACCGGCGTATCGGGCTCGAGCTGCCGTCCGGCGATGAGCCCCGGACGATTGACCTGAACCAGCACCACCAGATCCTTGAACTCATCGTTGCCCAGGACGGGACGCGCGCAGCTGAACTTGCCAGGGTTCACATCGCCCACAGCCTCACAGCTGCAGCGACGGGAGCCTTGGAAGACCGCGAGAACGATCAGTCGCCGGCCCTGAACAGGACCGCCTAGTCTCACGGCGGCCACCTCCGTTCGAGTGTCATTTCGGCACGGCAATCCCGACGTCGGCACCCGGGGTGGGTGGCGACGTCGGGATTGGGTATGTGCGGCCTGCGGTGAAAGGCGGGCATGCCGGCACAGGCTGCGGAGCGTCAGGCCAGCAAAGCGCGGGTGTGGTCGTTGAGGAACATGCCCCGCGGATCGAACTCGCGCCGGACCTGGATGAAGGTATCCAGCCCGGGGTAGAGGCGCTCCAGCCGCCTCCTGGTCATGAAGTGGATTTTCCCCCAGTGTGCCCGAGGTTCGAACTCCTGCAGGACAGCGTCGGCATCACGAAAGAACTGCCAGTAGTCGGTGCCGGGCTCGGTGGTCAGGGTGACCACTGTGCTGTCGCGTCCCTGGAACTGGGACATGTAGGCGTCGTCAGCTTTCACCCAGCGGACCTCCACGGGGTACTTCTGGTCCGGATGTTTGGTCCGGATCAGGTCTTGAACGGCCTCGACGGCGGCCAGGCCGTCCTCGCTGCGGACGAAGTACTCAAGTTCGTGGAACTGGGTGGTGAAGCCGCCGGGATAGATCCGGTACGAGCGGTCCAGCCGGGCACCTTCAATGCCTGAAGTCTGGCGTTCGTCCTGGACGTCCACGATGTTGTACTTCTTGGTGTAGCTCCGGCCTCCCATGCCGTACTTCGGCGAACCCGGCAGATCCAGAAGCCCGCACGAGTCATCATCCGGGCACCAGAGGAACGAATAGTGCCGGTTCGAGTCAATGTCGGACTGCCAGGTTCCGGCGGTCTCCGCCCAGGTGGGATAGGTGATCTCTTCCTGCAGGTAGTACTTGTCCTCGACCGCCAGTTCGACCTCAAGGAAGATGCCCAGGGTGCCCAGGGCCACCTGTGCAGCCCAGAGCTCGCGGAGCTGGCCTTCGCCGATTTCCACAATGTCGCCGTAACCGTTGATCAGCTTCACCCAGCGAAGACTGGACGAAAAGCTGCCGAGGTTCTTTCCGGAGCCGTGAGTGCTGGTGGCCAGGGCGCCGGCGATCTGCTGCTTGTCGATGTCCCCCTGGTTACCCAAGGCCAGTCCCTGTTCCCACAAGGCATCACCGAAGGCGTTGATGGTAGTTCCGGCCAAGGCCCTCGCACGACGCCCCACCCGGTCTGTACCGGTGATCGCCGACAAACCGGACATATCCATCAGCACTCCGCCCGTTTGGACCAGGGGGGAAGACGAGTGCCCCGAACCGACCGCCCGGACAGGCAGGCCCTCGCGGATGGCGAAGCGGACGGCGTCGAGCGCTTCTTGTTCATTCCGGGGCCGCACGGTGAAGGCGGGGGTGGCGCTCTGGTTACCGCCCCAGTTGGTCCAGGTGGCGTCCGTGCTGAAAGGGGCTGTGGGGGTGGCTGTGGCCGGTATTCCCACTGCGGGAAGGTGCGTGGTCATGGTGAAAGCTCCGTTGCTTGTCCGGTGGTCATGCGCCGTGGTTGATCATGACGTGCTTGGTGCGCGAGTAGTCATCCAGGGCATAGAGCGACAGGTCGCGGCCGTAACCGGATCCCTTGAATCCGCCCCACGGTACCTCGCATGCCAGGACCAGGTGTGCATTGACCCAGACGGTGCCAAACTCGAGTTGCTTTGGTATCCGCAGTGAGAGGCTGGAATCGCGGGTCCACACCGAGGCGGAAAGGCCGTAGGGGCTTTCGTTGGCACGGCTCACTGCTTCTTCCGTGCTGGAGAACGTCTCCACGGTGACCACCGGCCCGAAAATCTCGTGGGTAGCGATGGGTGCCCCGGATGGAACGTCTGTGATGACGGTCGGTTCAATGAAGTAACCCGTGCCTTGCAGTACGGAACCGCCAACGGCGATGGTCAGGCCGGCCGCTTTGGCTTCTTCCAGGGATTCCTTGACGCGCTCGAAGTGGGGGCGGGAGATCATGGGGCCGATTTCCACGTCGTCGCCGGCATCCGGTGCCCCGATGACCAGCGTGCTGACCTCACGCACCAGGTGTTCGGTAAATTCTTCGGCCACTGACTCGTGCACCAACACGCGGCAGGCGGCACCGCAGTCCTGGCCGGCGTTCCAGAAGCCGGCGTTCCGCACGCCGACGGCGGCGGCGCGGAGGTCGGCGTCGGGGAAGACCAACACAGGGGCCTTGCCACCGAGCTCCAGGTGGACGCGTTTCACGGACCGTGCTGCAGTTTCGGCCACCGCCTGGCCGCTGACAACACTGCCGGTGAGGGCGATCAGGGCGATGTCAGGATGCTCGGAAAGCCGCTGCCCGACGGTCCGGCCACGGCCGGTGACCACATTGAGGATGCCGTCCGGAATGCGTCCGGCCAGAACTTCCACCAGCTTCAGCGTGGACAACGGGGTTTGCTCGGAGGGTTTGATGACGATGCTGTTGCCGGCGGCGAGGATGGGGGCGATCTTCCACGCCGCCATCAGCAGCGGGTAGTTCCACGGAGTAATGACGCCGACAACCCCCACGGGTTCGCGGAGAATCACGGATGTGTGGTCCGTGGCGTAGTCACCGCCGGCCATGGAGGTCAGGGTGCGTGACGCGCCGGCCATGAAGCGGAAGGTGTCGATGGTGCTGGAGACATCGTCCTCGGACACGGCCTGCGGCTTGCCGGTGTTGGCGGACTCGATGGCCTCGAACGCTTCCCGGTTCTCCTCGATGATGTTCGCGATGAGGTTCAGGACATCCGCGCGTTCCTTCGGCGTGGTGGCACCCCAGGTCTTTTGGGCTGCGACGGCGGCGGCAACAGCGACGTCCACATCATCGGCCGTGCCGGCCTGCACGGAGGTGATGATGGCCTCGGTGGTGGGATCCACGACGTCGATGCACTCTCCCGAGGAGCCCGGGACGAAGGATCCGTTGATGAAGTGCCCCGCCGGAGGCAGCGGCAGTTGCAGGGGGAGGGGCAGGACGCTCGTGTCAGCGGGGGAGCGCCGGACGGTGAAGTGTTCGGTCTGGGTGGCAGTCATGATCATTCGCTTTCAGATGAGGTCTGGGGTGAGTGCAGCGGCGGGAAAGGGTGCGGCTTCGGTCTTCTTCCGGAAGACACGGGCCGCCACGTAGTAGAGCGGGGCAACAACCACGAGCCCGACAATCCAGGAGATGTCCACACCGCCCAAGGCAGCCGCCAGCGGGCCTGTGTAGAGTGCGGTTGCCGAGAAGGGAACCTGGATCAGGGCGCCTGCCAGGTAGGAGCCGATGGCGACCCAATTGAACCGCCCGTACACGCCGCCGTCGCGCTTGAAGAAGTCTTCAACCCGGTACTCGCCGTGCCGCAGGAGGTAGTAGTCCACAAGGTTGATGGCCGTCCACGGGACCAGGACGTACATCAGGAAGGACAGGAAGTTCGTATAGAAGAGGATGAAGTTGTCGCGGGCAAAGAGGGCGATGGAGACGGCGACCACGAAGAGGACGACCGCCGCGATGCTGCGGGTCTTGGCGCGTGGCAGCCAGGAGGGCCTGAAGGTCTGGCCGATGGTGAGGGTGCACAGGACGCCGCAGTACAGGTTCATGGCGTTCGAGGCAGCGACGCCCAGGCAGAAGATGCCCACGATGATCAGGGTCCAGGGCTGGAGTAATGCGCCCAGGCTGCCGACGATTTCGACGTCGCCGGTGCTCATGGAGACGGCGAGCGTGCCCACGAGGGCGCCAAGGATCATGGGGAACAGGGTTCCCAGGACGCAGCCTGAGTAGGAAGCCCAGAACGCCGGAGCGGAACCCGTGCCTTGCGGCATGTAGCGGGAGTAATCGGAGACGTAGGGTGCGTAGGCCAGCTGCCACAGGGCCGAGACGGAGATGGTCCCCATGAAGCCGACCCAGTTGAAGTCACCCGTCTCCAGGAAATTGCCGGGCAGTCCGTGGACCACCAGGATCCAGCCGAATGCCAGGAGCAGCGCCAGGCCGGCCGCGACGCTGAGGACACGGGCATAAGCGTGAATGAGGCGGTAGCCAAAAATTGTCGCGATAACGCTGACCACGCCAATGATGATGATGCCCGCGTCCACACTGATGCCGGGGCTGACGGCGGCCATTGCTTCGCCGCCAAAGACCAGGTTTGCCGCGAAGAAGCCGACGTACATGACGACCACAATCACCACGATCAGTAGCGCCCCGAAGGAGCCGAACTGGCCGCGCGTCTGGATCATCTGTGCCACGCCCAGTTGCGGGCCCTGGGCTGAGTGCAGCGCCATGAAGATGCCACCCACCACGTTGCCGATGATGATGCCCGCGACCGCGGGCACAAAGCCCAGTCCGAACACCGTGGTGGCGAGGCCGCCGGTCACGATGGTCATGATCATGATGTTGGAGCCGAACCAGATGGTAAACAGGTCCCGTGCCTTGCCGTGGCGTTCGTTGGCCGGGATGGGCTGGATGGTCTTGTCTTCCAGCCGGGGTACTTCTGCAATCGGCGTGCTCATGACGCGCTCCGGGCGGCTGACTCGAGTTCGCGTACCCCGGTGGCCTTGCTGCGGTTAACCATCAATGCCAGCAGGTCGAAGACCAGGGTGGCCGCGGCCACCGTGGTGATATCCGCATGGTCGTAGGCCGGGGCTACCTCCACGACGTCGGCGCCCACAATGTTGATGCCGTCCAGTCCGCGGAGCAGGGCCAGGAGTTCGCGGGAGTGGAGCCCGCCCATCTCCGGCGTGCCGGTGCCTGGCGCGTAGGCGGGATCCAAAACGTCGATGTCGATGGAGACGTACACCGGGGTGTCGCCGAGCCGCTCCTTCACTTGGGCGATGGCCGCCGGAACACCTATGACGTCCAGGTCTGAGCAACGGATGATCTGGAACCCGAACTCGTGGTCCCTGAGGAAATCGTTGCGGTCGTACACCGGCCCGCGGATACCCACGTGCATGGACTTGTCCTCCACCAGCAAGCCTTCCTCGAAGGCGCGGCGGAAGATGGTGCCGTGGGTGATGGGCTGGTCGAAGTACGTGTCCCATGTATCCAGGTGGGCGTCGAAGTGCAGCAAGGCCACCGGCCCGTGGACTTTGTTCAACACCCGCAGCATGGGAAGGGCGATGGTGTGGTCGCCCCCGATCGAGATCAGCCGCTTGTCCGCGCTGATCAGGGGAAGTGCCTGTTCCTCAATTTCGCGGACGGCCCGGGCGATGTCGTACGGTGTGCAGGCGATGTCGCCGGCGTCCACTACCTGTGCCTCGTACACGGGCTCAACATCCAGTTCAGGGTGGTAGCCGGGGCGGAGCAGCCGGGAGGCTTCGCGGACAGCGGCAGGACCGAAACGGGCCCCTGGCCGGAAGGACGTTCCGCCGTCGAACGGCACGCCGACAATGGCGATGTCATAGTCCGGGACACGGTCGATTTGGGGGAGCCTGGCGAAGGTTCCCAAGCCCGCGTAGCGGGGTACTTTGGTTGCGTCCACGGGGCCAATGGGCTGATGCGTAGTCATGGCTGGATCCTTCGGTAGCTGGGTGCTCGCCGTTGAGCGGGAAGTGCATACCTCAATTCTTGGTGACCCGGATCACTCCGGATAGCGGTACATTGACTACAAATGGCCGAGACGCTTAGACGAATGTCTAAAAGGTTCAGAAGCCCCGCCCAAGGCAAGGAGACACAGGGATGGCTATCACCGTCGCCGAACTCGTGGCCGAACCGCAGCTCGGCCTGACACTCCTCGCCGGGGCTGACGGGACAAACAACCGGATCACGTGGGCCCACACCTCGGATCTGCCCAGGCTCTGGGAATGGGTCACGGGCGGTGAGCTCATGATGACCAACGGGCTCTCCATTCCAGCGGATGCAGCGGGCCAGGTTGCGCTCGCCGAAGCCCTGGTGGATTCCGGGGCAAGCGCCCTGGCGATCGGCGAGAAGATGCACGCGCCGCCGCTGAGGGCCGAATTCATCGAGGCGTGCAACAAACTTCCACTGCCACTGATCAGCATTCCCTACCCCCTTCCGTTCATTGCCATTGCCCGGTCGGTAGCCGAGTCGTCGCTGCTGGAGGAATCACGCCGGCTGCGCCAGACGGCGCGGGTCTACGACCTTCTCCGCACCGCGGGCGCGTCCGAGGACCACTGGCAGAGCCTCGTCCTGAGGCTTGCCACGGAGTTGGATGCGGAGCTGTTTGTGGTGGACCGCCGGTGCCTCCACTCCTGGCACCCTGACGGGAAGCCCCTCCCGGGATTCCTGGCGGAAGAGTGGTCCCCGCACCCTGGCCAGGTGTCTGTTGCGGGCAAGAATTTCCAGTGGCACAGGGTCAGGGGCAGGCATGTCCTGACCATGGACATTCCCACGCACGCCAATGCGCTCATGGTGGTGCTTCCCCTTAACGAACCGCACCCTGACGCCGTCGTCCTTCTTCACGCCGCAACCGTGCTGGGGCTTCAGCTGGCCCGCGTTGTCCTTTCGCTGGAGGGCAGGCACCGGCTGGCCGGCGAGTTCCTGCTGCAGGCCCTCGACGGCCGGCTGGGGAGCGCTGAAATGGAACGCCGGCTGGCGGCCTTCGAGGTTCCGGCCCAGGATTTTGTGGTCGCCTCACTGTCAGCGGACGACGGCGACGGGCTGGCGAACGTCCATATCGAACTGTGGCGGCACGGAGTTTCTGCGGCCTCCTTGCGGCGGAACAACCGCCTGCATGTGGTGGTCGCCGCCGATGTGGCGGATGAGCTGCTGATCCACTGTGCCAGCCCCGAAACCACCATCGGGATCAGTTCGGCGGCAACGGTTGCAGGCCTGCATCATGCCCTGCAGGAGTCGCTGTGGGCCCTGGGGTCGGCCAGGGCGAACAAGCTTCGGCTGGCCCGGTACGCGGAAGGCCCCAGCTGGCTGGGTTTGACGGGAGTCGAGGAGGGCGCGGCTTTGGTGCGCCGCCTCCTGGGCCCAATTTTCGACTATGAGCAAAGCCAGGACGGCGACTTGATGGTCACATTGAAGGCTTATCTGGACCTGCAGCGCTCCTGGCAAAAAACGGCCGCCGCTTTGTTCACACACCGCCAAACCATCATTTACCGGATCCGTAAAGTCGGCGAGCTGACGGGCCTGGACATGAGTGAAACGTCCACGCTCGCGCAGCTGTGGCTGGCGCTCCAGATCCACGAAGCGATGCATTCCTGACTGAACCTACATTATGGCGCTGGCTCCGCCGTCGACGACGAGATGGGACCCGGTGACCCATCGCGCCTCGTCGGACGCCAGGTAGAGGCCGGCATAGGCGACGGCGAGAGGGTCCCCGGCCTTACAGTCGATCGTGCGCTCAATAATTGGGGCGACCGGTGCGTTCTCCCCGAATTCTTCCAACATCGCCAGTACAGGAGGAGTGGCCATCACGCCAGGGCTCACGCAGTTGACCCGAACGCCGACGGCTACACCCTCCGCGGCAAGCTGCCGGGTCAGGGCGATGACGGCGCCCTTCGCCGCAGAATGTGCAGCCTGCGGCAGGGCGCGGGCGCCCAGGATCCCGGCACCCGAACCAATGTTAACGATCGCGCCGCCGGAGGCGGCCAGGTGCGGCCAGGCGCTTTGGCATGCGTGCCACACGAGGTCGAGTTCGTTCTGCAGGGTGAACCGGTAATCCTCGCCGCTCATCTGCGCGAACGGTGCGAATCTCGGCTTGCTGGCGTTGTTGTAGAGCACATCGATGCGGCCGTGGCGCTCAATCGCATCCCGGATCCAGCCATCGATGTCCTCCCGGTTGCCCAGGTCCACGGGCGCGCTTGATTCGATGATGCCTCCCTCGTGCTCTACCAGGCGGACCGTCTCCGCAGCTCCCTCGGCATCAAGGTCACAGCCGACGACGGTTGCACCTTCGCGGGCGAACAGCCGGGCAGTCACTCGTCCCATTCCGCCCCCGATCCCCGTCAGCAGGACGATTTTTCCCTCCAGGCGACCACTGGCCATGGTTCCTTCTCCGTTCCCCTCGATTGATGTAGTGCGCTCATGCAATCACGGCGTTCAGGGGCCAGGGATGCCCCGTGCGCGATGGTGCAGTCCGTGCACGCTGCTGTGCGCGGACTGCACTATCAGGCCCTAAATCCGCAGCCCGGGGATCGGAAGGCACAGGATGAGCAGCACGTGTTACAAGACACAGCCACATCAAAGGAGATGCTGAAGATGACTATTACCCCTGAGACGACGCTCCGCCCCCTTCCGCCCGGCGTCACTGAAAGGGACCTCGAGAAAGCCCTCGACGCGTTCGCCGCTGCTGTCGGCGACGCTAAGGTGGCCAGCGATGCCGAATCCCTTCAGGACTTCCAGGATCCGTTCCAGGTTCCCGGTTCTGCTAAGAATCTCCCGTGTGCTGTCATCAGCCCGACGAGTACCGAAGACGTCCAGGCGGTAGTTCGGATCGCCAACGAATACCGCATCCCGTTATGGCCCATCAGCCGCGGCAAGAACAACGGCTACGGGGGCGCTGCGCCGCAGGTGCGCGGTTCGGTGATGCTTTCCTTCCGGAACATGAACCGCGTGCTGGAGATTAATGAGGAGCTCGGTTACGCGATTGTGGAGCCCGGCGTGAGTTGGTACGACCTGCACGATGCCATTAAGGCCGGTGGGCACAACCTGGTGGCTTCCATCGTCGATATCGGCTGGGGAGGGGTCGTTTCGAACACTCTTGAACACGGACTCACTTATATGCCGTACTCGATCGACCAGGCCTCCCACTGCGGGTTCGAAGTGGTGCTTCCGAACGGTGAGCTGATGCGCACCGGCTCGGGCGCGATGGACAACAACCCCACCTGGCCACTGTACAAACGCGGGCTCGGCCCCACCTCCACAGAAATGTTCATGCAGTCCAACTACGGCATTGTCACCAAAATGGGCTACTGGCTGATGCCCAAGCCCGAGGTATACATGCCGCTGTGGCTGCGCGTCTGGGACGAAGAACGGATGCCGGCCGTTGTTGATGCGCTGCGTGAGCTCATGCTCGACGGCACCATTGACATGCGCCCCCAGTTGTCCAACACGCTGTGCATGGCGTCGATGCTCACCACCCGCGCCGAGTGGTACACGGGCGACGGCCCGCTGCCCGAGGAAGTCATCGACAAGATCGCGAAGGAGATGGGCCTCGGCCGCTGGATGATGCGCTTCGCGCTCTACGGCGATGAGGCTGTGGTGGATCACAACTTCGCCAAGCTCGAGGCCCGCTTCCTGCAGATCCCCGGCGTGGACCTCGCGGGCCAAAAGCATGGCGCCGATGCGTGGGAGACGCTGCCGAACCCGCACGAGCGGGTGCAGATCGGGGTTCCAAGCCAGGACTTGTACAAGATGGCAGGCTGGTCAGGCGGCGAGGACGGCGGGCACGTCGACTTCTCGCCGGTCATCCCGCTCACCGCCCAGCACGCCGTGGCCGCGCAGAAGCTGATGAAAGAGATGTGTGCCGCGGAGGGCCTTGATTTCCTGGGTGGCATGCTCCCCATCAATGCCCGTTCAACCACCTTCATCAACGTGATCGCCTTTGACACGAAGAACCCGGAACAGGTCGACAAGGCCTATGCCCTGGCCAGACGGATGGTTGCCGAGGCGGGCAAGCGCGGCTACGGCGAATACCGGGCGCACTTGAGCTTTATGGACCTGGCAGCCGAACAGTTCGGCTTCAACAACCACGCGCTGCGGCGCTTCAATGAAACGATCAAGGACACGCTGGATCCGAACGGGATCATCGCCCCGGGCAAGTCCGGGATTTGGGGCACCCGCCTGCGGCAGGCAGGTTTTCCGCAGGCCTAGCACCTCATCGTGAGGCCCGCCCCCTCGGACGGGCGGGCCTCGCGTAACCAACCATTGCCCACGAACTTCCGTTGACGGCCCGGGCAGCGCCTCCGTCATTGTTGGCGGGGACCAATCCGGCAGTTATCCCGCCATCCCCGGCATGTCCCTGGCCGCGCTCGGAGGGCAACCATGGACTTCCCGGAAGGCCCTGCTAAAGCTTGCAGGGTTGCGGTATCCCCACCTCGCCGCGACTGTCGCGATCGTCAATTCGGGGTGCTGCCGCAACTCGTCCACAGCCCCCTCGAACCTCCGTTCGCGGATCCAGGCCGAGACGCTTTTGCCGGCGTCCGTGAAAATTTTGTGGACGTAGCGCGTGGAGACGTAGTGGGCCTGCGCGATGCGCTCCGGCCCGAGTTCCGGTTCGTGCAGGTGGTCCATCGCGTAACGCTGCATCCGGACAAGCAGCGCCTCGGCGCGTGAACGCGGACTGGCGGACTCCTGCCCGCCGTACATGCTCCGAAGCAAGGGCAGCAGCATCTGTGCAGCGCCTTCCCCGTCAGCAATGGAGAGCCCGCCGCCGCTCATGGCGGTCCGGGCCAGCTGCGCAAGGAAAGGGGTGGCCGACCCCGCGAGGCGTCCCCGGCCCGCGTCCACCTTTGTTGCGGAATGCCGGGCGATGGGGATTGCCTGCCCGCCGATGAACCATTTGGGAATGCTGAAGACAAGCACCTCGAAGCTCGCCCGGCCCTCGAAAATAGAAGGCCGCGAGGTATCGTGGCACCCGATTTCTCCGGGGCGGAGGGCACAGCTGCGGTCGTCCTGTTCAATGTGGACCTCGCCCTTGGTCATCAGATACATCAGGATGCTTTCCGGATCGGCAGCAGCGATCATCCGGTCCGTGCGGGCTACGCGGTGCGCAAGTCCTTGGATAGACCGGATGCCAACCGGGCCGGCCTGCCCACTTGCCATCCGGGCGTCGAAAGACGGCGCCCCGACCGACTGGACGTACATCGGGAAGAAGCGTTCCGCGATCCCCGCTGACCAGTAGTCCCGGCGCTCGGCAGGAGGAACCGAGCGGGTATCCAAAATCTCTATACCCGGGGGAGATCCGGTCACGACCGCTCCTTGTAATCCGATGCGTTTCGTATTGAGTGTAAGGTGCATCACCTTTGCAAGCAAAAGGCAGCTTGGTTCCCGTTGACGATCGAGCCGAGGGTGTACGTTTCGTATTGAATGATATTCGACGTAGTGTTGATCCATGGCAGTCAGAAGTGAAGAAAGTCGTCGCTCCATTTTGGAAGCAACCATGAAGTTGCTTGAAGATTCAGGGCCCACCGGGTTTACGGTGCAAAAGCTCTCCATTGAGCGCATCGCCCGCGAAGCAGGAGTCAGCAAGACCACCATCTACAGGTGGTGGTCAAGCAAGGTGGCGGTAGTCATCGACACTTTCCTGGACAACCATGTCGCCCGGACTCCCGTCCGCAACGACGTTCCGGCCATCGAAGCGCTGCGTGAACATATGGCGTCGCTGGCCGAGGTGTACGCCGGCAACGAGGGTCGGCTTGTTGCGCAACTCATTGGTGAGTGCCAGCAGGACGAAGCTGCCATGACCGAATTTAAGAAACACTTCTGGATCCCGCGCGCGGAGGCGGTAACCTCCCTCGTTGAGCGAGCCATAAGCGAGGGCTCAATACGCAGGGACCTCGATGCGCAGGTGGTCACGGAGCTTCTCTACGCACCCATCTACTTCCGCCTGTTGTTCCAATCGGGACCCCTCGAAGCCAAGGCCACTGACGCCGTCATGCAGACTGTCCTGGAGGGGCTCGCCGCAGGGTAGTACTGACCGCGTCGGGGTGCCTGCCTAACGGCGGCCTCTTGTGCAATACGATACGGCTCGTATAGGTTTACTCCAGGGAAGCCGGGAGCAGTTCTTGGCGTTGGGACGCTGGACGATGAATTCCTCTTCGTTCCAGTCCTTCCCGCCCACAGGGTCGCCGGATACAGGTGGACCCTAACGAAAGGAGCGCTTGATGGTGAAGACCGGGCTGGAGCCGCGTGACGCTGTTGTTGTCGCTTACCGCAGAACGCCGATTGGCCGGGCGCGCAAGGGCTCGTTGGCTGCTGAGCGCCCCGAGGACCTCGCGCTGGCAGCCATCCGGGGAGCACTGGCTGCTGTTCCACAGCTGGACCCTGCCGAGTTTGAGGATGCCTATGTGGGTTGCGCTGTCCCGCAGGGCGCCCAGGGCGACAATGTTGGGCGCCGCATCATGGTACTTGCAGGAATGGACACCGTCGCCGCGGCAACGGTGAACCGGTTTTGCGCGTCGTCATTGCAGGCCACGGCGATGGCAGCCCACGCCGTGCGGGCTGGCGACGGCGACGCGTTCCTGGTTGCCGGCGTCGAATCGACCAGCTCAACGCCGCCAGTGATTGAAAACCCGCACCCCGCCTTCGCGGAGGCAGCCCTTCGTGCCAATCTGATCTTCGACGCCGGCCAGCCTTGGGTCGACCCGCGCGGCGGTGGGGCGCTGCCCGACGTGTATGTCTCAATGGGCAAGACCGCCGAGTTCGTGGCCCGTCAAACCGGGACCTCGCGCGCTGACCAGGACGAATGGGCCCTGGAGTCGCAGCGCCGGGCCGTGCAAGCTGTCCAGGACGGGTATTTTGCAAGGGAGATCGTACCGGTGGCCACGGCTGCCGGCAGCGTAGTGAGAGCCGATGACGGTCCCAGGCCGGGAACCACCCTGGAGGCACTTTCAGCCCTGAAGCCGGTGTTCCACGAGTCCGGAACAGTGACCGCGGGCAACGCCAGCCCGCTGAACGACGGCGCCTCGGCCTTGGTGGTGATGAGCGCCCGCCGCGCGGCCGAACTCGGGCTGCGGCCACTGGCCCGCATTCTGGGGAGCGCAGCAAGCGGCCTTTCGCCGGAGATCATGGGACTCGGGCCCGTCGACGCATCCCGTCGCGTGCTTGATCGACTGGGACTCTCAATCGATGACATTGACACTGTTGAGCTGAATGAGGCCTTTGCCGCGCAGGTGGTCCCCGTAGTCCGCAAGCTCGGCGCAGATCCGGAGCGGGTCAACCCGTTCGGCGGGGCAATCGCTTTGGGCCACCCCTTCGGCGCGACCGGTGCGCGGCTGGTTGGAACGCTCATCAACGGGCTGCAAACCACTGACGGATCCCTCGGCCTGGCCACGCTGTGCGTGGGCGGAGGCCAAGGCATGGCGATGGTAGTGGAGCGCCTCTCGTGAAGCAGTCCACTCTTATCGCAGACCAGGCCCGCTCCATGCTCGCTGCAGACCGCGCCTTGGAAGGCCTCGGTATTCACGTGTTGAACGCGAGCGAAGGGCGCGCCACGGCAGTCCTGACCGTCACTCCCCAGATGGCCAACGGGCATGGCATCGCGCACGGAGGTTTTGTCTTTGCACTGGCAGATACGGCGTTCGCCATGGCGGCAAACACGTTCGGCGCCGGAATCGCGACCGCGGAGGCTTCCATCTCCTACATTTCCCCGGCGCGGATCTCTGAGGAATTGATCGCCTGCGCTGAAGTGACCTTTCACGAGGGTCGCCGGATGATTGTCGATGTAGTGGTGCGGGCAGGGGAGCGGACGGTCGCGATTTACCGTGGCACGGGCCGCGCCCTGCGACCGGTGGACTGAAGTTCTACGAAACCTGCCGCCGTCAGAGCTAAAAGTGTGCCCCGACTCC
Organism: Pseudarthrobacter sp. B4EP4b; assembly: GCF_006680095.1. Taxonomy (NCBI): domain Bacteria; kingdom Bacillati; phylum Actinomycetota; class Actinomycetes; order Micrococcales; family Micrococcaceae; genus Pseudarthrobacter; species Pseudarthrobacter sp. B4EP4b. The sequence goes on along the minus strand of NZ_VHIJ01000039.1, from coordinate 101,105 downwards.
ATCGGAATCGGGGCACACTCATGCACGTGTCCAAGGCTGTTGTGCGGGCCCTCCGCCAGAAGGCCGGCCCGCACAGTGCCGTGTCAGTTCTTGGACGCCTTCTGACCCGCGGACGCCAGCCTGTCGGCCAGGCCCATGAGCAACGGAGATCCGGTGGCGGCGATCAACAGGTCCTGGGCCGGGCGCTGGAGCTTCAGCGAGACAGGTTCCTTCGCCCCCGTGAGGAACATTTCGCGTCCCATGGCCGGGTTCTTGTGGCACCGTACAGGGACATTGAAGATCAGGCGGCGCAGGCAGGAGTTGTCATGGTCGCACCACACAATCTCCTCCTGCCGTCCTTGCAGAACCTTGTTCGGAAATTCCGGATCCGCCAGCAATTGGCGGGCCAGCATGATCCCGTCAGCGAATCCGGCGGTTATTGCGTCGGCGCACTGTTGCGGGTCGTAGGTGCTGCTGAGGAGCAAGGGGACCGCTGGCATGGCAGCGCGGAATGCCTGCGGCTCTCCGTGGTCCAGGATTGCGCCCGACCGCGAGGTGACGTTGTCGTCCATCGACTCGTAGTTGGCATCGCTCAGCGCGATGTAGCCCAGCCCCTCCTTCTCAACGACGGCCGCCACCTCTGCGAACCCTTCGGGCCCCTGGCCATCGGAAAGATGGTCGTTCGTACTCATTCTCAGGCCCACCGGATAGTCGGGGCCGACTTCTGACCGGATGGCGCGGACCGTGTCAACCAGGATGCGGGCACGGTTTTCTGCGCTGCCGCCGTATTCGTCGGTCCTCCAGTTGGTGCGCGGTGACAGGAATGAGGAATAGAGATAGCGCATGTGCGCCCCCAACTCGACCCCGTCAAAGCCTGCCGCCTTGGCACGAAGTACTGCGGCAACGGTTTGTTCCTGGACCTCGAGTATTTCTTCCTTGCTGATTTCTTCGGGAGTCGGGTTCGTTCTCCCGCCGGGTATGTAAAAACCCTTCGGCAGCCGGGGTGCGGCCATACGAACCGGCTTGGGGCTGGCAGCCCTGGTCGGCCGACCCTGGCCGGGCACGCCCATGGCGCCGAAACTCGGAAAGATCTGCGCGAAGATCGGCACATCATGCTCGTGCACAGCATCCACCATGCGGCGCAGACCGGGAAGGAACTCATCGGCGTCGAAACGCATCAGGGGCCGGAAAGGTGCCTCTTGGTTCCCGCGCTCCGTAGCCACGCCGCCGCCGATGATCAGCAGCCCTGCGCCACCGCGTGCCCGTGCGGTGAGGAACGCGATGGTCTGGTCGCTGGGGTGGCCGTCCTTGGTGGGCTGGAGAACGGCCATGGGGCTAAGGACGTAACGGTTCTTGATGGTGAGGCCATTGATCTTCCAAGGGCTGGAAAGGACCTCGGCAACGGTGGCGGTCTCGGCAGACATTTATCTCCTTGATTTTCAGTGGAAGCAGTGAGGGATGGTGCGTGAATCTACATCGGGTCGTGCTGGCGGCTTAGTGGTGTCCAGCCTTAGAACCTGTCGCGCACATGGCGTTCGCGGCCGTAAAGCGAGACCACGGCAAGGATGATGACGCCGAAGACAATGCGGCTCTGCGCTTCGGTGAGCCCGTTGCTGACGATAATCGTGGACAGGAGGGTGAGGATCAGTGCGCCCAGCAGTGTCCGGGTGTAGCTGCCGCGGATCGAGCCGAAGATGGTGCCGCCGACGAGGACGGCCGCCAGGCCGGAAAACAGGTAGGGTTCCCCGATGGTCTGGGACCATCCCGAGCCGAAGGATGCGATGAAGACGCCGGCAATACCGGCAAGGGCGCCGGAGGCGGCAAAGCCAACGGTCCAGACGGTAGAGGTCCGGATTCTGGTGAATCGAGCGGCCCGGAAATTGATTCCCGTCGCACGGAAGCGACGCCCCGCCGTCGTACGAGTAAGGAAGAGCCACATTCCCACCCCGCACAGGAGCACAATCAGGATGATCGGAGGGAACGGCAGGCCGAAGGTGGCCGCCCTCAAACTCGCCAGGGAGCGGAGCCCGTTCGGAGGGGCGGAGGAGTAGTCGCCGTCGGCAAGGAACAGTGTCCCGCCGGTAATGGCGGCGCCGGCACCCAGGGTAACGACCAGTGGCTGGACCGCGAAGCGGTGGCAGATCCAGCCGATCACGGCCCCAATGCCACCACAGGCCAGAGCGGTGACCAGCAGCGCGACGACGGCCGGTACAGCGAGCTTGCCGGCGACGTTGGCAGCCATAAACGCACCGAAAAGGATGTATCCAGGAACCGCCAGGTCCAGCCCGCCCAAGATCACAACGAGTGTTTGGCCCATGGCCGCCAGGGCCAGCAGTGAGGTAATGACAAGTATCGAGGTGATTGACCTTGGGTTGGCCATGGCCGGCATGGTGGCCACCAGCCAGGCCGCGAGGACCAGGACGACGAGGACCTGCAGGGCCGGTACCTCGAAGACCCAGGTTCTGAACCTGGTCCAGGCCATCTGTCGGGTGTTTGGGGCAAGGGGTGGCTGGGCAGGTGACAGGGTATCGCTGCTCATGATGGGTTCCTCTTCATGCGGGGGGCCAGGAGCGTCGCGCCCAGGACGACGCCGACGACCAGGACGGCGCCGTAGGCGAATTGGATGAGGCTGGGCGCCACACCGGAGGCGGTGAGCAATTGCTGCAGGAGATAGATGGCGACCGCTCCGAAGAGTGCACCCAGCAGGCCGCCGCGGCCCCCGGCCAGGCTGGTTCCGCCCAGAACCGCAGCGGCGAGCCCCAGCAGGGCATAGGTTGAAGCGAGCGAAGATTGCGACGATTGAACGAGAGCGGTCAAAGCGATTCCGGCGATCCCGGCAAACAGTCCGCCGAGCGTGTAGGCCAGGATACGTACTGACTTGATATTTACTCCGGAACCGTAGGCGGAGACATCGCTGTCGCCGGTTGCAAGGAGATTGCTGACAAAGGCCGTGCGGCGCAGGGCGAACCAGATCAGCCCGGCAACACCGACCGTTAAGAGCGCGCCAGGGACAATGCCGACGCCCCCGGCGAAGACCTCCGTCCAGTTGTCCGGGGCGGCCACTGGGTTCTGGGCGATGCTCAGCGACAAGCCCACAAGCAGGAAGAGCATCCCCGTGGTTGCAACCACCGGGTGCAGGCGAACCACCGCGACCAGGATTCCGTTCAACGCTCCGGCCCCGGCGGCAACGGCCAGGAGGATGGGCGCCGCCAGATGCCAGTCGCCCAGTCCCGCCGGAATAAGGATGGCGACGAACAGACAGTTGATGAACGTGGCCAGTGGACCAACCGATATGTCAATGCCGCCCGCAAGGATCGAGGGGGTGGAGGCGAAACCCACCAACACGAACGGAGCCAGCGTAGCCAGGGTTCCGGGCAGGCGTGCGGGGGAGAGGAAGGACGGTGAGACGATCAGGTTCAGCACCAGCAGCACCAGTGCGAGCAACAAGGCAAAGGCAAAGGGCCAGCGCTGGAACAAGGTCAGGACGCGGTTCATGTGTGGACCTCTGATTTCTGGCCGAAGTAGGCGGCGACGATGGAGTCGGTGGAAAGCCCGGAGTGGGGGATCTGGGCGAACACTGCCTGGTCCCGGAAGACCAGGACCCGGTCGGCGAGGTCGACGAGTTCGTCCACCTCGCTGGAGAGAACGACGATGCTCATGCCTTGGGCGCTGAGCCCGTTGAGAATCGCGTAAATCTCCCGTTTGGTTCCGATGTCGACGCCGCGGGTGGGGTCGTTCAGCAGCAGGACCTTTGGGTCGGTAGCCAGCCAGCGGGCCAGCAGCACCTTTTGCTGGTTGCCGCCTGACAGGGTTGAAATGGGATCCTGGCTGGCACCGAAGCGCATTGACAGGGACTGGGCGAAGGCATCGAACCGTATGGCGGTTTTTCGGCTGTCCAGCAACCCGCCGCGACGGTCCTGCCGCAAGGTTGGAAGCGCGAAGTTCTCCCGGATCGACATGGACTCAAAGAGCGACTCACCCCGGCGTTCGCGGGGGAGGTATGCGACCCCAAGAGCGTCACCGTTCCGCTCAGTGAGTTCGGCTCCGCCCTCGGGCCGGAGCCGAACAACACTGCCATGTCCGGCCTGCAAGCCTGCCAGCCGCTTGATGAACTGGTCTTGGCCGTGCCCTTCAAGACCTGCCAGGCCTACGACTTCACCGGCACGCAACTCGAAGTCAATGGGGGCCGCGGCGGCCGACAGGCGGACGCCCGAAACCTGGAGGATGACGTCCCCGGGATCGTGTGGTTTCCGCCGGGTCTCGTCGTGGCCGGAGCTTCCGGTCATATCCGCGATCAACCGGCCGACGGACAGATCGGAACGTTCAACGGTGGACACGCTGCGCCCGGACCTCAGCACGGTAACGCGGTCAGAAATCTCCTCGACCTCGTCCATTCGATGCGAGATAAACAGGATGGCAGTTCCCTCGGCCTTGAGCCGGCGCAGCTCGACGAAGAGCAGATCCCGGGACTCAACGTCCAAGGACGCTGTGGACTCGTCAAGTATGAGTACTTTGGGTTTGCGTACGAGCGCCCGTGCGATGCACACGGACTGCCGCTGGGAGAGCGAGAGTTGCCCGGCGGGAAGATCCAGGGGTATGCCGCCGGAAATCTTCGAGAGTACGTCCTGGGCGATTGATCGCTGCCGGGAGCGGCCCAGCCGGCGACGGAACGTCCCGTCCGAGCCGAGCCAAACATTTTCAAGGACTGACTGGCTTGCCGCGGTGAGCACTTCCTGGAACACCACTGCAATCCCCAGGCCCATAGCTTCCCGAGGCGACCGGCTGTTGAGGGGGACGCCATCCAGGGTGACAGACCCCGTGTCAGGAGAGTGCACCCCGCCCAGAATTTTTACGAGCGTGCTCTTCCCTGAGCCGTTCTCACCCAGCAGCGTATGGATTTCGCCCGGCCGAAGGCTCAGCTGGGCATCGATGAGGGCGCGGGTAGCGCCGAACCGTTTGCTTACTCCGGCGAGCGCCAGGCCGGGGGCGTGGTCATTCACGGCTGATCTCCTTTGATGGCCGAAAAAATGTGGTGCAGCTCATATTCGAAACTAGACGAATCGTACCGCATGTGGCACCCTGATGCCATACGGTACGAACCGTTCATTCCGCAAGGAGATCAACCATGAAGACCACTTCTTTCCCCCGGTTCTCCACAGGGGCTGCCGCGATCCTGGGCGTAGGGGCCCTTGTCCTCACAGGTTGCTCGGCACCGGCGCCGGCGACCACCGATTCCTCCAAGGGGGCTGCAGCAGACCTCTCGTCGCCAGCGGCCGCCGGGACTTGTGGAGCGTTGCCAGCGGACGCTGCGAAGGACCCGAACGGCCTGCTGGCTGCCTTTCCCAAGGAGGTCGCCGAAGGCTACAACCTCTACCCGTACGAGATCCGGAAGTCAGCGTGGGCGGGCTACAAATCGACGAAGAATGGCGGTTTTACCGCCGCAATTGTGGGCATGCCGCCGGCCAGCCCCTTCATCGCCTCCATGTCTGAGGCCATCCGCACCAGCCTGAAGGCTGAAGGGGTCAGGATCGTCGGCGAATTCGCCCCGGATGACCCGTCGAACGTGCCCCTGCAGCTCCAGCAGTTCAACGAGGCGTTGTCGCTGAAGCCGGATGTGATCATTTACACCGCCATCGCACCCGAACCTTCCGTGGACCTGGCCAAGGCTGCCCATGACGCGGGCATTCCGCTAGTTGCCGCCCAGGTGCCCATCGACTCCGAGTACGCAGTCAGCGTCACGAGGAACACGCCCCTGGCCATCGCCCAGGTCACCGCCGGTACCGTGAGGGCTATTGGCGGCAAGGGCAACGTCCTGCGCGTCGACGGCATCCCGGGCATTCCGGTTTCGACCTTCGCAGCACTGGGCATTGACGCAGTCCTAAAGAACTGTCCCGAGATCAAGGTTGCCGGCTCGGTCACCGGCTTCTTCCAGCCGGCAACCGCCCAGGCGGAAGTCCAGAAGTTCCTGGCGACCCATCCTGCCGGGGTTGATGCTGTGCTGCAGGCCGGCACCATGGGTGTAGGTATCCGCAACGCCTTCGAGGAATCAGGTCTGGAGGCACCGCCCATCGCCGACGACGGTTCCAGTCAGGGGTTCTCCTCCTGGGCGCTGGCGAACCCTGACTATCCGTACTTCGGCACCACGACGCCATCAGTGCGAACCGGTGAGGCGGTGGTGGACGTCGCCCTGCGCATCCTGAAAGGCGAGGGGCCGAAGGTCAACCAGATTGTGGAACCGTCGGTGATCGTGTCCCGGGACAATCTCGCCGATGTATCGGACCCGTCGTGGGACCAGAACGACCTGACGGACCTGGCCGGCGACCCGGAGGACTACCTTCCCGCTGACAAACTCGACCTCTTCTTCTCAGCCGCCGGAGCATAGAGGGCGCTGAACTACTTCTGGCCGTTGCTTGGCCGGAATTGTCTAGGGCCCCTTCCAGGTTGGACGCGCACTTAGCATCCAATTTGGAAGGGGCCCTGCCCATGCCCTCAATTCCCCCTGCTGGTCCTTCTTCACAAGAGGAAGCCCCCTGGATCGCCCGGCTGCATGTAACGTCGGTGATCCAAGGGGCCCTATTGACCCACCAGCCGAACGGCGCTGGGAAAGGGTTCGCTTTAGGCGCTGACGCGTCCGCGCAGGAACTCGGAGTCCGGCGTGTCAGTGACGGGCAGGCCCGAGGCTTCCAGGCTTGCGCGCAGCTGCTTCATGAAGCGGTCCGGCAGCCTGACTGCCGGGGCACGCAGGGCGCCCCCATTGAAGCCGGAGAGCCACTCCTGGTACTTCCACTGGGTGCGGTTGATGGAGCTTGTACCTGGCGTGGAGGTTGAGGACACGGCCATGTTGGCGGCGCGGGCGGGCTGGACCTCCCAGTAGCGCTCCATGGCCTCTTCCCACTTGCCGTTGCGCGCCAGTTCAAAGGTCTTCGGGTAGTAATCACCCATCCAGTTCGTGTTCGCGGTACCGGAGAACTGGACGTCCAGAACCGACATCAGGGGGATAATCTCAGCCTCTATGGGGCAGGAAATCACCACTTCGTCCCGGAAGTGGTGGTACATCTCCATGACCCCGGGAATACCCGGGTAGCCCTGTTCGGCCTTGATGGCGACGATACTCGGCATCGCGTCAAGGACGCGGCGCACGAAGTCAACGCTCATGCCTGCTGGGTGAATGCGTTCGAACCCCCAGGCCGGCAGCGGGAACAGCATGGTGGCCAGGTCGGTTTCGTCGGTGAAGCGTTTGGTGTAGTCAAACACCTCGTCATACGACGTCGGCCAGAACGATGAAGGGTAGGCCAGCAGGGCCCGATCCGCACCGGCCTTCGTGGCCAGGTTCGCGGCATGGATATTTTCTTCCAGGGTGCCGAAAATGGCGTGGAAAAAGAGCCCGAAGTCATCCCCGGCTGCCTCACGGGCCACCTCCGTAATCCGGGCATTCTCTTCCGGGGTGATATTGGCTTCGGCGATCAGCAGGGAACCCTTGTAGCCGCGTTCCTTGAGCAGGAGGATGTCGTGGCGGATTGCGTTTTCGTTGATACCGGAGAAATCCGGGGTGAAGGACGGGTGCGTGACGGCGACTGTGCCGACAAAGTTTTCCCGTGCCCAGGAACGTGCCTCGGATTTGGTGTAGTCCACCATGGTGTACTCCTTGATTCTTTGAGTGGGTCTTGTCTCTGGGGCTATTTGCGGCTTGTCACGATGCCGACGGGCAGAACCGTGCCAATGCCCTCCGCGCGGGCGCGGTCCACGAGCATCTCGGCTACAACGATGTCCTGCAGCCCGGAACCGGTCGACTTATAGATCCGGATTCCACGCTCGACGTCGATTTCGGTTTCTCCGGTCAGCACAGCATTGAGCGTGACGACGAGTGAATCCACCTCGACACCGTGTGCCCGGGCCGCGATCATGTCCCCGCTGCCGTGCACCACCTCGTCTCGCGTATCCACCACCACCGTCGCGGCCCTGGCGATCAGTTCCACGGGCAGTTCCCGCTGGGCCGGGGTGGTGGAACCGATCGAGACGACCGCCGAGTTGGGGCCGACCCATTCGGCCTGCAGTGTGGGGGACTCGTCCCGGGAGCGGGCCGCGCACAAAATCAGGTCGGCACCTTCCACAGCCTCGCTGGCGGAACCGACAGCGCGGGCGGGTGCACCGAAGGCACCGTCGAACTCGGCGGCAAAGGCCTCACGGTTGGCCGCTGTCGGGCTGAACACCCGGATGTCCGCGAACTCAAGGACGTGGGAAAAGGCCGTCAGATGGGAACGGGCTTCAAAACCCGAACCGATCACCCCAAGGGTCAGCGGCCGTGGCGGAACGATAGTGGAGGTGCCCACCGCAGTAGTCGCAGCGGTACGCAGACCGGTAACGCGGTTCCCGTCCACCAGCGCCACCAGGTCCGCGGTGTCCTTGTCAAAGAGGGAGATCAAATAGCTGACGCGGAGCCCATCAGCAAAGGACCCTGCGATGGATTTCGCCCCGAACAGTTGCCCGCTGGGCGGTACGGAGGGCATGATCCGCAGCCACTCCCGGGGCGTCTGGGCGAAAATCCGTCCAGGAGTGCCTGCCTCGTCGCCGGGTGCCTTATAGGCGGTCCGGACCGCCTCTATCGCCGCCGGCCAGTCCGAAAGACTGGCCACGTCGGCGTCGGTGAGAAAGAGCGGAAGATTCTTCGGTAGCTCGCCGTCAGTGCTCACGTGCACTCCTTTGTGTCAGGCAGCCGCCCTGGGCTGCAGCGTGTGAATAGCTCACGAGAGAACAAAAATAGTATCCGATACGAATCGTATCCTATATAGTCGTGACGGAGAACACGTCTCAAGGAAGAGGATCCCAATATGGCAATCGCCACTGTCAACCCCACCACCGGAGCCACCGAGCTGATCGTTGAACCCCACACGGCGGAGGAGGTCGGGGAACGCATCGAGGAAGCCGCCAAAGCAGCGCAAGTTTTGCGCGGGACAAGCTTCGCCCAGCGCGCCCGCTGGATGCTTTCCGCTGCGGAAATCCTCGAGGACCAGGCGGAGGGCCTGGGTGAGCTGATCACCGTCGAAATGGGTAAGCCCATTGCCCAATCGATCGCCGAGGTGCACAAGTGCGTCAAGGCCATGCGGTTTTATGCCGCGCGGGCCGAGGAATTTCTTGCCGATGCCCCTTTGGAGGACCCCTCATCGGTGGGCGCGAGCCGGGCATGGACCCGCTACGAGCCTCTCGGGACCGTCCTGGCCGTCATGCCGTGGAACTACCCGCTGTGGCAGGTCATTCGGTTCGCGGCCCCGGCGCTTATGGCCGGAAACTCCGGCCTGCTCAAGCATGCCTCCAACGTGCCGCAGGCTGCACTCTTCCTTGACACGCTCTTCGAGCGGGCGGGGTTCCCTATCGGCTCCTTCCGCACCCTGCTGATCGGCGGATCCGGGGTGGCTGCCGTCCTGGCTGATGAGCGGGTCAAAGCTGTCACCCTGACCGGTTCCGAGCCGGCCGGGCGCTCGGTGGCGTCCATCGCCGCTGACAACGTGAAAAAATCCGTGCTGGAGCTCGGTGGCTCTGACCCCTTCATTGTTATGCCCTCAGCCAATGTCGCGGAGGCGGCAGCGACCGCCGTGCGTGCGCGGATCAGCAACAATGGGCAATCCTGCATCGCCGGCAAGCGTTTCATCGTGCACACCGAGGTCTACGACGCATTCACTGCCGAATTCGTGAATTTGATGTCTGGTCTTGTCGTAGGAGACCCGCTGGATCCCGCAACCCAGGTGGGGCCGCTGGCCACTCTGGCCGGACGCGACGAGCTGGCTGAACTTGTCGAGGATGCCCGCGCCCTGGGCGCCCAGGTCTTGACCGGCGGGACGGCTCCGGAGGGCCCTGGGTTCTTTTATGCCCCCACGGTGCTGGCCGGACTCACTGAAGAGATGCGGATCATCCAGGAAGAGGCCTTTGGCCCCGTGGCCTCGCTGTACCGCGCCCGGGACCGCGAGGATGCCTTGAGGATTGCCAACCAGACTGTCTTCGGGCTTTCCAGCTCAGTCTGGACGGCCGATGCCCAGGAAGAGGAGTGGTTCCTGGCAAATCTTGATGCAGGGGCAGTGTTCATTAACGGCATGACGGTCTCTTACCAGGAGCTTCCTTTCGGCGGAATCAAGCGCTCCGGGTTTGGTCGGGAACTGGCGGCGGACGGCATCAGGGAGTTCTGCAACCTCAAGACCGTCTGGAAGGCGTAGGTGGTCCCGCGCCTTACCGGCAAACCCTTGTGCGACCAGGTGACGCATGTTACTTTTATTCGAAACGATACGTACTGAACTTGAAGGAGTAAGATGACGGACGTCAACGTCGACGTGGTAGTTATCGGGGGAGGCCCCGTAGGAGTCACTGCGCTGGCCCTGCTGGGGCGGGCGGGCCTGACCGCCATAGGGGTGGAGCGCGACGTGAAGGTTTGGCCGACGGCCCGCGCTGTGCATTTTGATGGCGAAACCTTCCGTACCCTCCAATCGCTGGGAGTAGCCGAGCGCTTCGCCGAGGCAACGTTGCCAATGTCCTCCTTCCACATCGAGAACGAGGAACGGGAAGTCCTGGTGTCCGTTCCCACGGGTCAGTTTGGCGCCCAGGGCTGGCATGACGACCTCACCTTTCATCAACCCGACATCGAAGTCCTGCTGCGGGAAGTCGTGGAAGAACTTCCCGGCGTCGAGCTCCGCCGAGGCACCAACGTGCTTTCCGTGCGAAATGAGGGGCCGGGCGTCGAAGTGGCCGTGCGTGACTCCGACGGCGCTGAACACTTGATCCGCGCGCGCTGGGCCATTGCAGCGGACGGCGCACGTTCACCCAGCCGCCAGGCACTGGGTATCGAGTGCGAGAAGCTGGGCGAGGATGCGCAGTGGCTCGTCGCCGACGGCATCTTGGAAGACAGCCCAGGGCTCTCGTCCGACATGATCTTCCTGGGCCACCACACCCGGCCCTCCCTGTGGATCCGCCTCCCCGGTAAGCGCGTGCGGATGGAATTCATGATGATGCCGGGGGATGACCCCGAGGAACTAGCGACTCCCGCGGGTGTTGAAAGGATCAGCCACGGTGTGCTGCCGGCAGACAAGTTCACTGCGGACCGGCTCGCTATCTATACCTTCCGGGGGCGCATCGCACGGCAGTGGCGGGCAGGGAACATCTTCCTGGCGGGGGATGCCGCCCACCAGGCGCCACCGCTTTTTGGGCAGGGCCTCTGCGCAGGGATACGTGATGTGGCAAACCTTGTCTGGAAGCTGGGCGCCGTCAAACGCGGAGCAGCAGACCATAGCCTGCTTGACACCTATGAGGGCGAACGGAAGCCGCATGCACGGTTCTGGGTGGAGCAGGCCACCCGGGCCGCGGGCTTTATGCAAACCACCGACGCCGGGATCGCCAGGCAACGCGATGCCTTCATCCGGGCAAACCCGGCTGCCTCGGCACCAGTCGCCCCACCATTGGGCCCGGGCCTGCACGAAGGTGGCACTGATGAGCGCGCCGGCAGGCTCGCCATGCAACCGATCCTCAGCGATGGGGTGCGCCTGGATGACATGGTGGGAGCGCGTTTCCTGCTGGCAACAACCCGCGAAATCTATTCCACCGTCCCGGCAGCATTGCGTGAACAACTGGAGGATAACGACGACATCGTGGTCTTGTTCGATCCGGCCAAGGTGGGCCAGCTCCTTGCAGCCGCGGGGGCCCAGGTGGTTATCGTCCGCCCCGATCGCTACATCCTGGGCCTCGGCGACACCCCCCAGGCGTTCGAACGCCTCATTTCCAGCATCCCGGGCGTTGGCCGCGACGTGCCGGCACCCCTCTAAAGCACATTCCGCATACCCACAAACCCACCAGACGGACGAAATACAGGAGCCCATCATGGCATTCAGCCCGATCACACACCTGAGGCACTTCGATATCGCGGTCCCTGACTACCAAAAGCAGGTTGAGTTCTACAAAAACCACTGGGGACTCACTGAAATGGAGAACGACGGCGGCGTGACCTACTTCGCCGCAGAAGGTTCACCGGAACAGTATTCGGTCCGCGTCCGCCAGGCCGAGGAGAAGCGCCTTGACATGGTCGCGTTCGGCGCGGCGGACAAAGCCTCTGTGGAGCAGCTCGCCTCGGACCTTATTGCAAAAGGGGTCAAGCTTATCGGGGAACCCGATGACCTCAAGACCTTGGGCGGGGGATACGGCTTCCGCTTTTTCGACCTCGAGGGACGCACTATCGAGGTCTCCTCGGACGTCGAAGTGCGCCAGCACCGCAAGATCGAGGAACGCGAGGCGATCCCGGTCCGGCTCTCCCACGTGGTGCTCAACTCTCCTGAGCCGGAAAAGATGCGCGCCTGGTATGAGCAGCACCTGGGCTTCCGCCTCTCTGACACCCTGAAGCACCCGCACATGGGTGACCTCTTCTACTTCTTGCGCTGCAATGCCCAGCACCACTCCATCGCCATCTCCCGCGGCCCGCATGCTTCGCTGCAGCACGCGTCCTTTGAGCTGCGCGGCATCGACGAGTACATGCGCGGCAGCGGCAGGCTGCTGCGTTCGGGGTTCAAGAAGATCTGGGGCCCGGGCCGCCATAAGGCCGGCGACAACACCTTTACCTACTTCCACGATCCCAACGGCAACACCATGGAATACACCACGGAGCTGGACTCAGTGGACGAGGACACGTGGCACCCGAGCATTTTCGACACGCGTGACCCTGAGACTTCCGACCAGTGGGGAACCGGGGGCGATATGGACGAATTCATCGCCCGGGAGATGTTCAACGACCAGGACAAGGGACTCTACGTCCCCCCGCCGGTTTAATCACCAAAATAGCGACTCAAAGAGGATTCATGGAAGAACAACAGACAAGCGCTTTCGCGCTGGGCACCTTCGAAGTGGCCGGGGAGGAATTCCCCGGCGCGGTCTTCGGGGACCGGGTGGTTGACCTGCGCACCGTGCTGCCGGGAATTTCCCGCGTCAGCGATCTCTTCGCCGACTGGGACGCGCACCTGGATGTACTCGCGTCCATCGACCCGGCTGCGGCTGGTGCCCGCCCCCTGGAAGCGCTGGACGTGCTGCCGCCGGTGCAGCCGGTGGGCAGCATCATCGCAGCCGGGGCAAACTACCGGGAGCACGTCCTGCAGATGAGCGTGGCCCACAAGCTGGGCAGGGAAGGTGCGGATGCGGCGCAACTGGCAGCCGACGCGGCAGCCGAAATCGACGAGCGCGGCCGCTCGGGTGATCCCTATGTCTGGACCGGATTACCATCGGCAGTATGCGGGGCCTATGACGAGGTGCTGTTGCCGGATGTGGGCGGCAACGTCGACTGGGAACTGGAGCTCGGGGTGGTCATCGGACGCAGGGCTCATCGTGTCTCGGCCGGGGAAGCCTTTGATTACGTGGCCGGGTACACCATCGTCAATGACATCACCGCCCGCACGCTGGTCCCCCGTAACGACATCGCGATGATGGGCACCGACTGGTTCCGCGCTAAAAACCAGCCCACTTTTTTCCCGACCGGACCCTACCTGATGCCAGCACGGTTCGTCCCAGACCCGGCGAAGCTGCGGATCCGGTTGAGCCTCAACGGCAGTCTGATGCAGGACGCCCTGGCCGATGACCTGCTCTTCGATATTCCGAGCCTGATCGCTTACGCCTCCTCGGTGGCCGTACTGCTGCCCGGGGATGTTCTCATTACCGGTTCGCCGGCGGGCAACGGTTCCCATTGGGGCCGTTACCTGAGGGATGGCGACGTGATGGAGGCGGAAATCAGCGGACTCGGTACCCAGCGTTCGACGGTCCGAGGGCCCAGCGGGCAACTGCCTCCCTGGTACGTTGATCGGCCAGGCGCTGTCGCTGCCGCCGGCGGAGCTGCCCGGTGACCCTGCGCCAGAGCCACTTCGTCCCGCCGGTGTCCTGCCTGCTGGCGGAAGACCTGGGATTCCTGCAAAGAGCACAGGTGCTGCTCACGCGGACTACCTCGAGCGCCGAGCAGCTTCGGGCCCTGCTCTCCGGGGAGCAGGACATGGCTGTCACCGCGATCGACAACCTGTTCGAATGGACCTTGGCCGGGGCCGACCTGCGCCTGGTGGCCCAGGTCGAGGCGACTACGCCACTGGGCATCCATGCCCGCGGCGGCCTCGCAACACTGGCGGACCTGGCAGGGTGCCGCTTTGCCGTTGACGCTCCCAACAACGGTTTTGCGCTTATCGCCAAGCGCCTGCTTCGGGACGCCGGCGTCGAGGTTGACTACGTAGTGGTGGGTGGTGTGCGCCAACGCCTTGATGCACTGCTCGCCGGCGACGTGGAAGCGACGCTGCTCGGGGCGCCGTTCGACAAACTGGCCGAAAAGGCCGGGTTCGCCCGCGTCGTCGACATCAATGCATGGCTGCCGGAACTGCCCGGCCAAGGACTGGTGGTGCGCGCCGACATTCTCGAATCCGAGGAGTTGGAGCGCTACCTCAATGCCCTGTTACGCGGGGTGGAAGCCGGAGGACGGATGCCGGATATGCAGGGCATCGAGTTGCTTGAACGCTGCGGATACCAGGCCGGAGCCGCAAGTGCGTGGCACTCACGGGCACGCACGCTTGCAGTGGATCATCGCGGGCTGGAGCTGCTGACCGGAATCCGGCAAAGCCTGGACATGCTTCCGGGCACCGTTGCCCTGGAGGAGCTCTGCGACTCAGAACCGCTGCGGAGGGCAATGCAGCCCTCCCTCCACCAGTCATAGATTCAGAACAACTGCATTGGCCCTACGGCACGACCCCTGGGATTGCCCCATTGCAACCGCACAAATTCAATGCGATACTGTACGTATCGTATGGATGAAACTTAGGAGTAACCATGAAACTGGGACGGATAGCAGTGCCCACGCCCGACGGCGAACAGATCCGGCTCGTCGCGGCCCAGCCTGAACAAGGACGGGTCATTGATCTGGCACGCGCCTATGCCCTAACCCTTCAGCGCAAGGCCGCCGATCCTGACCGGGCACGGGCGCTGGCCCTGGCGGTCCTCCCCGGGAGCCTGGCTGCCGGAATTGGGGGAGGCTCCATTTTCCTGGACGCGGCCCACGACGCGCTTGCCGCTGCCGACGACGCCTCGTACCCGATCGACGAGGTCTCGTGGCGCGCTGCTGTCGACTCTCCCGTCATACGGGACGGCCTGACGTTCGAGCAGCACATCCAAAACTTCCATCGTATTGTCGCCAAGGCGCAGCCGGCCCGCTCGATTTACGACCGGCCAGGCTATTTCAAGGGCACCACGGCCATGTCCTACGGGCACAACCAGGAATTGCCCTATCCCGACTTCACGCAGGCCCTGGACTGGGAGCTTGAGGTTGGCTACGTGGTGGGCAAGTCGGGGAGCGACCTGACCCCGGAGACAGCGCTGGACCATCTCTTCGGCATTACCATCTTCAACGACTTCAGCGCACGCGATATCCAAGCCGCTGAAATGGCCATCGGCATGGGCCCGCAAAAGTGCAAGGACTTCGGCTATGGCATTGGCCCTTGGGTCACCACAGTGGATGAAATCGCATCCATTGAGGGGTTGCGCGGCCAGGTGCGGGTCAACGGGGAAGTCCTCTCCGACACCAAGGTCGAGGACTTCGTGTACACCCCTGCCGAGTTGCTGGCCTACGTCTCGATCTCCGACCGCCTGCAGCCAGGGGACATCATCGGTTCCGGCACCATGGGCTTCGGCGCCGGCGTGGAGATCGGCAAGTTCCTGCAACCCGGCGACGTTATTGAACTCGAACTCGAGGGCGTAGGCACACTGCGCACTCCGATTTCCGCCGAGCGCCACAAGGCGCCCTGGTGGCCTGAACCGCGCACCTACCCGCACGAAGAATGGGTGGCTTGATGACCCGGCCCCCAGTCCGCCGCGTCGTCACCGGCCACGACGACAAGGGACGCGCCGTCATCCTCTCGGACGGAGCGGCACCCAACCACTGGTCTTCGGACATGATTCCGGGATTCGGTGCCACAGTCCCCTGGCTGACCGAGCCTGGGGTGATCGATCATGTCAGTGACGAGGATCCAGCGAGCGCGGACGCCGAGATCCCCAGCTTTCCCGCCCCGGGACAGACGATCTTGCGCATCGCCGACTTTCCCCCGGACTCGGTGTATCCGGATGATGCGGGCTCGGTGATCTTCAGCGAGCTCGACGGGCATGACGAAGCCGAAGCGGGGGCCGAGCACAGCGGGTCCAAGCACTTCTGGTTCCATCGCACGGACTCGCTGGACTACGCCGTCGTTCTTCAGGGTGAGATCACCCTGCTGGTGGATGAAGGTGAGTCAACCATGCGTGCCGGCGATGTGGCCGTGCAGCGCGCCACCAGCCACGCGTGGTCCAACCGCACTGACCAGACCGCCAGGGTTCTCTTCGTGCTGATCGGAACCGAACCACTCACGGCAGCACAGATCGCTGAGCGCAGGGAGGCCTCCCGGCACTTGGAGAGCGCATGATCACCAGCGCCCAGGCCGCGGACGGCGAGGTGATCTGGCAACCCGACCCCGCATTCGCTGAGGAGACCGGCGTCGGCCGATTCGCCGCTTTCCTGGAAGGCCGCAACATTGAGGTTGGTTCCGGCTACGAGGAGCTGTGGCAGTGGTCGGTGGATGAGCCGGAACAGTTCTGGGAACTGTTCGCCGAGTTTGCCGGCGTCGATTTTGGTGGAACGGCGGGGCCGGTGTGCACGAGTGATGCCATGCCGCACACGCGCTGGTTCCCGGGACGCACCCTCAACTTCGCGCGGCACCTGCTGGAGGGCCATGAGGGGACCGCACTTATCGGCATCGCAGAGGACGGTACGCGTGAGGAGGTGAGCTGGGATGCCCTAAGGCGGGACGTGGCCTCCCTGGCCGCGTACCTGCGTGCCCGTGGTGTGGGCAAGGGGGACCGCGTCGTCGGAATACTTCCCAACGTTGCCGAAGCCGTCGTCGGGCTGCTTGCCGCCGCCTCCGTTGGAGCCATCTGGTCGGTCTGTGCTCCGGAGTTCGGACCGGGCGCAATCGTGACGCGGTTCGCCCAGCTCGACCCTAAAATCCTCCTTGCCGCGCCTGGCTACCGGCTCGGCGGGAAGGACCGGGACCGCCGTGCTGAGCTGGGGGACATTATTGCCCAGCTCCCTACGCTCGAGCACATTATTTGGGTGGGGCGGCATACCTCCATGCCAGGTATCCCCACCCAGGTTCCAGCCGTGGCCTGGGAGCAGGCTGTTGCTGAACCGGCGGAGCTGGTCTTCGAAGAGGTCGAGTTCAGCCACCCCCTGTGGGTCCTGTTCTCCTCGGGGACCACTGGTATTCCCAAGGGTATTGTCCACGGGCACGGCGGAGCACTGCTTGAGGAAATGAAAATGCTCCTCATCCATTCCGACCTGCGGCCCGGGGACCGGTACCTGAACGTCGCTTCGACGAGTTGGGTGCTGTGGAACTCGCTCGTCTCCGCGCTGGGAGTCGGTGCCACAGCCGTACTCGTCGATGGAAACCCCACCTTTCCGTCGATCGACCGGGTCTGGCAGATCGCCGCAGCAGAGCGGGTCTCGGTTCTGGGCGTCGGTGCCGGCTTCGTCCACGCCTGCGCCAAGGCATCCCTTGCGCCGATGCACGACCATGACCTGGGTGCCTTGAAGTCTCTCCAGGTCACCGGTTCGCCGCTCTCCGCGGACGGCTATCGCTGGGTATACGGCAAGGTGGGTGACCTTTGGTTGAACTCGATGAGCGGCGGGACCGACATCGCCTCCATTTTCGTCGGAGGGTCACCGACACTGCCCGTCCATGTGGGCTACATCCAGGGACCCGCCCTGGGCGTGCGCGTGGAGTCATGGGACGAAGCCGGCAATCCCACGCGGGGCAAAGGCGAACTGGTGGTGACCCAGCCGATGCCATCGATGCCGCTGAGCTTCTGGGGCGATGACGGCAGCCGGTATCACGAGAGCTATTTCGCGATGTATCCGGGGGTCTGGCGGCACGGGGACTTCATCGAATTCACGCTCCGGGGAATCCTCATCCATGGGCGGTCCGACTCAACTCTCAACCGCCACGGGCTGCGGCTCGGTTCGGCGGACATCTATGCCGTGGTTGAATCTCTGCCGGACGTCGCCGAGGCCCTGGTAGTCGGTGCGGAACTGGGCACCGATTACTACATGCCATTGTTCGTCCACCTGGCCGATGGCGCAGACCAGAGCGCCGCCCGGGAAGCGATCGCCAGATCTATCCGCGAAAATCTGTCCGTTCGGTATCTGCCCGACGACATCGTGTTCATGCCGGGGATTCCGCATACCCGCACCGGAAAGAAGCTGGAGGTCCCCGTAAAGCGGCTGCTGCAGGGATCACCGCTGGAGACCGTAGCGGATCCCGGGTCGGTGGATAACGCGGGGCTGTTGGAAGAATATGCCAGGTTTGCCCTTGACCGGCAGGCCGTATCACCATAGAGCGGTACCGGCATAAAAGGGGGATTGACTCGTGGAGTCAATCCCCTTTTATGCCTCCTTTGGCTGAGGTTCGCCAGCACGCGAATGCCGATCACCGGTTCCTTCCGGGTTGGCTGCATCCAGGACCTCGACGGCGTATTGCACAACCGCCTTGGCCCGGTTAGTGAGGATTGTTTCCTTGGGCCATACGGCGACCACGGAGGTTTGGCCTGCCCGGGGGCGGAGGTGCCTGGTGACAAGCCCTTTGCCTTCGCTCGAAACCGGGATCTGGTTGGGCCGGGACATCAGCAGGCTATAGCCGAGTCCGCGCCCGACCATTGCCCGGACGAGGTCGATTTGCGGGACGACCGCGCCAAGGTGTGGTTTGAGTCCGCGCTGGGAGAACATCAACTGCGTGTATTCCGTGCTGGGTGCCGTGTTGAGCATGATCAGCGGCTTGCCGGCCAAATCTGCCAGTTCAATGTCCTCCTCGCGGGCAAGAGGATCGTCGGCGGCCAGGACGGCCATAACTTCGGTCTCGTAGATCAATGTGCGCTCCACATCCTCGGACAGGCCGATGTCATAGACGACGGCGGTGTCCAGGCTTCCGTCTTCGAGGGCAGGCAGCAGCTCGGAGTGATCTCCTACGGTGATGCTGATATCGATTTTTGGGTGCAGCTTCGCCATGCCCTCAAGCACGGCGGGGAGGACATTGCTTGCCAGGCCTGTGTAGCAGCCCAACGCCACCGGCCCCTTCAATTCGCCGCGGATCTCTCCCAACCCGTCTGCCAGCAGGCTGGCTTCCCGCAGCAGTTCCCCGGCGCGGCGGGCGAAGTGGCGCCCCGTCGGTGTCAGGTGCATTCCCTTGGCTTTCCTGCGGATGCACAGCTGTTCCCCGAGTGCTGCCTCCAGTTCACTAATGGCATGGGAAAGCGCCGATTCGGAGATGTGCAGCTGCTGTGCAGCTGACCCCAAGGTGCTGTGTTCGGGCAGTGCCGCAAAAAGTTCGAGCTGTCGAAAAGTGAATTTCGGCACCGCCGCCTCTTTTCCTAAGGAATCGAATTAGTTCTTCTGATATCCGCAGTTTACTGGGGAATGCTTTCCCGTGACACTGATTACAACCAAGACGTACCAGCAGTGCCGGGGTACACAATGACGTGCCAGTAGGAGCAACACATGACCACAAAAACCGGGCAGTGCCCGTTCCGGGCGAATCCAGAGATTACACGTCCCACGCCGGCCTCGGTGGAACTCAAGGGTGGCGAGGTTCCCACTCCCGTATCAACGGATGCCGCAGGCGCCCCTGTGGCTGACTGGGTAGACGTGACCGCCCTTGCAACCAATCCCTATCCGTCCTACGCCCGCCTTCGGGCAGAGTCCCCGGTCGCCTGGGTTCCCCAGCTCAATAAGTTCCTTGTCACCACTTATGCGGGCTGCCACACGGTTGAACAAGACCAGGAGATTTTCAGCGCCAACGTTTCCGGTGCAACCATGACCAGGGCTATCGGCGCCCGGCCGATGTTGCGCAAGGACGATCCGGAGCACTCGCTCGACCGGGCACCGGTGAATCCCGTTCTTCGTCCCAAATCGATCAAGGAAATCTGGGGACCGGTCTTTGAGCGCAACGCCGAAACCTACCTCCAGAAAGTTGCCGAGATTGGACCAGAGGAAGCGGACCTCAACCGGGATTATGCAGCCCCCGTGGCATCGCAGAACCTGATTGACCTGCTGGGGCTGAAGGACGTGTCCGTCGAGCAGGTGCGCCGCTGGTCCCACGCCTTCATCGCAGGCATGGGAAATGTCCTGGACGACCAGTCCATCTGGGACCGATGCGACGCCGCCACCGCGGAGGCTGACCGCGTGCTGGAGGAACTGATCCCCTTCTACCGGAAAAACCCGGACGCCTCGATGTTGTCCGCGTTCGCCAACAGTGGGCTGCCCACTTCCAACATTGCGGCCAACGTCAAACTGACCATCTCCGGTGGGATGAACGAACCCCAGCACATGGTTACCAACATTGTCTGGGCCCTGAGCAACCACCACGAACAGCGCGAGCAGGTCCTCGCCGACCCATCGTTGTGGGCATCCGTGTTTGACGAGGCGGTCCGGTGGCAATCACCCATCGGCATGTACCCACGCGAAACCACACGGGAAACTATCCTCGACGGCGTCCGTCTCCCCGCGGGCGCCGGGATCGGCGTTGTGGTGGCATCCGCTAACCGCGACGACGCCCACTTCGGCGCAACAGCGGCAGAATTCGATATCCACCGGCCCAAGCGCCCCCACCTCGCCTTCGGCAGCGGCGTCCACCTGTGCGCCGGACACTGGGCAGCGAAGGCCTCCATTGGCCAGATCGCCGTGCCCATGGCCTACAAGCGCTTCCCCGGACTGCGCGTGGACGAACGACGGAATGAGAGCTGGGACGGCTGGGTCTTCCGCGGCCTGACCAGCCTGCCCGTCACCTGGAACTAAAAGCAATCCGAAGTACTAAAGGAGCAACGATGCCCACCATCACCTACACCCAGCCCAACGGCACTCAGCAAGTCCTCCAGGTCGAGGCAGGCACTACCCTGATGCGCGCCGCCGTCAACAACGGCATTGACGGCATCATTGGCGAATGCGGAGGCCAGGCCATGTGCGCCACATGCCACGTCTACGTCCGGCCGGAATATGCACAGGCACTGCCCGGCATCAGCGACGACGAAGACGAAATGCTTGACTGCACCACCGCAGAGCGTATGGACAGCTCCCGGCTGGCCTGCCAGATCGAAATCGTTGCTGACCTGCCAGAGATTGTCGTCGACATCCCTGCCGGCCAACTTTAGAAGCGGGGACGCGACATGAACGTTGTCATCATTGGCGGGGGACAGGCAGGGCTGCAGGTCGCTGACACGCTGCGGACCGAAGGATATGACGGAACAATCGACGTGATCGCCGAGGAACCAGGGCTGCCCTATCAACGGCCGCCGCTGTCGAAGGACTACCTCGCCCCGGGCAAGGAGGCGGCTCCCTTGCCGCTTAGAGGCGCATCGTTCTTCCCTGACAAGAACGTCACGCTCCACGCCGGCGTCAAGGCAACGGGTATCGACCGGGCCGAACGCAAGGTACAGACCACCGAAGGTTCACTCCACTATGACCACCTCGTCTTCGCGACCGGCGCGAGAAACAGGATGCTGAACTGCCCGGGCGCTTCCCTGCCCGGCATCCACGGACTGAAAACCCTGGCCGATGCAGAGGCGCTGCACGCGGCGCTGCCCAACGCCCGCAATATTGTGATCATCGGCGCCGGGTTCATCGGGCTGGAATTTGCCGCAGCAGCACTGGCACACCGATGCAACGTCACCGTCCTGGAATTCGCGCCACGCCCGATGGGACGGGCACTGACTCCGGCCATGAGCGAATGGTTCGCTGCCGCCCACCGCTCGCAAGGCGTCAACCTGCGCCTGGGCGAGGGCATCGACCGCTTCGAGCCTGGCACTGATGGCCGCGTCGGAGCGGCAATCTCCACCACAGGAGCTTCCTACCCGACGGATCTCGTCCTCGTCGGCATCGGGGTGCAGCCCAACGACGCGCTCGCTGCAGACAGCGGCATCGAAACCAGCAACGGAATCGTCGTCGACGAAACGCTTCGCACATCGGACCCTGCTGTTTTGGCGATTGGGGACTGCGCCAGTTTCCCCAGCGCACA
This sequence comes from Pseudarthrobacter sp. B4EP4b, assembly GCF_006680095.1. Classification (NCBI taxonomy): domain Bacteria; kingdom Bacillati; phylum Actinomycetota; class Actinomycetes; order Micrococcales; family Micrococcaceae; genus Pseudarthrobacter; species Pseudarthrobacter sp. B4EP4b. Next base: position 79,053 of record NZ_VHIJ01000039.1, on the reverse strand, counting down.
CGCCCAGGGCCGCTTGCGGCTGGAATCAGTCCAAAACGCAACCGACCAGGCCCGCCATGCGGCACGTACCATCCTGGGAGCGGAGCACCCTTACATGGCCCTTCCGTGGTTCTGGTCCACGCAGGGCCCATACAAGCTTCAGATGGCAGGAATTCCACGACCCGATGACGACATCCTGGTCCTCGGCGATCAGGGGGCAGCAAAGTTCTCCGTCCTCTGTTTCAGGGACGGCATCCTTGCGGCCGTGGAATCGGTGAACAGCGCTGCGGACCATATGGCAGCCCGCAAACTACTCTCCGCCGGCACTGCCATCACCCGTGGCCAAGCGGATAGCGGGGGGTTCACCCTCAAGGCTGCCGCCGGCAGGCCCATCATCCCCGTCTCTGCCTGACCGTTCTTCCGTCCCCACCTCAAGAATCTGCGGCATGTTCCATCCCCAGGGCTTCCCCAGGGGGTTACACGCTCACACCCAATTGGAGAGAAATGAGCACGTCCACCCACAGCTCAACGGCGAACCAACGTCGCGTCGCCTTCGCCACCGTCATCGGTACCACTGTTGAGTGGTACGACTTCTTCATCTACGCCACCGCCGCCGGCCTGGTGTTCGCCCAGCTGTTCTTCGAACCGGCCGGCGCGTCCATCGGCCTGCTGTTGTCCTTCGCCTCCGTCGGCATCAGCTTTCTCTTCCGGCCCCTCGGTGCCTTCCTGGCCGGCCACTATGGAGACAGGATCGGGCGCCGCGCCATGCTCGTGATGACCTTGATCCTTATGGGTGCGGCAACCACCTTGATCGGCTTCCTGCCAACCTATGCAACCGCCGGTGTTATCGCCCCCGTCATGCTCCTGCTCCTGAGGATTCTGCAGGGCATCTCCGCCGGCGGTGAATGGGGAGGGGCCGTCCTCATGGCAGTTGAGCACGCCCCGAGCGACCGCCGCGGGCGGGCAGGAGCGTTCCCTCAGCTGGGCGTTCCGCTGGGGCTGCTGCTGGCCACCGGCGTCACGGCGCTCATGACCGGTGCCATCTCCCCGGGAGCGGCATTCCTCGAATGGGGATGGCGCGTGCCCTTCCTGCTGAGCATCGTCCTCATCGTCGTCGGCTACTTCGTACGCCGCGCGGTGGACGAATCCCCCATCTTTCAGGAGATTGCAGCAGCCAAAAAGCAACCCCGGGTACCGATCGTCGAGCTGTTTCGACGCCATGGGTTGCTCGTGATCGTCGCCGCTTTGATCTTCGCCGGCAACAACGCCGCAGGCTACATGGCAACCGGCGGGTTCATCCCCAGCTATGCCACCGGCCCGGCCGTTGGTCACGGACGCACTGACGTGCTCATCGCCGTCGCTTACGGTTCTGCAGTCTGGCTCGTCTTCACCTACCTCGCCGGTTTCCTCGCAGACAGGATTGGCCGAAAGCGCACCTACCTCATAGGCTTCGGCGCCCAGCTGCTCTCCTGCTTTCCGCTTTTCTGGATGATCAATACAGGATCCCTGCCGATGCTTTACCTGGCAATGACGATATTCACTATTGGCCTGGGACTGGCCTACGGCCCACAGGCAGCCCTTTATGCAGAAATGTTCCCAGCCTCAGTCCGCTTTTCCGGCGTGTCCATCTCCTACGCCTTGGGGGCGATCCTGGGCGGCGCCTTTGCCCCGACCATTGCCACAGCCCTCGTGCAGGCCACAGGCGGAACAGACGCCGTTTCCCTGTATCTCGCAGGGATGACGGTCATCTCCCTCGTCGCCGTCTCCCTGGTGCGGGACCGGTCAGGAATTGACCTTTCCATCCGGAACCAGGCCGAACAGGAAGTCGGCGCACTCGTTCCTGACCGGCGCAGCCTGGCCGTGTCGGCAGAGCCTGTCCGCGCTAACTAACCGCATCCCACGTGGGGACGTCCAGTCATGACACGACTGCAGACGACGTAAACCCCGGGACAAAATCGCCGTCGCCTAACGACGAGCGGGACCGTTGAACAGAGAGGTTCATTGGATTATGACTGCATCACCCACAGCAAAGCAGAGTCTGTCGTCTTTTACAGACTCTGCCGGCCTTACCTGGCGCCACTGGCTCTACTTCGCCCTCATCACCCTCATCCTCCTGGCAGACGGGATGGAAGTGACGCTGATCAGCCACACTTTCCCGTCGCTCGTCAAGGAGTGGGGTGTCTCCGTCGGCGGCGGAATCACCCTCGTTGTAACCGCCGGCTTCATTACCATGGGAGCCGGCGCGATGATCGCCGGCCGCCTTGCGGATCTGGCTGGACGAAAGACAGTTTTGACAAGCGCCGCCGGGCTCTTCTCCATCGCGACGACACTTGGGGCAACATCCCAGGATTTCACCGGCTTCGCGGTGTGGCGGCTTATCGCATGCCTCGGTATCGGCGCAGTGATGCCTACCGGTGTCACCCTCCTTGCTGATCTCGTTCCCGCAAAGCGGCGCGGGGCAATGGTTGCCGCTGCATACGCAGGTGTCGGACTGGGGACCACGGTTGGTGCGGCACTGGCCGGGACGCTCATACCCACTGGCGGGTGGCGGTCGCTTCTAGTTACAGGCGGCCTGGCCCCGGTCGCCATCATCATTGTGCTGGCTTTGGTTGTGCCCGAGCCCCCTGCTTTCTACGCTGTGCGCGGGGCAACAGAGAGGGCCAGGCAAGGACTGGCCCGCCTTGTTCCGCAGGCTGACCTGGCCAATGTAGATCTGACACCACCGGCGAAGGAGGAGAACAAGGATTCCATCAGGGTCATTCTGACCAAACGCTTCGCCCGGACGACGGTGCTCCTCTGGGTGTTCGGGTTCTTCTCGCTTGGTACACAACTGCTGATCGCACAGTACCTTCCGACGCTCCTCCAGCAGCCCTTCCCTGGCCTGAATACTGTGCAGAGCAGCACAATCGTAGGCGCGTACGGATTCTCCAGCGTTCTTGGCGGGCTGCTCCTCGGGGTCATTCTGATGAAGGTCTCCCGCTACATGACAATCAGCATTGTCCTCGCAATGTCTGTCGTGATGACCCTCGTCATCGCGTTCATTCCGAGCCCGGGGTTCTCCAGCTTGCTGCCACTCTTCACGATTGCCGGTTTCATCCTGCCGACAGGTTTCGGCCCGACACGAAACATCCTCGCCGCGGCTGCTTATCCGACGGCGGTCCGCGGCACCGGTGTCGGTATGACAGAACTTGGCGCCCGGCTTGGTTCGGCGGCCGGGGGAGCGGCCGGGGGCACCCTGATTGGCGCTGGCCTGGGTCTCTCCGCCATCTTCCTGGCGATCCTCGTGCCCCTGGCAATCCTCCTCGGAGCCCTTGCGGGACTAAGAGCCGAAGCGAAGCGAACCGGATCCCGAGCCGGGACTCCCGAGGAAGAGGCAGGCCCTGTCCTTGCCCCTCCTATCGTTGCAAGGTGACCGCCCGCTGAACGAAAAGTGCTTCAACGATGGCGGTATCCCCGCCCGATGTGATCAGGCGGGGACTCAGCCTCGGACCCGTCCGGCAAGGCATGGGAGCGGGTGCCCGTTCAGCCGGCGGCTGCTGTCAGCGTGCAGCGGCGGCGGGTTGTTCCTGGAAGGCAGGTACGACGTGCTCGATGAAGAGTTCGAGGGAGCGTTTCTTCTCCTCGTGGGTGAGGCTGTTGTCTGACCAGATGCTGAATTCGGTGACGCCCAGTGCCTCGTAGTGGCGGAGCCGCTCGATGACCTCATCGGGCGTCCCGATCATCGCTGTCTGGTGCAGGGACTCAGGCGTGAACTCCGGGCGGTCCGCGAACTTCGCTTCAGGGCTGGGTTCGAGGAAGCCGTTCTGGGGTGTGCTCTTATTTCCGAACCAGGCGTCGAAGGTCCGGTAGAACTTGTTGATGCCCTCGGCCGGGCGCCGCCAGCCTTCGGGATCGTCGGCGGAGTGCACGTGGGTGTGTCGGAGCACCATGAGGTCCGGGCGGGGGACATCGGGGTTGTTTTCGACGGCGGTATCGAATTTACGCGCGAGGTCTTCGACTTCCTCGTCGCCCTTCATGAGGGGTGTCACCATGACGTTGCAGCCGTTGGCGACAGCAAACTCGTGCGAGGAAATGTCGCGGGCGGCGATCCACATGGGCGGCGTCGGCTTTTGAATCGGCTTCGGGACGCTGGTGGAGGTCGGGAACTGCCAGACCTCGCCGTCATGGGCGTAGTCGCCTTGCCAGAGCGCGCGCACAGCGGGCACCATCTCGCGCAGGTGCTTGCCGCCGTCGACTGCGGACATGCCTCCCATAAGGCGGTCGAACTCGAACTGGTAGGCGCCGCGGGCCAGCCCTACTTCCATTCTTCCGTTGCTGATGACGTCCAGCAGTGCGGTCTCGCCGGCCACGCGGAGCGGGTTCCAGAAGGGGGCGATGATGGTTCCTGCGCCGAGCCGGATGCGGGAGGTACGCGCTGCAAGGTAGGCGAGCTGGGGCATGGGGCTGGGGGAGATGGTGTATTCCATCGAGTGGTGCTCACCGATCCAGACGGTGCTGAATCCTCCGGCTTCCGCGAGAAGCGTCAGCTCTGTCAGGTTTTCGAAGCATTCCCGGTGCGAGACGGACTCGTCCCAGCGCTCCATGTGGACGAAGAGGGAAAAGCGCATTAGTGGCTCCTTGGTTCTGCGGCGGTCTGCGCCGGCGAATCGGTGTTCGGTGCAGCTTCCTGGGCTGCTGCAGTGCGTTCGGCGATGGTCTGATTGGCGCGGGACCAGTGTTCGTGCTCAATTTCGCGGATGATGACAGTGGTGTTTTCGGGCGCTGCGCCCACAGAGGTTTCGGCGGCGCGGTGAAGCCCATCGATGAGCGAGCGGAGCTGGGCGGGCGTCCGGCCCCGGGCAATGGAGACTTCGATCAGGGGCAAGGCGGTCAGCTCCTCATGATGAAGGGGTCGGCAATGGGGGATTCATCGGTGTTGATCCAGATGCTTTTAACCCGGGTGTATTCACGGATGCTTTCCATGCCGTGCTCGACGCCGACGCCGCTGGTCTTGAAGCCTTCGCGCGGTGATTGGGGGGACATGGTGCGGTAGGTATTAACCCAGACCGTTCCCGCCTCCAGGCGGCTGGCCATCCGGTGCGCCCGGGCCAGGTTGGTGGTCCAGACGCCGGCTGCGAGTCCGTAGGTGGTGTCGTTCGCCAGGCGGAGGACTTCCTCTTCAGTTTCGAAGGGCATGATCGCGGCGACGGGCCCGAAGATTTCCTCCCGGACCACTCGCATGGAGTTGTCAACGTCGGTGAGGACGGTGGGCTCAAAGAAGTAGCCGCCCAGGCCAATGTTCGGGCGGCCGCCGCCGGTCAGGACGGTGGCTCCTTCGGAGACGCCAAGATCAACGTAGCTGGCCACCTTGTCGCGCTGGTCCTGGAAGGCCAACGGGCCCAGTTCGGTGGCGTCAAGGAGTGGATCTCCGATGACGATGCTGCGGGCACGGTTGGCTACGCGCTCGAGCAGCTCGTCATAGACGGACTTGTGGGCGAACACGCGGCTTCCGGCGATACAGGTCTGGCCGGCTGCGGCGAAGATGCCCGCCACCACGCCCATGGAGGCGTTGGCAACGTCAGCGTCACCGAAAACGATGTTGGGGGACTTGCCGCCGAGTTCCAGTGTGGAGCCGATGAACCGGGAAGCGGTCGAGGCAGCGATGCGGGCGCCGGTGGCGGTGCTGCCGGTGAACGAGATCTTTGCCAGGCGGCGGTCCTCCACCAGCGCGGCGCCGGCTTCTGCACCGAATCCAGTGACGACGTTGATCACGCCGGGCGGGAAGCCTGCTTGATCGGCCAGCGCGGCAAGGCGCAGGACGGTGGCTGAAGTGTATTCAGAGGGTTTGATGACGATGGTGTTGCCCGTAGCAAGGGCCGGGGCGAGCTTGCTCGTGGTCAGTGTCAGCGGTGAGTTCCACGGGGTGATGGCACCGACGACGCCGAGTGGTTCGCGCAGGGTGTAATTCAGCATGGCCCGGCTTGAGCCCGGGATGGTGTCGCCCTGGATCTTATCGGCGAGGCCTGCGTAGTAGTAGTAGTACTCGGGCATTGCGGCCAGCTGGGCGCGCATTTCACGCAGTAGCTTGCCGTTGTCCAGTGATTCCATGCGGGCGAGTTCGTCGGCGTGCTCGCCCACCAGGTCACCGAGGCGGCGCAGCAGGTGACCGCGCCTGGTCTGGCTGAGGTCCCGCCAGGCAGGGTTTTCGAAGGCTGCAGATGCGGCTGAAACTGCTTTGGAGACGTCGGCTTCGTTGCCGCGTGCGGCCCGGTACAGCACCTCGAGGGTTGCTGGGTTGGTGCTGTCGAAGTAATCCCCATTCGATGGCGCGACCCATTCGCCGTTAATGAAGTGCTCGTAGCGGCGTTCAGTGGACATGCGAATGCTCCTTAATGAAGGCTGTCAGTTCGTTGGCGAGCTCTTGGGGACGTTCGACGGGCATCATGTGCCGGGCCCCGCTGATGACGGAGTACGTACAGCCCGGTATGGCGGCGGCCAGCCGGGCGCTCATCTCCGGCGTCGATCCGGGGTCCAGCTCACCGGTGACAGCATGGGCTGGAACGGTGATCCGCGGAAGCTCCGGCGCGATTTCCGCGTCTGCTGTGGCGAATACGCGGTAACAGGCCAGGAAGGAACCGGGGTCATTGCGCAACAGGACTTCCCTGGTGGCCTCGACCATTCCGGCTGGGACCGGGGACCCGGCGGGGTACCACCTGAGGATGGACGCCTCCACGGTCCCGGGGAAGTCGGAGGCAGCTGACTCCAACCGGGCTGTAACCGCAGCGCGCTCCTGCACTGTCCGGTCACAAACTGATCCGACCGAAACCAGGGATGCCACCAGATCTGGCCGGAAGCGGGCGAGGTGCTGCGCGACGAGGGCGCCCAGGGAGAATCCCACGACGTGGGTGCCGGGCTCCAGGAGTTCCGCGACATCCGCGGCGAGCTCTGCCAGGGTGACCCCTTCCGGGGCGACCTGTTGCCGGCGTCCGTGGCCGAGGAGTTCGATGATCTGGATGTCGAATTCCGGTTCGAGGAAATCGCGGAGCGGCCCCCACATCGACCCGTCGAGGCCGACTCCGTGTATGAGTGCGATCCGTTCGCGGCCCACGAGGCAGTCTCCCTTAATTCGCTTCGGTGCTGAAGGCGGCGAGGCGCTGCTGGGGTCGCCCCTGGGCTGCCGCAGCGAGGGCGATCACGATTTCATCGGCATGCGGCGCGTCGTTAATCCGGACCTCGATGCTCTGGTGGTGGGACCGAATGGTTGCATCAGTGATGTGCTTGAGCGGAATGTCGAACACGACACCGGCAGGGCCACGCTTTTCCACTGCCGGCAAGAGGGTGGTGGCATTGGCAGCGTCACGGAAATGGTTTCCGAAGGCCAGCGTGTGGATGAGCCCGGAACCATGCTCAATCTCGCCATTCAGGCCCACGATGGCAGCCTTCCCATACGCTTCGGCGGGGGAGCCGAGCGCTTCGAGCACGCGGGGGGCGAGCAGGGCGCCGATATCGGAGGCGTTCCCGTCGATTCCCGCTGAAAGGTCCTCGACGAAGCCTTGTCCAGCCCAGGGGTTTTTGACGATGGCTGCGACGACGGCGACTCTTGCGGCCGGGCTGACTTCGCGGCCTCCTTCGATTAGGACGTCTTCGGTCAGGGTGACGATCTTACGGATGCTCATGAAACCAGTTCTCCTAGGGTGTCTGCTTTGACTACGGGATCGGTGCGGCGGTCCCCGATGCGCGAGTGCGGCCTGGGCCCGGTCGAGGCGCCGAGGACGACGACGATCTCACCCGGGCGGGGAGCGTCACCGATGCGTGTGCTGATGGTTTGGTAGTGGGTGCGGGTGGCGGCGGCGTTCTTGTGCCAGAGCGGCACGACGAGCGAAGTGCCGGCGTCGCCACGGTCGTCGGCGAAGCAGATGATGGATTCGCCTTCGAAGTATTCACGGACGAGATTGCCAAAGAACGGTGTGTGGATGAGGGCAGCACCGTGCTCAATTTCGCCGTCGGTGCCGACGAGTGCGGCCTTGCCGAAGGCCTCGATGGACTCCACGCCGCCGAGGTTGGCCGCCAGGAGGTCAGTGAGTCTACGTGCGAGCACAGGAGCGAGCTGAACTACTTCCTCGCCCAGGTCATCGGTCGCACTGCCGCCAAGCCAGGGGTTGGTGACCACGGCAGCTGCCGTTGCGCGTACTGCCGGAACGGCGGGGGAGAGACCGTTTTCGAGCAGGATCTCCTCGCTGTAGTACACAATCTTGCGGATGCCGAGTCTTTGGTCGTTCATCGTCGAATCTTTTCGGTCATGGAGAAGCACACGGCTTCCTTTCGTCGTGGTGGTTCAGTGCCGGCCATCCGGAGCCGGGTCGGTCAGGGCTTCTCTCGATGAGGCGTGAACGTGGTTCCTCATAGCGGATTCGGCCCCGAAGGGGTCTTTATGCTCGATCATCTCCAGGACGGCGCGGTGCTCGCGGGTGGAGGCTTCGAGCCTGCCGGGGTGTTCAACCGTGCGCAGGACAAGCCGCTGATACGCCAGCTGGTTCATAAGCCGCTCGTAGTGCTCAACGAGCTTCCGGTTGTCGGAGCCGCGAACGATCGTCCAATGGAACTCGTGCACCAGCCGGGCATAGGCGTCAGTGTCATGGGTGAGGGAGGTCATCTCGGACTCCTCAAGGTTCCGCCGCAGGATCGAGAGTTCCTGGACTTCACCGCGCCGGGCAAGCAGGGAGGCCGCGAGTCCTTCCAGCGACTCCTTGAGCTGGAAGAGCTCGATGATCTCCCGGCGGGTTGGCTCCCGCACGAAGGTTCCCACCTTCGGTCGGATCTCAACCAGCCCTTCGTGCTGAAGCTGCTTGAGGGCTTCCCGGATTGGGGTCCGGCTTACCTCAAACTCCTGGGCCAGGAAAGCCTCAGGAACAACTGCGCCAGGAGGAAAGTCGCCTCCCAGGACAAGCCGGCGGATCCGATCTAGAAGTCCGTCCCGTTCAGCGGCTTCACTCACTACTTCGAGTCTCTCTTGCATACATCAAAGCGTATGTTGCATGCATCAGTCCCGTCAACAGGTGCGAAGCAATTTCTATGAATGCGCGACTCTTCCCGCCATCTCGCTATTTTTCGACGGCCTCTTGACCTGGTGATGTGACCTGCCTTACCGTCAGTGGTATGCAACAGACGCTCGAACCACTTATCACGTCCGCTTGGCTCGCCGCTTGGGACAAGGGAGACCTTGACGCCCTGGACGGCCTGGTAGCTCCCGGTTATACGCGCACCAGCAAGGCGACAGGTGCAACTGTCGACCTCGCCGGGCTCAAGTCAGAGATCGCGGCCGTTCGGGAGGCTTTCCCCGATTTGTGCACTACGGTCGACGACGTCGTCGAGGGGGACGGCACCGTCGCCGTTTTCTGGACCTCCACCGGCACCCACATCCATGAATACCTCGGCGTCCCGGCCACCGGACTCACCGTCCAGACCCGGGGCTCGAACATCCTGGTCCTTCAGGACGGCAAAATCCTGAAGGAAACCGTGACCTGGGACGGCAGCGAGCTGCTCGCCAGCCTTGGAATCCGGCCGCTCCGTGGCATCGCTTCCCCTGTGGTCCCGGATGGAGGTGAGCTTCCCGAGTTGGATCCGGACCTGATGAAGGCTTTCAACCGCCAGTTCATCACCGGAGTTACCGTTGTCACCACAAAGGAAGGGGATACCCCGAAGGGGCTGGCCGCCAACTCCTACTGCTCAGTGTCCCTGGAACCCCCGCTGGTGCTGGTCTGCGTCCAGAAGACATCCAGCACCTACCCCGCGCTCTTCTCCTCAAGCCACCTGGGCATCAACATCCTGGGCACGGAGCAACTCGGAACGGTGAAGACTTTCGCCTCGAAGGCCGCGGACAAGTTCGCCGAGCTCAACTGGCACGAAGGGCCCAAAGGAAGCCCGCTGTTGGACGGTTCTGCCGCTTCCCTTGAAGCTGAAATCCAGGAACGTTTCCAAGCCAAGACCCATACGGTCTTCATCTGCAGGGTCCGCCATGCGGAAATCGGCGATACTGCGCCGATGGTCTACAAGGCCGGGCACTTCTTCCACGGCGCCGAACTCGCCGAACTTTAGACGGCCGGCGCGGCCAACAATCCCGGACAGGAAACGAACCGCGCCGACCGAACTGCTCGTAAGCAGCGCACCGAGGTGCGCCTCCAACATTAGGACAAAAATGAGCCCAGATACCATGCGCGCTGCTGAAAGCAGCGTCGCCGAAGACCGCGGGTACCGCGACAGCCTCACCAAAATCGAGCCTTACGGCATCGAGCACATCCCCGACGTCGAACGCCATGGCAAACCCCGGTCCCAGTTCTTCCTCTGGTTTGCCGCCGGAATGAACTTTCCCATCGTCGTCCTGGGCTTCAGCGCCACTTACTTCGGCCTGCCATTCTGGGCCGCGGCCCTGGCGATCATCCTTGCCGGCGTGACCTCCTCGGCAGGAATGGGCTACCTGTCAGCGATGGGAGTCCGCCTAGGCGTTCCCCAGCAGATGCAGGGCCGCGGACCGCTTGGGTTCATCGGCAACCTCTTCCCGGTGGCCTACGTGAATGTGTTCGCCGGAATCGGCTGGGCTGCCGTGACTGTCATCCTCGGCGGGAAGGCCATCGCCCTGCTCACCGACATCCCCTTCTGGCTCTCATCGCTGATCCTCATGGCAATCCAGCTTGGTGTGGCCGTCATCGGCTACAACCTGATCCACTTCCTGCAGCGGATCCTGTCCTTTGTCCTGGTGATCGGCTTCGTCTTCATCACGATCGTGGCAGCAGCCAACGGACGCGTCGAAACTGACTTCAATACCGCTGCGAAGGGCTTTGACGGCGTGGGCGGCTGGATCATCTTCTTCGGCTGGTTCTTCTCCTTCATCGTCGCTTGGATGCCCTTCGCCTCCGACTACTCCCGTTACCTTCCCAACACGGCCGGGAACAGGCGCGGGGCCGGCTGGGCCACCATGCTCGGCAACTTCGTCACCCTTGTCTGGATGGGTATCCTCGGGACCCTCCTGGGAACAACCACCACGGCGTCCGACAGCATCGGTGCGCTGAAGGAACTCATGGGTCCCTGGGCCGCCGTCGGCCTCGGCGTCGTCGCACTGTCCTCCTTCACCCAGAACTTCCTCAATGTCTACGGTGGTGCCATTTCGATCCAGACCATGGGCGTTCCCGTCAAGCGCCACACCGCAGTCGTCTTCATCTGCATCGCGTCATACCTCGTGGCGCAGTGGGGCCAGACCGGGTTCAACGAAGGCTTCACCGCGTTCCTCAACCTGACGGCCTATTGCATCGCGCCCTACGTTGCTGTCCTGGTCTGTGACTACCTGTTCGGAGGCCGGCGCACCGAACGGGGACTGCGGGAACTTTTCGATAAGAGCCGGAAGTTCGAATGGGGCTTCGTGGCCTGGGCGGCCGGCGTCGTCCTTTCCTCCCCGTTCTGGATGTCCTCGATCTACACGGGCCCCATTGCTGCCGCCTTCCCGGAGATGGGCGACCTCTCCTACTACATTGGCGCTGCCGTCGCAGCCGGAGTCTACTTCGCAACCCACCGCCGCAAGCGCCTCTCAGGCCTGGAAATGCTGGACAGCAGCCCCGCGGCTCAAACCCTGTAATTACCAATGAGGCAGAGATTGGGGAGGGTCCCGCCAGGATCCTCCCCAACCTCTGCACGACCACGACCGATTGCCGGGGAACTGCCAGGAGCGCCAGATGAGTACCGCAACACTGCAAGGAACGGGCACGGCAGAGGACTTCATCGCTGCCTGCCCGCCCCGGGCGGTGGTGGCCGTGGTCATTGAATGGCGCGGACGGATTGCCCTCTTCAAACGCAGCCAGTCTGTTGGACACGAGCGAGGCCTCTGGCACTGCATCACCGGATACCTCGAGCCCGGCGTAGCCCCACAGGAGCAGGCCTTGACTGAACTCAAGGAAGAAGCAGGCCTGACCCTTCAAGATCTCGCCGGTTTCCAGGCCGGAGAACAGCTTCTCATTCCTGACCCCGCGGGCATCCCGTGGCAGGTCCATACCTACACTGCCGTCAGCAAGTGGCGTCGATTGACAATCAATGACGAGCACGACGCCTACCGCTGGGCCGCTCCCGCCAAGATCAGCCGCTTCTCCAACCGGGTTCCTTGGCTGGACATCGTCCTCGACAGCACGCTTCCCACTGCAAAGAACCCCGCTCCCGTGGTCCGAACCCGCGGGGTTCTGCCGGCAACGGGTCCGGCAACCCCCAATTGAGCTACACATAGTAAGGAGTCGGCTATGGCCGCACACGCGACTTTGACGATTGACCAAGAAGCAAGCCTGCTCGCCGCCGTTCCTACCGGCCTATTGATTGGCGGGCAGTGGCGGGAGGCGTCCGACGGCGGCACGTTTGACGTGCATGATCCCGCCACCGGGGAGGTGCTCGCCACCCTCGCCTCCGCCACCAGCGACGACGCTGTCGCCGCCCTCGACGCAGCCGACGCCGTGCAGGCGTCCTGGGCGCGGACAGCGCCCCGGGTGCGGGCCGAGATCCTGCGCCGGGCTTTTGACCTGGTCACCGAACGTGCCGAGGACTTCGCGCTGCTGATGACCTTGGAAATGGGCAAGCCCCTGGCCGAAGCCCGCAGCGAAGTCACCTACGGGGCCGAGTTCCTGCGCTGGTTCTCCGAGGAAGCCGTCCGCGACTACGGCCGCTACCTCACCACCCCCGAGGGCAAGAACAAGATCCTGGTCCAGCACAAACCGGTCGGCCCTTGCCTGCTCATCACGCCGTGGAACTTCCCGCTCGCGATGGCCACCCGCAAGGTCGCACCGGCCGTCGCGGCCGGCTGCACCATGGTCCTCAAACCCGCGAAACTCACACCCCTCACCGCCCAGTACTTCGCGCAGACCATGCTCGACGCCGGCCTGCCCGCCGGGGTCCTGAACGTCGTCGCCTCCTCGTCCGCCTCCGGGATCTCCGGGCCGCTGCTCAAGGATTCCCGGCTGCGGAAAGTCTCGTTCACCGGCTCCACCCCGGTCGGCAAGCGGCTGATGGCCGACGCCGCCCAGAACGTGCTCCGGACCTCCATGGAACTCGGCGGCAATGCCCCCTTCATCGTGTTCGAAGACGCAGACCTCGACGCCGCCGTCGAAGGGGCCATGGCCGCCAAAATGCGGAACATGGGCGAAGCCTGCACCGCTGCCAACCGGTTCCTCGTCCACGAATCCGTGGCCCAGGAATTTACGCGGAAGTTTGCCGCCGCGATGCGCGCGCTGGTCACCGGGCGGGGCACTGACCCGGCAGCCCAGGTCGGCCCGCTCATCGACGCCGGCGCCCGCGACGACGTCCACGCCCTCGTCACCGCCGCCGTCGACGCCGGGGCGACCGCCATTACCGGGGGCGCGCCCGTGGATGGGCCGGGCTACTTCTACCAGCCGACGGTCCTCAGCAGCGTCCCCAATGACGCCGCGATCCTGGGCCAGGAAATCTTCGGACCCGTCGCTCCGGTGACCACGTTCACCACGGAGGACGACGCCATCCGGCTGGCCAACGCCAGCGAGTACGGGCTCGCGTCCTACCTCTACAGCCGCGACTTCAACAAGCTGCTTCGGGTGGCCGAACAGATCGAGTTCGGCATGGTCGGCTTCAACGCCGGAGTCATCTCCAACGCCGCAGCCCCCTTCGGCGGAGTCAAGCAATCCGGCCTGGGACGCGAAGGCGGATCAGAAGGCATCGCCGAATACACCACCACCCAGTACATCGGCATCGCCGACCCCTACGCCGGCCAGGAAGGCAGAAAATATGAACAGCCCCAAGCCTGAAGCCGCAACCAGCGGAGTAAAGGGCCAGCTGGTTGTGATCGATATGCAGCAGGCCTTCCGTCAACCAGGCGACTGGCACATCCCGCGGTATGACGAGGCGGCGCGAACCATCGCACGCCTTGCAGGCGCAGGATTTGAACCAATAACCACACGGTTTGTCCCGGACCCGGCGGAATTGGGTTCGTGGTCCTCCTATTACAACCGCTGGCCCGGCATGCGCCGGGATCCTGCGGATCCTATCTGGGATCTCGTACTGCCTGGTGTTGACGCCCGCAGTTCCATTGACCTTCCAACGTTCACCAAGTGGGGCGAAGCAATGGCTCAACGAATCCCGGTCGGTGAGGAACTCATCCTTACAGGCGTGGCAACCGACTGCTGCGTCCTGGCTACCGCCCTTGGTGCCGCGGACGCAGGCCGCTACGTAACGGTTGTCGAGGACGCCTGCGCAGGCCAGAGCGACGCCGCACATGAGCAGGCGCTCACCCTCATGCAGCTGCTGTCACCGATGATCAACGTCGTCAAAAGCGAAACCCTGCTTTAGCCCGCGCCTGCCGGGCACTTACAGCGGCCCCTCGTCAACGTGCTCCTCGCAGGGCCCATCCTTGCTTAATACGTTAGTGACCACTAACGTACTAATTGTGTTGGACGCCTTGGAGATAGCAGCTGAGCCCAATCGGCGTCGGCTGCTGCATCTCCTGGCCGGCAAGGAGCAGGCGGTGAGCGACTTGGCTGCACATTTCGACGTCAGCCGCTCCGCCATCTCCCAGCACCTGCTTTTGCTGGAGAAGGCAGGCCTTGTAACGGCGCGCAGGGAAGGGAGGAACAGGTACTACAGGCTCAACCCCCAGGGGATGGGCCGCCTCCGATCACTTGTCGCCCAGTTCTGGACCGATGAACTGGACCTGCTGTCCTCCGACGCCGCAGCCCTCGCCGACCGGCGGGGTAATGCCCAACACGAACAGCCCGATCACTAACAATTTTTCTTAGGCGAGGACGCACATGAGTTTCGACAAAACCATCCACCTGCCGGTCACGGCCGATGAAGCGTTCGCGCTGCTGACGGAGCCGGAGCGGCTGAGGCGCTGGCAGACGGTTGCCGCCAGGGTGGATCTCCGGATCGCCGGTGATTTCCGCTGGACAGTCACCCCTGGACACAACGCAGCCGGAACGTTCAAGGAGATAGAGCCGGGCAAGCGCGTCGTCTTCACCTGGGGCTGGGAAGGCGGCGGCGATCTTCCGCCGGGGGCGTCCACGGTGACCATCACCCTGGAACCTGAGGCCAATGGAACATCCCTGCGGCTGGTGCACGAGGGACTCACCGAGGAGCAGGCCGCATCGCATGCCATGGGATGGAACCACTACCTGGACCGCCTCGTGGCTGAAACCACATCCGACGGCGGGGCCGGGACCGACGACTGGGCCTGGGCGCCGGACCCCATCGACTACCTGAGCTCTGCCGATGCAACGTTGGCCATCCTCCTGGGCGTGCTGCGCAACGTCACCGCAGCCGACTCGGACAAGGCCACTCCCTGTGAGGACTTCAACGTCGCCCAGTTGCTGGACCACCTCGCTGGATCCTTGCAGAACATTGGCCGCGCGCTCGGCGCGGACCCGGTGGACGTCAAGGAGGCCGCCCCCGAAGCACGCATCGCCGAACTCGCGCAACCCACCGTGGAGGCCTTCACGTATCGCGGCGTCGAAGGAAACGTGGATATGGGATTTGCGGAACTCCCCGCAACGATGGTTGCCGGGATCCTGAACCTGGAGCTTTTGGTTCATGCCTGGGACTTCGCGACGGCGACCGGACAGCACGTGGCCGTGTCCGACGTCGTCAGCGATTTCGTGACGGAACTGGCGCAGCAGACCATTTCCGAACAGGTGCGTTCGAGCGGCAGTTTCGCGCCGGCGCAGCCGACCGCCGAGACGGCAAGCAGCCTCGAGCGGCTGCTGGCGTTCACCGGCCGCAATGTCACCCTCTGAACCCAACAATCAAGAAAAGAAGGACCATCATGTCCAAGTATGTTTTTGTTTATCACGCACCCATGACCCCGGCCGAAGCAGCACCTCCAGCGCCTGAGGACATGGCAGCAGTGATGGGGGAGTGGAACGCCTGGGCAGGCAAGGTGGGCAATGGCCTGGTGGACTTTGGCACGCCGCTCGCCAATGGAGTCCGCGTGGCGGCTGACGGCTCCACGGCGCCAAGCCAGCGCGAAGTAGCCGGATACAGCATCATCGAGGCGGACAACCTGGATGCCGCCGTGCAGCTGGCCAAAGTCCACCCGCACCTTAACATGCCCGGAGGCTGTGAAATCGAAGTCCACGAGGCCCAGCAAATCCCGGGAATGTAGCAACTGACGTAATCGATACAGCCAGGGTGCCCGCCGTCCACCAGCGGCGGACACCCTGTACAACACCGAGAAGGCCGACGTGAAAGCCGAGGCCGAAACCGCCGCGTGCCCTCCCGCAGGGGAAAAGCGTGCGGTCGACCTGCGGCACTCATTCCCCATGCCTCAGCACGTCAGGCAGTTCGTCCACGTACACCGTCTGCGGGGGCTCGAAGTAGATCACCAGCACTTCATCACCCACGGCGAAGACGCTGGTCTTGTCGAATGGGTGGGCGTGGAAAGCCATGGTGCCGCCGAGGTACGGCAGCATGACTTCGCCGATGGTGCCGGGCCCGATGCGTCCGGTTACCCGTCCGACCTTCCCGGTCAGGCTCCGGTCAACCTCGCGGTGCATCCAGTGTCCCTAGGCGCCCGGAGCCGGCGGCGTCCGCTTGGGGTCCTTGCCGTTCTTGAGGGCGGAGGCCAGGGCGGGAAGGTAGTCGCCCGCCTGTGCCAGGATCCCGCCGAGCATTTTGTTGACGCCGTCGCCGCCGTTCAGGACGGTCATCTGGCCCACGTGGGAGAACGGCTCGGCGGCTGCGGCGATGATGGCCGGCATGTTCTCGGCGAGCTGCTGCGAAATCACGGCGTCCTGGTTGGTCCCCAAGGCCTCAGCCCGCGCCTTAATGCCGTCTGCCTCGGCCAGCGCCTTTGCTTTGATAGCAGAAGCCGCAGCATCACCTTTGGCCTTGGTTGCCGCGGCTTCCGCTTCGCCGGTGACCTTGGTGGCTCCGGCAGTGGCAGCCGCTGCGGTGGCGTTTGCCTGGGCCAGGAGTTCCGTCCGGCGGGCGTTGGCCTGGGCTTCCAGCTCGGTGCGGCGTGCCAGTGCCTCCGCGGCGCTGATGTCCGCCGCCTTCTTGCCTTCCGCTTCGGTTCGCGTGGCATAGGCTTTTGCATCGGCCGGTTTCCTGACGATTGTCTGGAGCTTCTGCTCTTCGCGGTCCGCCTCGAGCTTGGCCACTTCAGTTTCCTGGACCACCACTTGTTGCCTCGCGGTGGCATCGGCCAGGGGGCCGGCCTGGGCGGCATTCGCCTTGGCGCGCTCGGCGTTCGCCTGCGCTACCGACTGCCTGATAGCCGAAACGCTTTGCGCGTCCGCGATCAGGGCCGCCGCTTCCGCTTCCTTCTCTGCCGCCTCCCGGTTGCGGGTGGCCTCGGCAATGCGTGCCTCCATCTTCACCTGGGCGATATGCGGCTTTGCGATGTTCTCGATGTACCCTGTGGGATCCTGCAGGTCCTTGATCTGCAGCGAGTCCACCACAAGACCTAGTTTTTCCATCTCCACACCGCTGGCGCTCCGGACCTGGGAACCGAGCTTGTCCCGTTCCCGAATTATTTCCTCCATCGTCATGCTGCCGATGATGGAGCGCAGGTGGCCCTCAAACACGTTGTACACCTGGCTTTCCATCTTGGGCTGCTGGCCGAGGAATCGCCGGGCCGCATTGGCGATAAACGGCGGTGCGTCGCCAATCTTGTAAATGACCACGCCCTCCACGATGACCTGGATGCCCTGGGAGGTAACACAGGAAACCTTCAGCTCAGTTTCGTTCAGCGTGAGGGACAGGGCCCGCACCGTCTGAAGGCCCGGAAGCACCAGGGCACCCTTGCCCGTGACAATCTTGAAATCCATCCCCGCTCTGGTTTCAAGGGTTCCGCGGGTCAGCCCGGAAATGATCAGTGCTTCGTTGGGCTCAGCCACCTTCCACATCAGCTTTGTCGCCACCCAAATGACGGCGATGGCGAACAGCACCCCCAGAATCGTGGCGAGAAGCGGAAGAACGCTGAGAAGTCCGGCATGACCAGATCCTTTCAAGGAATGGAACAGGCATCGCGTAAAGCGTCGAATAACCCAGCCGTCCAACGTTGGAGGTCAAAATGTCCTAACTCCGGCCCGCCGGGCCAGCTGTTGTAGACAGTCTGGTTGCGCCCGGCCAAAGAGTCCAGAGCAGGCGTGATATTTGCCTGCGGCAACGGAACCGGCAGGTACGTTGGCAATTGCAGGCCCCTGCCGGACCGTTGGCGCGTGGACTATTGCGTTGCCTTGATTTCGCGAATGGTCAGGTTCCGGAAAGTCGCGGCTCCTTCATGGGAGTAAAGGCCGATTCCGTTGTCGCCCTCCAGCGGGAATACCCGGTGTGACTGCACCACCCGCCCGTCTCCGACAAACATTTCCACGCTCGTGAGGTCCACGAGGATGCGGAGGGTGAGCCGTCCTGCCGAAGGGTCGATCGGGGTCTGGGTTTCGCCGCCGGTGGGGTTGATCGTTGGCCGCCTGTTGAGGTAGGCGAAGGGGCCCCGCAGGAAGGCGCCGGCGGCGACGTGCCTGCCGCCGCCCTCTGCGCGGCACAGCTCGAAACCCAGGTTGGCAGGCGCGGAAGCAGGGTCCCACACGAGCTCGCAGGTCAGGTCGTAAGCGGCTGCGCGGACGTCGAGGTCGCGGGTGCCGCTGACAACTACGTCGCCCAGCACGTGGGTGCGCTTCACATGATTTTCCAGTGCCGACGTGGGGGCGGAGACGAGGTGGTACCCGTCGTCCGCCTGTTTGAGGCTGAGGTCGCGCACGATCATGTCATCCCCGTTGTAGGCATCCGTCTCAAGCGTCGGCGTGTTGTGGGGGTAGTCCCAGAAGTTCGCCCACCCGATAGCCCGGCGGAGGGTCTCATCTTCCGCACCCGATGCGTCGTGATGTGGATAGGTGACTGCCCCATAAAAGTCGAAGCCGTAGTCGAGCCATTCGGGCTCGGCCCGATCAGGCGTGAACGATGCCCCATCGAAAGCGCCCGTCCAGTACGCGTACGTTGCGGGCAGGCCGCGGCCTTTGCCGTTGGCGCTCGTACCGAGGATCCAGTGCGAGCTGCCATCATCAGCCGTCATACGGAAGATATCTGGGCATTCCAGCACCCCCAGATCAGTACGCAAGAACTCGCCGACCCGACGCCACGACCGCAGGTTGGCGGATGTGTAGAAGCCAAGTTTTTGCCCCTCGGCGTTCACCATGAACCATTGCTGGCGGTCAGCGTCCCGGATCACCTTGGGATCGCGGAAGTCCTGCACTCCGGGGTTCGGGAGTACCGGGGCTGAACCGCCGGCCTGGAACGAGCGTCCGCGGTCGGTCGAGTACCAGAGGTACTGGGCCTGGCGCCCTTCGGGGGCCTGCGTCACGAGGGCGATCACCGCGCCCTCGCCGTATCCGGCGGTGTTCTGCTCGTCGACCACAACGGATCCGGACCAGCAGTCGCCGTTGCCGTCGCTGAACTTAGGGATGGCTACGCCGCGGTCAGTGAACACCACGTGATCGGTGGTCGTCGCGCGGCGCCATGACGTGCCTCCGCCGCCCTGCAGGTAGTCAGCGTTGTACAGGTAGTAGTAGTGGTATTCCCCGTCCATATAGATGGGGCGCTGGGGGTCGTTCTTCCAGTTGTCGGGGACGCTGAAGTGATAGGTCGGGCGCATCCGGCGTGATCCTTTTGACATTGAGCCTTTTGATCCGGGGTCACGTGTCTTGGCTGGTACGGCTGTGGCGGGTGCCGCGAACGCTGCTGAAAGTGCGAGCGATCCGCCGAGTGCCGCCGCCCCGCTTCCGGTAAGGAGTGAACGACGAGAGACCGTAGGTGAATCTTCCATGAGTTCCTTCGTGTTTTTGGGCAGCCTCGATGCTGCTGTGTCAGTGGGTTTCGATGTACTGGTCCCGCGCGTCAGGGGAAGAGGGGCCGCGTACCCTCATGGATGTCGGCCATGGTCCAGGCGTCGAGGGAGAGTATCTGTACTGTGCCTTCGGCGGCAAGGCTGACCTGATCCCCGCCCAAGGTGGGGTAGACGCGGGCTGTGAGCGGGACTCCGTTGGCAAAGATTTCGACGGCGGACCGGTCCAGGATGACCCGCAGGTGCACCCGCCCCTCGGGCATGGGAACGGGGCCGGACTTGTCTTCCACATCAACAGTTGGATCCAGGGTGCTTGCCTTGCGGTCCAGGCGGAGCGTGCCACCGGTGGTTTCGTCAGCCGCCCTGCGCAGCTCGATGATCGTTTCCTCGCGGGGGCTGCCGAAGGTGCCCGGCTCCGTGGAGCCCAGGACGCCAAGCCGCAGCAGAGCGCCCGGTGCCAGTTGGAAGCCCAGTTCGAGGTCGAGTTGCTTGCCGGACACGCCGGTTTCCAAGGGCCCTGACGTGCCGGTCAGCACCTGTCCGGGGAAACTGGTGTGCTCACGGCGCAGCTTTTTGATTTCAGGTACGGGCGCGAAGCGGAGAGTCCCGTCCTCCGCCGCCGTGACGATTCGCGGCAGGCTCATGACCCCTGACCAGCCGGCCTCCACCATCGCGGCGTCGGTTCGGCCTTCCTGCATCCAGCCGAACATGACCCGCCGGCCGGACTCATCCTGGAACGACTGCGGTGCGTAGAAGAAACGGCCTCCGTAGTCGAGGCGGTGCAGCGCCGCGGGCTCGAAGCTGTCCCCGGAGTACCGGCCGGTCCAGTACAGCGGGTGGCGGGTGTCGCCGTCGTCCCAGGCGGAGAAGACCAGTACGTCAGGCGCCCCGTCAGAAGGTGCGGACCCCAGCGAACCCTGCCCCGCCCGGAACAGGTCCACGCACTCCCACATGGTCCCCGTCCAGTCAGTATCTGCAGGATCGCCTTGTGAGGCATCGCCGATGAACAACGGCCCGATATAGTCCCATTGCCGCAGATCGGAGGACTCGTACAAAAACGCCGTACCGCCGTACTGACGAATGCCCGATCCCACCAACTGCCGCCACTTCGTTCCTTCACGCCAGACGCAGTGATCGCGGTAAGCCGTGATGTCTACTCCAGCCGGGGGCGCTGAGATCACGGGGTTTCCCGGGTCCTTCGTCCAGCTCAAAAGGTCCGGGGATCCTACGGCGACGCAGGGCAGCTCCTTGCCCTCGAACCGCCCCGAATACACCAGGGTGGGCGTGCCGCCGTCGTCCACCAGTACCCCGGACCAGCAGCCCTCGGCGTCGGGTCCTTCGGACGGTGTCAAGGCAACGGGCTGGTCCGTCCAGGTGACGAGGTCCGTGCTGGTGGCGTGGCCCCACTGGATGCGGTGATGGAATGCGCCCTCCGGGTTGTACTGGTAGAAGAGGTGGTAGACGCCGTTCCATTGGCTGACGCCGTTGGGATCGTTGAGCCAGCCGGCCGGCGACACGAAGTGGAAGCGTGGCCGGAGGGGATCGGCCTCGGCGCGGGCCACCAACTCATCCTGGGGAACGGTGGCGAGCGGGTGCGTCAGTTCAGTCATGCGGAGGCCTTTTCTTTGGCATTCGACGCCGGGAGGTCGGGTTGCGCCGGTTCGCCTGCCAGGGCATGGCCGTCGGCACCAGCCCACGGCTGGTAGAGGTGGCAGCGCACCCAATGGCGGTTTTCGGGGTCTCCCACCTGATGGCGCACGGGTTCTTGGGCCGAACACGCCTGGTTCGGGTCGCCGTCGTAAGCGCATTGCGTCGAAGCCATCACCGCTTGCCGCAGTTCCGCGCGGCGCACGGGATCGTACGAGCCTGCCCGGGCTGGGTCCGGCACAGCCGAAACCAGCAGTTGGGTGTAGGGGTGCGCGGGGTTTGACAGCAGGTCCAGGGACTCGCCTTCCTCAACGAGTTCCCCGGCAAACATGACCGCCGTCCGGTCCGCCAGGTAGCGGGCCGAAGCGAGGTCGTGGGTGATGTAGAGCATGGAGATCCCCTGCTCGTCGCGGAGTTTGCGCATCAGGTTCAGCACGCCGATCCGGACGGAAACATCAAGCATGGAGGTGGGTTCGTCGGCCAGGATGACCTGCGGTTCAACAGCGAGGGCCCGGGCAATCGCAACACGCTGGCGCTGGCCGCCGGAGAGCTCGTGCGGATATGAATTCAGCATGTCAGACTGCAGGCCCACAGTGGCCATCAGTTCCTCGAGCCGCCGCTGGGTCTCCTCCCCGGAACCGCCGCCCTTGCCGTGGATCGCCAACGAACGACGCAGGAAGTGCTCGATCCTGTGGGCCGGGTTCAGGGAACCGAAGGGGTCCTGGAAGACCATCTGCAGTTGCGAGCGGAACGCCCGGGAGGCTTGGAAACGGTCGCGCTTGAGGATGTCGACGCCGTCGATCAGGATCGCGCCGGCGGTCGGCTTCTCAAGCCGGGCAACACAGCGGGCCAGGGTGCTCTTGCCGGAACCGGATTCGCCCACGAGCGCCACGATCTCGCCGCGGCCAAGAGTCAGGTCCACACCGTGCAGGGCGCGGACCGATCCGCGGGAGAACAGCCCGCCAATAGGGAAGGACTTGCCCAGGCCACGGATTTCAAGGGCGGGGGCGCTGGCGGTGGAGCCGGCCGCGGGCGACGTCAGGGAGTGGCTCATCGTGCGGCTCCTGCCAGGTTTGCGGAATCGATCACTGAAGCGTCGGCACCAACCGGAGCCACGAAGTGGCCGGGAGCCGCCTCGCTGAGGTCCGGGATATTGCGGAACTTCACGCCGTCGGGCAGCCCCGTGAGCGGAATACGCGGGCCGGTGAGCGGCGGGAACGCACCCATCAGTGCCTGGGTGTAGGGGTGGCGGGGAGTGGCGTATACGTCCTGTGCCTTCGCGGTCTCCACGATCCTGCCGCCGTACATCACGGCCATGCGGTGCGAGAGTTCCACCATGAGGGACATATCGTGCGTGATGAAGAGGACCGAGAAGCCGAGCTCGCGCTGGAGTTCCTTGATCTGCGCCATGATCTCCTGCTGAACCACCACGTCCAGCGCGGTGGTGGGTTCGTCCAGGATCAGCAGCGACGGCTTCAGCGCCACGGCCATGGCTATGACAGCCCGTTGGCGCATCCCGCCCGAGAGCTGGTGCGGGTAGGACTTGAGGCGCGCGGGGTCGATCCTCACAAGGTCGAGCAGTTCGCCGGCCCGCCGCAGGGATTCCTTGCGTGAGTAGCCGGCGTGGGTGGTGAAGATGTCCACGATCTGTTCGCCGATGGTTAACACGGGGTTGAGCGAGTTCATTGCTGACTGGAACACCATGGCCACGTCCTGCCAGCGGAAGCGCCGCAGCTCCTCCGCGCTCATGGCCAGGACGTCCTTGCCGCCGAAGGAAATGCTGCCGCCTGCGATCTTCGCGGGATCCTTCAGGAGCCGCATGATCGAGTTGGCGATGGTGGACTTCCCGCAGCCGGACTCTCCCGCAAGGCCGAACACCTCGCCGGTGCCGATGCTGAAGGAAACGCGGTCGACGGCGGTGGTTGAGCGGGTGTCGCCGATGTACTTGACGGTGAGGTTCTTGACGTCCAGGACGGGCTCGTGGGAGCCGAAGGAGACTTGGGAGATGGTCATTTGGAGGCGCTCCTTTCGGTATTTTTCGGGGTTTTGATCTTCCGGAGCCGCGGGTTGGTGACCTCGTCCACGGCGTAGTTGATCAGCGCGAGCGCGAAGGCGACCAGCGCGATGCAGACACCCGAGGGGATGAAAACCCACCAGCTGCCGGTGAGCAGGGCGCCTTCGTTGCCGGCCCAGAAGAGGTTGTTGCCCCAGGAGACCGTGCTGACATCGCCCAGGCCCAGGAACTCCAGGCCCGCTTGTGCGCCGATGCCGTAGATGACGCAGGCCAGCAGGGTGCCCATCACGATCGAGGCCATGTTGGGCAGGATTTCGCGGAACATGATCCGGCCGGCCCGTTCGCCGGACACTACCGCGGCGGCCACAAAGTCTTTGGAGCGGATGGACAGGGCCTGTGAGCGCAGGACGCGTGCTGAGCCTGCCCAGCCGGTGACGACGAGGACCAGAATGACGGTGCCCAGGCCCGGAGGCAGGAATGCGGCCAGGATGACCAGCAGCGGCAGGCCGGGAAGGAGCAGGAAGACGTTGGTTGCCAGGGACAGTGCTTCGTCGATGAACCTGCCGAAGTACGCTGAGGCAAGGCCCACCAGGATGCCGATGAAGGTGGACGCGAAGCCCACTGTCAGCCCGACGAACAGGGAACTCCGGGAGCCGTGGACGGTCAGTGCGAGGACGTCCTGTCCCTTGGCCGTAGTTCCCAGCCAGTGCTCGGCCGATGGTTCCAGGGAGGCCATGGCGGTGATCCGCGACGGGTCGCCGGGGAAAAGCACCGGTGCCAGCAGGGCCAGTGCGATGAAGACGAGCATCACAGCCATGCCCGTCAGGGCTTTTTTGTTGCTGAGGAGGCCGTGGACGAAGCTGCGGTTGGGCTTGCGGACAGCCGGGGTTTGAGTTGGCTGCTTCAGAAGTGCGGTTGTCATGATTGGTTCCTCTAGTTGCTGCGCACGCGCGGGTCGAGGCGGACGTAGAGGATGTCCACCAGGAAGTTGGCCAGCAGCACGGCGGCGGTAATGGTCAGGAACAGGCCCTGCATGAGGGGGTAGTCGAGGCCCTGGACGGCGTTGAGGAGTTGATAGCCGACGCCGGGGTAGGCGAACACCACCTCGGTGAGCAGCGCACCGCCCACTACGAATCCCAGGCCCATGCCGAAGCTCGTAACCGATGGCAGCATGGCGTTCCGTGCTGCGTAGCGGAGCATGATGCGGCCCGGGCGGAGTCCCTTGGCTTCGGCCATGGTGATGTAGTCCTCGGAGTTGGTGGCGATCATGGTGTTCCGCATGCCCAGCATCCAGCCGCCGACGGAAACCAGCACGATGGTAAGGGCCGGAAGCACCAGGTGGGCGCCGACGTCGCCGATGAACTCCCACGTAAACCCGGGCTCCAAGCCATCGGTGAAGGCGTGGCGGATGGGGAACCAGTTCAGCACCACGCCGAACAGGTACAGGGCACCCATGGCCAGCCAGAAGTACGGGAACGAGCCGATGAACACGAGCAGCGGGGGGAGTGCGGAGTCGACCGCGCCGCCTCGCCGCCAGGCGGCCAGGATGCCCAGCAGGTTACCTACGACGGCGGCAATCACCAGTGCGGTTCCACCGAGCAGGAGGGTCCAGCCGATCTGGGACGAAATGACCTCGGTCACCGGGGTGGGGAAACGTGAGATGGAGACGCCCATTTGCCCGGTGACGATGTTGTGAAGGTAGTCAATGTATTGCTCCCAGAGAGGCCGGTCGTCAACGCCGAGCAGCTTGCGCAGGGCCTCGATCTGTTCAGGCTGCATTCTGTCCTGGGAGCGGGCGAACATGCGGGAGACGGGGTCCCCGGGCATGAAGCGCGGGAGCAGGAAATTCAGGGTGATGGATGCCCAGAAGGCGATCAGGTAGAAACCCAGGCGGCGCAGGATGAAGCGCACGGTTTCCCTCCATTTCGGGAATTGCGGGGAATTTGGGGCACGCCCGGCGGGGGTTGGCCGCCCGCCGGGCGTGCAGTGTGGGGTCCGCCCGGGGCGGCCCGCTGCGTTTAGTTGCGCGGTTCCAGTGTGGTCAGAACGAGCACTGTGGTGGGCGACTTCACCGAGAGGGTGGCGTAAGGGTTGTCCTCGGTGGGCCAGCCGGTGAAGCGGGTGTCGTTGAAGGCGCCCCATTCCGGGCCGGAGAAGAGCGGCACCAGCGGTGCGGCGTCGTTGTACTCTTCCTGCAGCTTGTTGGCGATGTCCTTCTGCTTGGACTCGTCTGCCTCTGCAGCGAACTCTGCGAGCAGGGCGTCGGCTTGGGGATCGCCGAAGCGGTGGTAGTTGTCGAACGTCTTGGTGCCGACAGGCTTCACGGTGGCGGTGCCCATGGAGGTGCTGAAGTACTTGTACGGGCTGGGGTCGTTGGCGCTCCAGACGATTCCGGAGTCGAAGTCACCGGTTTCGTAACCGGCAACCACAGCAGCCCAGTCCGGGGACTCCACCTTGACGGTGACCCCGACCTCTGCCAGGTTCTGCGCGATCACGTTGGCTACGGACAGCCAGTCAGAAGAAGTCGCGCCCACGGAGATCTTGAATTCGAAGGGCTTGCCGTCCTTGAGAGTGCGCTTGCCGTCAGCACCCTTCGGGTAGCCCGCCTTGTCCAGCAGCTCGTTGGCTTTTTGGACGTCCAGCTTGGTCCAGGTGCAGTTGTCCTTGACTGCGTTGTTCTTCCAGGTCTCGTAGTTGCCGGAGAGTCCGGTGCAGTCTGCGGGCTTGGCGTAGCCGCTCATGCCGATCTTGGTGACCTGCTCCCGGTCAACAGCCATGCTCAGGGCCTTGCGGACGTCAACATCGTTGAAGGGGGCCTTGGTGGTGTTGAGCTGCCAGTTGATCATGGAGCCCGTGGCCGGGAACCAGTAGTGGCGGTGGTCCTTGTCCTTGGAGATGAACGTCTTTTCGATGTTCGGGATGTACTGCGGGGCCCAGTCCACGTCGCCGTTCGCGGCGGCGAGGTTGGCGCCGTCGTTCCCGGCAAACGCGAGCATCTTGATGCCTGCGATCTTTTGCTTTTCCGGCTGCCAGTAGTTGGGGTTCTTCTTCAGCACGAAGGACTGGGCCTGGAAACTGTCAACCTCGGTGTACGGGCCGGTGCCGACGGGCTTGGCGTTGGCGTCCTTTTCCGGATCGGCGAGGGCGGACCAGATGTGCTTGGGCAGGATGCTGAGTTGTCCGACGTCGTGGAGGGCCGGGGACCATGGCTTGTTGAAGTTGAAGGTGACCTTGTTGGTCCCTTCGGCGGCAACGGTGTCCAGGTAGTCGTAGCCACCCTTAATCTTCTTCTGGAGCTCGAAGGTGTAGGCGACATCCTCGGCCACGAGGGGCTGGCCGTCAGACCACTTCACGCCGTCCCGGAGGGTGAAGGTGATGGATTTGCCGTCGTCGGCGGCCTTCCACTCTGTGGCGAGCCACGGCACGGTGTCTCCCTTGGCCGGGTTGAAGACCAGCAGCGACTCGTAGATGGACTGCTGGACCATCGGGCTGACGGTGGGCGCGAACGGGTTGAAGTTCTGGACGAACGTGCCCATGTCCTCGCGCGGAATGGTGAGAAATGCGCTGGCGTTCGCTGCGGCGTCGGTGCCGGCAGGCTTGTTGGCTGCACAGCCGGTCAGCAGCAGTGCGCCTACCGCCAGTCCGGCTGCCGTCACGCGGGCAGCCCTCAGGAATCGGGGTTGTGTCATGATGGTTATCTCTTTCCTATCTTCATCAGCAAGGTGAAGGGGTGGGGGAGGGGTTGCTCTTCGCTATTGATTTCGCGGTCAGACCGAAGAGCGTTCTAGCAGCGGACAGCCGACTAATTGCTGGTCGGCAATTATCGGCTGTCCCGCTGTCAGAGCTGCGAGCGTCTGGACTCCCAGGGCGCCCATTTTTTCGAACGGCAACGCAACCGTGGTCAGCTTGGGCCTGAGGTAGGCCGCAATCAGTTCCTGGTTGTCGAAGCCAATCACGGCGATGTCTGCGGGGATGGTCAGGCCCCGTTCCTTGATGGCGTCGTAAGCGCCCATCGCCATGCGGTCGTTGAGGCAGAACAGCGCGGTTGGCCTGTCCTTTTCCGTGTAGCGGTCCAGGATTTGGCACGCGGCCTCGTACCCGCCGTCCGCGGTTGCATGCCCGGGCACCACGAGCTGCGGGTCCAGCTTCAGCCCGGCCTCGGCGAGTGCTTCGCGGGCACCCGCCAAACGGCCGACAGCTGCCGGAATATCCGGGTCCAGGTTGATCACTCCGATCCGGCGGTGGCCGGCCTGGAGCAGTCGTTCGACGGCGACGCGGCCGCCCGCACGCTCGTCGGGGACGATCGAGGGCAGCCTTCCGTCCGCATCGAAGCAGTTGATCAGGACGGTGGGTACTTCACTGGCGCTCTCGGGAACGTGCACGCCCCGGTGGTACGTGGCTGCGTAGAGCAGGCCTTCGACGCGTTGTTCCAGCAGCTTTTCAATGGCGGCATCTTCCAGGCCCTGGTTCGGTCCTACAGCATCGGCCTGGTCGGAGGGCGCGATGAGCAGGAACTTGCGGTCCAGCCAGGCCTGGTCCTGGGCGCCTTTGATGATGTCGACGGCGAACGGTGCCGTCACGATCTCGGTAACGATCCCGTACCAGTCGCTGCGCTGGGATGCCAGCGCCCGTGCCCCGGCATTCGGGCGGTAGCCCAAGGCCTGGACAGCGTCGTTGATCCGGGCGCGGGTCTCCTCGGAGATGCTGGCATTTTCGCGGTTGCTCAGCACGAAGGAGACGGCGGTCCGGGAAACGCCGGCGTGCTTGGCGACATCATTCATGGTGACACCCCGCTGCCGTGCAGCCCCGGCAGGGTTCGAGGTGGTGGTCTTCGCCATTGAATGCTCCGGTGGTGTGAGTGATGCTGCGGTGGAAGGTAACGCGCGTTACCTGTGATTTAGGTTACGCGCGTTACTCAATGGCTGTCAAGAGGAAAACTTGTCGGCTCCGAGACCGAAGCGAC
Source organism: Pseudarthrobacter sp. B4EP4b (assembly GCF_006680095.1). Classification (NCBI taxonomy): domain Bacteria; kingdom Bacillati; phylum Actinomycetota; class Actinomycetes; order Micrococcales; family Micrococcaceae; genus Pseudarthrobacter; species Pseudarthrobacter sp. B4EP4b. The sequence continues at coordinate 50,640 of NZ_VHIJ01000039.1, read as the reverse complement.
GTTACCTCCACGCTGTCACGTGGAGGGCGCGTGCTACGCGTGTGCAGGCTGCTGGAGTTTTGCGCGGAGTTCGTCTTCAGTGGGGGGCCGGGCGCCGGCCCGGGATACGGTGATCGCGGCCGCAGCGGCCGCCGTGCGCCCCAGCTGGTCAAGGACAGAAGGCGCCAGGCCGCCGGCTCCGCGGGTAAGGAGTCCCAGTATCAGGGCGGACATGTAAGAATCGCCGGCGCCGATGGTGTCAACAACTGAGGTCTTAGCGGCAGGAATGCTGAGGGAGGCGGAGGGGGTTGCGAGCAACGAGCCTGATGAGCCCCTGGTGATGACCGCCAGATCCGCGCCCAGATCCAGGAGGTGCAATGCGGTTTCCTCCAGGGTCTTTTCCGGATAGAGCCACGGGGCGTCCTCGTCGCTGAGTTTTACGACGTTGGTGAGGTGCACCAGTTCCTCGAAAGTGCCCCGTGCTTGGGCGTGGGTTCCGAGCAGGGCCGGCCTGATGTTGGGGTCGTAGGTGATGGTGCACGCATCCTGGAGTTGCTGGAGGATGGCCTTGACCTTGCCGGCGCCCGGTGAGAGGAAACTTGCGATCGACCCGGTGTGAAGGACCTTGGGCGGGGTGTGCGCAAGGTCCGGCGGTTCCACATCCCAGGCGATGTCGAAGGCGTAGCCCGCCGAGCCGTCACTGGCGATGGTGGCGGTCGCCGAGCCGTCACTGGCGATGGTGGCGGTCGCCGTCGACGTTTTCTCCAGCGAGCGGGAGCCGGGCAAGAGCGTCACCCCGGCGCCGGTGAGGTGCTTCTCGAGTGCATCACCGCGGCGGTCGGCGCCCAGGGAAGTGAGCAGCCCGGTGCCAACGCCCAGCCGGGCCAGGCCGTAGGCGACATTGGCCGGCGACCCGCCCGGGTATTCGATGGTGCCCTTTGGTGTGGTGACGACGTCGATCAGGGCTTCCCCGATAACCACGACGTCCAACGCCTGCCGCGGAGGTCTCGGCTTGCCGTTGATGTGCATGTCTTTTTTCCTTGCCTTAAGTGCCGCCTAGGCGAGCTGCGTGACCTGGATGCTGCTGAGGGTTGCCGTGCCGCCGACGGCGTAAACGGCGAGGTCGGTGCTGCTCCCGGCAGGGAAGATCAGTTCGGTCATGGTCACCTGGCCGCCTTGGGCAAAGACTTCAGCCGAGCAGCGGTCCACGAAGATGGTGAGGTCGTAGGTCCCCTGCTTTGCCGGGACGGGAGCGGTGTCGATGGAGGCGAACGATGCGTGGAAATCTGTCCGCCCGGATTCCCGCCGGTCCATCAGCAGGGTTCCTTCATCGGGGCGGATTCCCACTCGGGTTCCGTTGGCGCCGTCCCCGCGCAGGACGAGGCCGAATTCCTCTGCGCTTCCGGGGGTGAAACTGACGTCAATGCGCTGGACCGTGCCGGCCGCGCCGGCCAGGACCTGCACGCCCTCGTGGATGGTGGCTCCAGAAAGGGAGAATGTCTCCTGACCGGCCACCGCAGCCCAGTCACCCGCCGGCTGCTGGACCAGGCACAGTTTTCCGTTCCTTGTCTGCAGTGAAATTTCGCGGGCGAGGCTCATGGGACTGCGCCAGGGTGTGGTGGGGATGTGGTTGGCGTACTCCCAGTTGTTCATCCAGCCGATCATGAGGCGGCGGTTGTCCGGGGCGTCGCTGAAGGAGACGGCGGCGTAGTAGTCCCGGCCCCAATCCAGCCACAAGTATTCGGCCAGCCGGTCGGGGTCTTGGGTGCCCTCTGTGACGGTGCTGGCGGAGGTGAACGTGGTTCCGTCGAAGTGGCCGATGAAGTATTGGCCGGCTGAGCCGTTGTTGGGCCCGCCTGGATTGAGGTTGACGGTAAGGACCCACTTGAGGTTTTCCGGATCGCCGTCCACGGGCAGGGGGAAGAGGTCGGGGCATTCCCAGACCCCGCCGGTGGCGTTTGCGGGGCCAAAGGTGCTCAGCAGCTCCCAGTCCTTCAGGTCCGCGGACTTGTAGAGGACCACCTGGAAGTCTGTGGCTTCGACGGCGACCATCACCCAGTAACTGCCCGCGTCGCCGTCGTACCGGAAGACTTTGGGGTCGCGGAATTCGGCGGACCCGCGGTTCAGTACCGGGTTGCCCTTGTGTTTTGTCCAGGTGTAGCCCCCGTCCAGGCTGTAGGCCAGCGATTGGGCCTGGGTGCCCTCATGCGCGGAGCCCGGTTTGAAGGCACTGGTGTAGATCGCCACGAGCGGGGCAACGGACCCGGTGCCGAATCCGCTGGTGTTGTGACGGTCGTAGACGATGCTGCCGGAAAAGATGTCTTCGTTCTCGTCGCAGGCGATGGCGACGGGGTGCTCGGTCCAGGTCAGCAGGTCGGTAGAGGTGGCGTGGCCCCAGGACATGTTTCCCCACACGTTGCCCAGCGGGTTGTTCTGGTAGTAGAGGTGATAGACGCCTTCATGAAAAATCAGGCCGTTGGGATCGTTGAGCCACGTGTCTTGTGCGGTGTAGTGCAGGGCCGGGCGGTAGCTGCCTGCTGTGGCTGCCGTGTGAGTCGGAGTAAGTGTATCCACGAGGTTCCTTTTGAGGGTTTGTGTTATTTGCTCGCGCCGGCCGTGAGGCCTTCGCGGAGGGTGCGCTGGCCGAAGATAAAGACCACAAGTGCGGGCAGCATGGACAGGATCACGCCGGCGAGGACCACGGATATGCTCCCGGTGCCGAGGTTGCCCTGGAGTGTGACCAGGCCGAGGGGGAGGGTGAAGTTCTGTTCGCTGATGGTGAGGATCAGCGGCCGGAAGAATTCGTTCCAGTGGAAATTGAAGGCCAGGATGCCGACGATGGCCATGCCGGGGACCGCCAGCGGGACGTAGACAGAACGGAAGATCCGCCATGGTCCGGCGCCGTCCAGGGCGGCCGCTTCTGCGAAGTCGTTTGGCAGGCCGAGGAAGTATTGGCGCATCAGGAAGGTGCCGAAGGCTGTGGGGATGGCCGGCAGGATCAGGGCCAGCAGGGTGTCTGACAGACCCATCCCTCGAATGAGCATAAACACCGGGACGATTGTGACCTGCACCGGGACCATCATGGTGGCCAGGACCAGCGAGAAGATGGCCTTCTTGCCGCGGAAGTCCAGGCGGGCGAAGGCGTAGCCGGCCAGGGTGGCCGACGCCATCTGGCCAAGTGCGATCAGCCCGGTCACCAGCGCGCTGTTCAGGACCAGGAGGCCCACGTTGATCTGTTTGAACACCTCTTGGTAAGCGGTGAAGTCCGGGTTGATGGGCAGGAAGGACGGTGGCAGGTTGAAGGATTCCGACGGCGTCCGCAGGGAGGTGGACAGGGTCCACAGGACTGGCCCAAGGGTCAGCGCGGCCGCCACGGCCAGTGCGGTGTATCTGCCGACGGTTCCGGCAGCCGGCCGGCGGCGGTTGCGGTAGCGCTTGGGTGTGGAGGGTGTGCCGGTGGTGGAACCGGAATACTTGTCGGTCCCGGTGTGCAGGATCTGGCTGGACATGGGGACCTCACTGGTAGAAGACGAAGCGGCGGCTGAGGCGGAATTGCAGTGCGGTGACGGCAAGGATGAGCACGGTGAGGATCAGGCCTATGGCCGATGCTTCGCCGAACTCCAGCTGCTGGAAGGCCGATTCGAAGATCACCATGACGGCGGTGCGGGTGGAATCGCCGGGTCCGCCGTTGGTCAGGACGTAGGGCTGGTCGAAGACCTGCAGGGCACTGATGATGGCCATGACGGAGGCAACGAGCACCGTGGGACTGATCAGCGGAAGGGTGACATTGCTGAATTGTTTCCAGCCTGTGGCGCCGTCCAGGTTCGCGGCCTCGTGCAGTTCCTTGGGGATGTTGGTCAAGGCGCCGAGGAAGAGCAGGAAGGAGAATCCGAAGTTCTGCCATACGTAGACCAGGACCACCACGGCTGCGGATGCCACGGGACTGGTCAGCCATGGCACTGCGGGAATGCCGATCAGGGACAGGAGCCAGTTCACTACGCCGAACTGTTCGTTGAACATGTACCGCATGAAGATGGATACCGACGCGGCGGAAAGGACCAGGGGGAAGAAGAAGGTGGAGCGAAGGAACACCCTCAGCCAGGAAGGCATCCTGGCTTGCAGCATGGAAGCCAGACCCAGGGCGATGCCCAGTTGAAGCACCACTGCGACAATGACGAACACGATGGTGTTCAGGAAGGACACCCGGACAGTGGGATCCTCTGCCAGCGAGGCGAAGTTGGCGAAACCGACGAACTGGGGTGCCGAAATGATGTCCCAGCGGAAAAAGGCCAGCACCAGTGAGCCGATGATCGGCAGAAAGGTGAACAGGGCCATCCCGAGCACTGTTGGGGCAAGGAAGATCGTGGCCAGCCACCGCTCGACGAACGAGCGGCGCGCGGCAGCTGGTTGCACGGTGTGGTGTGGAACGGTGGAAGTGGTGGTCATGAGGTCCTCCTCAGGGCCAGTTCGAGATCGCGCTGCAGGGTGCCCATTGCGGCCTTTACATCAGCGGAGCTGCCGCTGACGGCGGTGGAAACGTTTTTCATCAGGGCAGTTTCGACGGCGGCCTGCTGGGGCGGAGCGGGAATGGGGCCGGAGGTGGGGAACCTGTCCAGGGTGTCGTAGAAGACTTTCCAGTGCCTGGGTCCGGTGGCCGCGTAAAAGGACTCGTTGACCATCGAACGGCGGGTGGGCGTGGTGTTCGGCTTGGGAATGGCCAACTGCATCGCTTCGCGGCTGGAGCAGAACTTGACCCATTCCCAGGCGGCGTCCTTGTCTTTGGCCGTGCGCATGATCGCGTAGCCGGCGGCACCGAACTGATGCCGCTGCGTCCGCCAACGGGGGAAGAACTGGACGTCGAACTGGCCGGCGGTCATTCCGGCGTCGTGCAGGCCCTGCGCCCAGTAGCCCCCTGCAGGCGTGGTGCCGATGCGGTTGTTGCCGAACAGGCCAACCAGGGCGTTGCCGCCCCCGGATTCGGGACGCACGCCAAGTCCTTCGGCGACGAGTTCGCGCAGGTAGTCAAAGGTTTCGATAACCCGCCCGTCTTCGGCATTCGGAGCCAGCCATTGGTAGCCGCCCCCGCGGGTGGCCCGGGCGGGATCGTTCGGGTAGAAACGGTCCCAAAGCCAGTCCCCGCCGGAGGCCTTGGTTTCGGTCAGAAAGCTGGTGTCGTTGGCGTAGAGCCACGGTACTACTCCGCCGAAAAGCCGGTTGGTCCAGTAGTACGGGGTGAAGTCGGCCGGGCGTGCTTTCCGCAGGGCGCGGAGCGTGGCGCTGAAGTCGTCCTGTGTCCAATCGTCCTTGGGCCGGTCCAGCCCGGCCTGGGCGAAGGTGGTGGTATTCAGGTACATGTTCGCCGCGTTCCAGTCCAGCGGAAGCTGGTACAGGTTGCCTTGGTACATGAAGGCTTCCAGCAGGCTCGGATGAACGTCATCGAAGTAGTCGCCCATGTCCGCGGCATCCCGGCGGACATAGTCATCCAGCGGCTCGGCAAGCTTGTCGGCGAACAGCTGGGCGCCCTCGGTGGCTACGTAGACAACGTCCGGCGGTGTGCCGGCGGCGGCCATGGTGAGGATCTTGGAAAAGAAATCCTTCCAGTCCGCGCCCTGAATGGCCTGCAAGCGGACCGGAATATCAGGGTGGGCGGCGGTAAAGGCGTTCACCAGACCCTGGCGGGCGGACGCATCCGCTGCCGTTCCGAGGATGGCGATGTTCAGGGCTTTGCTTCCGCGGCCGGGAATGTCACTTCCGGTCAGGCGGGGCCAGGCGCCCACCGTGGCTCCCGCAACAGCGAGCCCGGTAAGGCCCAGCATGGAACGCCGCGTGAGCTGCGAAAGTCCGCTGCCGGACCGCAGGCCATCCGGGGGACTTGCCTGCCCCGGTGTCTTTTCAGACGTCATTGTCGTCTCCTCCTAACACGTGTTAAGTACGTTAGTGAGCAGGCCTAACACGTGTCAAGTGGCACTTGTCGGGCATTTATCGGACTGGAATTTGCAGGCGGAATTTGCAGGCCTCTGGAGGACGTGCGGGCAGCGGGCTTCCGCTGCAGCTGGGACACATCATCTGTGCCGTAGGTTTCCGCAGCCAGGTGGCTGGACGGCGTCCCGCCTGGTTTACCCGGCCGGGACCGTTGCGGTGGAGGCCCGCGGGATGATCCGGCAGGGCATGTGGAACGTTTCCGTCTCCGCTTTTCCGGCTGCCGGGGCTTTTCCTTCTACCGCATCCAACAGCAGGGACATGGCCGCTGCTCCGATTTCGGCATGCGGAAGTGCCACCGTGGTCAGGGCGGGAACCAGGTTGGCGGCGAGGTTCTGCTGGTCGTCGTAGCCCACCACGGAGAGGTCCTGCGGTACGCGCAGTCCTGCGGCAGCGGCATACAGCAGAACGCCGGTGGCGACTCTGTCGTTGGAGCAAATGATCGCCGTCGGCCGGTCTTTGCCGGCCAGGACAGCGGAAGCGGCCCGGTAGCCCTCGTCGATGTCCCATCCGGTCATGTGGACGTGCTGTTGTTCAAGGCCCAGCCCCGCCTCCTCCATCGCCGCGCGGTAACCCTGTTCGCGTTGCGGGGCGGCGGGCGAGCTGAGAGTTCCGGTCAAGAGGGTGATACGGCGGTGGCCCAGGTCAAGCAGCAGCTGTGCCGCTGATCGCCCGCCGTCCACCTCTGCCGGTATCACCGACTGGAGCTGGGAGCCGGCATCAGTGCAATTGGCCAGAATGGCCGGCAGGGTGAGCATCGCCGGCGGGGAGGTAATTTCGCGCAGGCTGCCGGTGGCATACATGATCCCGTCCACCTGCCGGTGCACAAGTTGCTGTGCCGCGGCGCTCTCGCGGGACGTGTCATGTTCTGAATCGACCACCAGGACCATGTACCCGCGGGCCAGGGCGGTACGTGAGGCGCCGCTGATCAGCCGGCCGGCGAAGGGGCTGGTGACGATGTCATCGGTAATGATGCCGATCGTTGATGTCTGCTGGTTGCGCAGGCTGAGGGCAACGGAGTTGGGCGTGTAATCCAGCTCTGCCGCGGCGCGGAGCACGCGCTCCTGGCGTTCGGCGGTGACGTTGCCGTCCGCCCTGCCGTTCAGCACCAGCGAGACCGCACTGCGGGACACCCCCGCCCGTTGCGCCACGTCCAGTGCCGTCGCTTTACGTTTGCCCATCCCGATCCCCTTGCCTTTCGAATCAGCATACCTAACTCGTGTGAGGCCAGGAGGACCTGGCTCATCACGCGTTGCCGTTGGGAGCGAAAGCGGCACTCCTGCTGTTCCATGGTGCGGTCACACGAGGCTGAGGTGACGCCCGGTGATTGATGACGAACGCGATGGCAGGCTCGATGAGCGCGACGCTGGCCCATTGGGCTACCTGGGCCAGTTCCTCCACGATGTCGGGCTTGCGCTGGTTCGCGGCTTGGTCATGCCGAACCACATGCTGGGGCGGGCGCCGGAGATGGGCCGGGACACGGAGTCCTTCCGCCACCGGCCCGAGAGCCGACCGTCGGCGAAGGTGCCCATGCCGTAGCGCTTCGACAGGCGCGGGGTGCCCCGCCACCGGCTACAGCGGGAGCTCAGGCTGGGGATCAATCTTCGCGCGAAATGCAGCAATCTCAATTCGAAGCATTTCCCCGTAGCCGTCATGGTGCAGGTGCGTCTGCGCCTGCTCTGCCTTGCTCAAGTGGCGGAGCGCCTCGGAGCGTCGGCCGAGCCGAAACAGCGTCTGGGCGGTGTTCAAATTGAGAGATGCAAGCAAGGGGCGTACGGCGTCTGCTTCTTCTTTGGACTGCGCTGCGTCGGCAGCTGCAAGTGCCCGTTCATTCCATAGCAGTTCTTCCGCCAGGTCGTTTTGCAAATCTGCGAGGTAGTGCGCGATGGTAACGCGGTGCAGCGGCAGGCCGTCGGTGCCGATCTGGTCCCACAAGCCAAGAAAGCCCGCCGTCGCTTGCTCCCTACCGCCCTGGAGTGCGACTTGCTGGACCTGGGCAATCCTGGCCATGGTTGAATCCATTGGCACTGCGGAGGAACCGCCCTCTTTGCCCGGTAGCCCCCGGACCCGCGGGCCGTTCCATGAACCGGGCATTTCCCGCCGCATGGAGACTGCCAGGATACCGTTTCCGACTATGCGGTCAGCCGACCCGGCGATAGCGGATGTGGGTGGCCAGCGGTGAGTGAAGCACCTCGGTGGGCACGAAGTCGAAGGATTCCACCCCGTCGAAGATGCGCTCGCCTGAACCGAGCAGGACCGGGGCGATGTCGAGGGTGAGTTCGTCCACGACGCCGGCGATCAGTGCCTGCCGGACGGTCGAGGCTCCACCGGCGATATCTACGCCGTTGTCCCCGGCAGCCTCGCGCGCTGCTGCGTAGGCGGCATCGAACCCCTCGGTCACGAAGTGGAAGGTCGTCCCGCCGTTCATCTGGATGGGATCATGCGGGTGATGGGTCAGCACGAACACCGGAGCATGATACGGCGGTTCGGCGCCCCACCAGCCGCTCCATTCCTCGTCCCAGTCCCCGCGGATGGGGCCGAACATATTCCGCCCCATCACGTACGCTCCACGTGGACGCATGAGCCACTCGTTCGCGACCCTGTCCGCATCGTTGGCCCGAGGGTCGCCGATGTGCCAGCCGTGCAGCTCCAGACCCCGCCTTCCCAAGGGGTTCTCGAGGCTCTGGTCCGGTCCGGCCACAAAGCCGTCCAGCGAGATTGACATATGGCAGGTAGTATCCGGCACCGCGAACCTCCTGGGTGGTTGCAGCCTATATACAGCCGCGTGGGGTTCCGGGCAGCCTAGCATGTGATGGCGTGCCCGCCGGTTAGGAAGAGAATCTGGTACGGCGACCAGGCATTTCTACACGTTCTTTGCTGCCAGCTGTGGGTACATGGCCTCAATCGGGGCGCTGAGTCCGGCCTTGAGCTGGACGGATGTCTCGTCGGCGAGTACTTCGTACTCGCCGGCTTCGACCGCATCCAAAACCATGCGGACAAGATTGGCCGGTTCCATCTTGGGGTCGGTGGCGTTGGCAGCCATGGCAGTGTCGACATAACCGACGTGAACGCCCACCACGTGGACCCCTGCGGGAGCGAGTTCCAGGCGCAAGGAGTTGGTGGCCGACCAGAGTGCGGCTTTGGTGGCGCTGTAAATGCCACCCACGGCGTACCAGCTCATGGCCGAGTGGATGTCGATAATGACCGATTCGTCCTTCGCTGACAGGATCGGTGCGAACGCTCGGGCGAGGAACAGCGGGCCGAGGAAGTTCGTCTCGACGTTGGTCCGGATTTCCTCAGCGGTGTGGGTGAGGATCCCCGCGCTGGCCACAGAGGCTCCTGCGTTGTTGATCAACACCGTGACGTCCCCGGCGGCCGCGGCTGCTGCCTGGATTGAGGCGGGATCTGTGACATCGAGGGTGAGCGGCACAATGCGCTCGTCATCCCAGGTCCGGGGATTTCGGGCTGTGGCGTAAACCTTGCTGGCGCCGCGGGCGAGCGCGTGGTGGACGAAGTTGGTTCCGATGCCGCCGTTTGCTCCGGTGACGAGGACGACTGCTCCAGTGAGTGAAGGCATTTTGAATTCTTTCTTTGTTGTCAGGTGCGCGGCAGGATCGATGCGGAGGTTGTTCTAGTGGTTATCCTCATAACTGACCACGCTCAGAATCTATTCCCTCAATAGAGCCGTGGAAAATTCCCCGGCGACAGGGGCTACCTGCCGTCAGTGCCCTCCATAATGGGCCCATGGGACTCGTAACGGATGGGGCGGCCCAGATTTGTCAGAGGACAACCCTGGTAGCGGCAACTGGCGTTTTTCTCGTTGCGGCTTCCTCCGCTTGCCGTTCTTCCTGGCAGGACGAGCCGCCGTGTTTGCCGCCCGACTACGCCGTAAGCCCGTCATCTGCGAAGCCCGGCGACAGCATCACGGTTCATGCCGAGGACGCGCGCTGCAATCCCCGCTACGGCCAGGATGCCCTCGTTCAGGTCACCGTGACCGATGCAGCCGGCCGGAATGTCATCAGGGAAACTGCCCCGATGAACGACGCCGGCGGATTCAGTTTCCGCTTCGTCCTCCCGCAACGGGCGTCCGCAGGGGAGGCATCGGTTGAAGCTGTTCCCTATGCCCTGGACTGGTGCGACGATACGGGCCGGAACAACCGGATGGCGCACCCGTCAGGTTTGCAACGGGCCTCGTGCGCGGCCAGGACCGAACCCCTGACTGTCACTCCGTAGGGGCAGCGCCCACACGGACACCACCAACCGCACCCGTCCACGGCGTATCGCCGGGGGCGGACAGGGACAGATGTGCGAATACGGACCCCTGCTCAAGTGCAATGACCTCCGATGTGGGGCCGGTGCAATCCAGGGCGAGCTCCAGCGGACGGAAGGGGGCACCCGGGTGCTCCTGCCCCACGGACACCTTGGCCCCGGAAGCACCAACGCAGGCCGCCGTGACGGTGTACCGCCCGGCCGCCGGCACCTTTCCGGTATTGCCAAATCCCCTGAGTGGGCCGTCCAACGGGCCCACCTCCGAAAGCAGGTCTGGCTCCGGCGATGCTCCCAGGAGCCGGTCCAGCTGGGCGTAGTTCACGGCCTCCTGCTCGAGTACGTGGGGATCGCTGTACGGTTTCGGGGCACCCGTGTCCGATGCAGGCTCGACTGTTGGCTCATGCACTCGCTCCGCGTCGGATGCCTGTGTCTGGGAGGGCTCGGGGTATTCATAGGTGCAGCCCGCCGTTCCGCCCAGGGGGATCAGCAGGCACACAGCGAACGCGAGCATGTGCCGCCCGTACTTCATTCCCACCCTTTAATGGTGGGCAAGCCGGCGGAGTAAAAACAACCACAGGGGAGGCGAAAGGCAAAGGGAGCCTGCCGGTACTGGCAGGCTTCCTCAGGGCCGGCCCTCCGCTGGGTCCCTACGTCCGTTCAGGGTCAGTTCTCTTTCCGCAGTCCTGCCTGTTGCACCAGCTCCGTCAGCCACGGCCTGTGTCCTTGATGGAACACCATCCCCTCCGGGAGTCCCTTTACGATGGGCACGGAATTGGCGATGTCGATGGTCACCCGGCCGCCCGCCATGGGCGCGTTGGTAATGTGCAGGTCGCCGTAGGAGGGCGGCAGGGCTGGATCCATCCAGAATCCGCCGCGGGATACATGTGCGTCATACCTCATCAGGCTCGTGACAAGCTGAATGGGGGAGGCCGCGGCCCAGGCCTGTGGCGAGCAAGCGGTGGGATAGGGGACCGGCTCACTGTACTGCTCCCGGCTGAAACCGCAGAACAGCTCGGGAAGCCGGCCTTCGGAGTAGTCGGCAGCCTCAAGAAGTGCCGTGGAAATCCTTTGGGCTTCCGCCACGAACCCGTACCGCATCAGGCCTGCCGCGATGACGGCATTATCGTGCGGCCAAACGGATCCGTTGTGGTAGCTGGCCGGGTTGTAGGCACCCATGTCGGTACCCAGGGTGCGGACGCCCCAGCCGCTGAACATCTCGGGGGACATCAGGCGCTCGGCTACCAGCGGCGCTTTGTCGTCGTCAACCAGCCCTACCCACAGGCAGTGGCCCATGTTGGAGGCGCATGCGTCCACCTGCCGTTTTTTGCCGTCCAGGGCAATGGCGTAATACCCCCGGTCGGGCATCCAGAACTGCTCGTTGAACCGAACTTTTAACTGCACCGCCCGGTCGGCGAGTTCGGATGCTAAAGGTGCGTCACCGGCGTCGTATGCCATCCAGGCTCGGGCCATGTAGGCGTCATAAACGTAGGCCTGTACCTCGCATAGTGCGATGGGTGGCTCTGCGAGGCGGCCGTCTGCAAAGTTGATCCCGTCCCACGAGTCCTTCCAGCCCTGGTTGATTAACCCGCGGTCGTTGAGGCGCTCATACTCGACGAACCCGTCACCGTCCCTGTCCCCATAGTCCCGGATCCAATCAAGCGCCCGGTCGGCGTTGGGCAGCAGGGCCGCGATGGTGTCCTTGGCAAAACCCCAGCGGCTGACCGAACCCAGGACCACCACGAACAGGGGAGTGGCGTCGATGCTCCCGTAATAGACGGATTTGCCACCCAGAGCCAGGCCACTGGAGACGTCCAGCCTGACCTCATGAAGGATTTTTCCCGGTTCCTCCTCGCTCACCGGATCAACAACCCTGCCCTGCCGGTCGGCCAGCGTTTGCAGCGTGCCCAGGGCCAGTGACGGATCAACGGGCATAGCCATCTCTGATGCCCACAACGAGTCACGCCCGAACAAGGTCATGAACCAGGGCGCGCCGGCCGCCACCACAACCCTGTCAGGGTGGGCGGGATCCTCGATGCGGAGCGCGCCAAGATCGTCATAACTGCGCCGAAGCGTCTTTTCGATGGAGCGGTTGCCCATCTGCAGTACAGGAATCCTTGCCACCCATTCCTGGCGCCGGCGGTCGCTGCGGGACAATTCGCCGACGGCGGGACGCACCACAGCTGCCGCCGCCTCACTGCCGGGCGCCACGGTAAGGACCACACTCCAGTGGCCACGTGCCGGGATGGTGGTCCGGCAGGCAAAGCCACGGGCAGTTGCTTCGGCAGCGTCAGAACTTACGACGACGGACTTCCGGATGTCCTTCCATCGGCCCCGGATGGTCAAGCCGTTCGGTGTCACTTCCCGGGACTCTTCCCATTGCCTTTGGACCCGTGCTTCCTTGACCTCAAAGACATCTGCGAAATCTGACCCGACATCCATGGCTACTGTGCATTCCACGGGTTCCATTGAGTAGTTGCGCACGGTGAGGTGCTCCACCATTCCAATGCCTACTTCCCGCATCCGCTCCACGATCAGTGGAGTATCCGCGTATCCATCGGACCTCGTGATCCGGCCGGCGAAGACGGCCCGGTACGGCTCTTTCGTCTGCGCGGTCAAGGGCTCCACTGGTTGGCCGTTGACGGAGAGGGCCCAATCGGAAAGTATCCGGGTGTCCTGGAAGAACATTCCGTGCGGCTGGTCCGGATGAATATCCCCGTTGGGCAACGAGATGCAGAAGGAAGTTCCTTCCACCAGGGTGACCGTCCCGGCGCCGAGGGGACCGGCCGCCGTATCAGCGTTCCATCCAGCCATGTGACCACTCCCAAGACGAGCACGGCCGGCCCTGGACATGGTTCCGGGCCTGTATCCCGCTGCATCGTCACACTGACGCTACTCTTGCAGGCCTGCCGGGACCAGCGGTTCGGGACTCCGCCACCCTGCGGTGCAACAAAGAAGCCGTCATCGATATGGAAAAGCCGCCGCTCCCCGATGCGGTCTGATACGTAGAAGGGCCCAGTTCGGATGAACCGGGCCCTCCCTGCGCTGGCGATTCCCCATATTGGAGAAGTCGCCATGTCTAGGCCGTAATCCCGGATGCCTCCGGTGGGGAAGTCAGGTCCTCTACGGCCTTTTGCATATGGCGTTTGATGGCCTGTTGGAGACCGCTCCGGTCGCGGGCCTCCAGCAAGTCCAGGAGCGTCTGGTGTTCCTGCACCAGCACATCAATGCGGGGATAGGCGACCTCAAGGCTCAAGATACACATCCTGGATTCCGCTGCAAGGGTCTGATAGATGCGGATCAGGCGGGTATTTCCGGTGCCTGAAACAAAGGCGGTATGGAATTGCATGTCGAGACGGGCAATCGCCTGCCAGTCCGATGCCGCAACCTGTTTCGCCATGTTCCTGATGATGCCTTTGAGCTCCCGGCAGGTATCCGTGACCTGCTCCGGCGCGGAGTCCAGGAGGGTATTGGCCGCGGCCAGTTCTACTGCCTCACGCACCGCATAGATCTCTTTGACATCTTCGCCGGAAAGCTCCAGTACAAAGACCCCGCGGTTGCGTTTGCTCACCAGGATGCCCTCCTGGCACAGCCGCTGCAGTGCCTCACGGAGTGGACCCCGTGACGTGCTGAGCTGGCTGGCCAACGCAGATTCGTTGACCTGCTGTCCAGGCCTGAACGCGCCCTGGACAATAAGCTCACGCAACTGATCAGCGATCAGCTGCGCCGTGGGCCGGCCCTCCAGTACGAACATTCCCTCCGGTGCCGCCATTGACATCCCCTCATTTCATGCTTCGGCAATTTGAAACTGTCAGACCGCCAGTGCGGTGTATTTATACTCCAGGAATTCTTCAATCCCTATTTTTCCGCCTTCGCGTCCGAGCCCGGATTGCTTGACGCCGCCAAACGGAGCTGCCGGGTTGGAAACCAGGCCGGTGTTCAGTCCGACCATTCCGACTTCCAGGTCCCGCGAGAACCGCATCGCTTTATCCAGGCTCTCGGTGAACACGTAGCCCACGAGGCCCCAGACGGTATCGTTGGCCAGGCGGAGGACTTCGTCCTCGCTGTCGAAGGCCGTGATGGCGGCCACCGGGCCGAAGATTTCGGTGCTCATCAGCTCGGATTCCGGTGCCACGTCCACCAGGACGGTGGGGGAGTAGAAGTAGCCGGGGCCTTCCGGACGGCTTCCGCCCGTCAGTACCCGTGCACCTTTGGAGACGGCATCGGCAACCAGGCTTTCGACCTTGTCCAGCCCCTTCTGCTCGATCAGGGGCCCAACGTCGGTGCCGGCCACGGCGCCATTGCCTGTCTGCAATTCTGACATCTTTTTGGCGAACTTCTCACCGAATTCAGCCACGACGGAACGGTGGACGAAGAAGCGGTTTGCGGCTGTGCAGGCTTCGCCCATGTTCCGCATTTTCGCTTTCATGGCCCCGTCCACGGCCTTCTCAACGTCCGCATCGGCAAGCACGATGAACGGCGCGTTCCCGCCAAGCTCCATCGAGGACCGCATGACGTTGTCGGCAGCCTGCCGAAGGAGGACTTTGCCCACTTCGGTGGAGCCGGTGAAGCTGATTTTGCGGGCGATGCCGCTGTCCGTCCACGTCCGCACCACGCTGGAAGCGCTCGACGTGGTCACAACGTTCAATACACCGTCGGGAAGTCCGGCTTCCTTGAAAATGGCGACCAGGGCCAGGGACGTCAACGGCGTGAGTTCCGCCGGTTTGAACACCATGGTGCAGCCGGCTGCGACGGCCGGGGCGATTTTGCGGGCGCCCATGGCGAGCGGGAAGTTCCAGGGGGTGACCAGCACTGCGGGGCCCACCGGTTCCTTGGTGATGAGGATGCGGGTATTGCCATCCACCGATGTTGTGCTGTCGCCGCCCACACGGACAGCTTCTTCGGCGAACCACCGGAGCATGTCGGCGCCGTAGGCCACCTCGCCTTTTGCTTCTGCAAGGGGCTTGCCCATTTCGGCGGTCATGATGGCCGCGAGCCGGTCGGTATTGGCGATCACCAGGTCGAAAGCGCGCCGCAGGATTTCGGCCCGTTCCCGGGGAGTGGACTTGCCCCATGCCGCCTGGGCACGGCCGGCGGCCTCGATGGCCCGTGCGGCGTCTTCGGGGCCCCCGTCCGCGACGTGGGCAATGATTTCGTGGGTAGCCGGGTTTTCGACCGGGAAAGTGGCTGAACTCGCGGCTTTTTGCCAGGCGCCGTCGATGAACAAATCCGTCTGGAGAGTGCTGGGATCAAAGGTGGGGGTCATGGTCGCTCTTTCAAGAATCAGGGGGCTAGGACGTTGCCGCTTTGAGTGCCTGGGTGAATCTGGTGATGCCTGACTGGATTTCGTCGGAGGTAACGTTCAGGGCGGGGATAAGGCGGATGACGTTGCCGTGCGGGCCGCATGTAAGGAGCAGGAGTTCTTCCTTGACTGCAGCCTGTTGGACCGCCAGTGCCGTAGCCGCATCCGGGGTGTTGTCCGCCGCGGTGAATTCGACACCCTGCATGAGGCCCCGTCCGCGGACGTTGCCGATCCCGGCGAATTCCGCCTGCAGGGCATCGAGGCCGGTGCGCAGTTCGTCGCCGCGCAGCAGTGCGTTTTCTACGAGGTTTTCGCGCTCGATAACACCGAGGGTGGCGACGCCGGCTGCTGCGGCAACAGCGTTCCCGCCATAAGTGCCGCCTTGGGAACCGGGCCAGGCCTTGCCCATCAGGTCGGCGGAGGCGGCGATCGCTGAGATCGGGAAGCCGCTGGCAAGGCCCTTGGCCGTGATCAGCACATCGGGACGGATCCCTGCCCAGTTGTGGCCCCAGAACTTTCCGGTGCGGCCCACGCCGGCCTGCACTTCATCGAGGATGAGTACGATTCCGTGCTTGTCTGCGCGCTCGCGCAGGCCCTGGAGGAAAGCGACAGGGGTGGGGATGTATCCGCCGTCGCCCAGGACGGGCTCGATGATGAACCCGGCGGTATCGGCCGGGGTGCTGATGGTGAGAAGGAGGTGATCGAGTTCTTTCAGGGCGAATTCGACGGCGGTTGCTTCATCCCAGCCGTAGCGGTACCAGTGCGGGTATGGGGCTACGTGCACCCCGCCCATCAGGGGGGAGAACCCGGAGCGGAACTTGCTGCCCGCCGTGGTTAGTGAAGCCGCAGCGACGGTGCGGCCGTGGAATCCACCATGGAAGGAGATGATGTTCGGCCGGCCGGTGGCCATCCGGGCCAGCCGGATGGACGCCTCGACGGCTTCTGAGCCCGAAGTGGCGTAGAAGACACTGTCCAATCCTTCGGGCAGTACCCCGCCCAGGAGTTCGGTGAGTTCCAGCAACGGCTTGTGCATCACGGTGGTGTACTGGGCGTGGATAATCTTGCCCACCTGCTCACGGGCTGCGGCCACCACATCCGGGTGGCAGTGGCCGGTGCTGGTGACCCCAATCCCGGTGGTGAAATCCAGATACTTCTTGCCGTCGGTGGCGTGGATCCAGCTGCCGGACGCGTGATCGACCACCACGGGCGTCGCCTGCTTCAGGATGGGGCTGAGTGTTGCCATGGCTTTATACTTTCCTGATAACTGTAGATTGTCAACAATGTACTATTGCGTGTTGGGTTGGAGAAGTTAGGAGCGCCTAGTCCTGAAACCTCTGGGGCCGCACGAAGTCCAAGCCGTCGATCCACCGCTTGCCGAGAGCTTCGTGTGCGGCGATTTCGCCATAGCCTGAGGCCATTTTGAATCCGCCGCCGGAGAATCCAGTGGCCGAGTAGATCCTGCGGGAGTGGTTAAGGAAGCCGAGCAGGGGTTGGGTGTCGGAGGTGAAGAGGTCCGGGAAGGCGTCCGAGCGGACGATGGATGGGTGGAGTCCGGGGAAGAACTCTGTGACGGTTTCGGTGGTTTCACTGATTTCCGCGTGGGTGAGTTCCCTGGGCACGTTGGCGGCGTCGGGGGTCGGTGCACCGCGTCCGTCGAGGGTTGCTTTGACGGTGGTTCCGTCGACGGCGGGGGCGCCGTACATGGATCTGTCCTCATAAATCCTGCTGAAGACGGGAAACCTGCCCGGGGTGAATTGTGACGGGTCGCGGGCGAGGAACCAGGTGAGGAAGATACGCCGTGTGTGGACGTGGGTTTTGAGGCTGTCGGGCATAAGGCGTTGGGACCAGCCGCCCGAGGCGATGATGATGTTTTCGAAGGTCCAGGACTTGTCGCCGGCGGTGATGGTTACGCCATTGTTGGTTTCTTCGATGCTGGTGATGGGGGTGTTCGTGTGGACGGTTGCGCCGTTCGCTTGGGCCGCGGTGATGGCGGCTGTGACGGCGCGGTCGGTGCGCAGGGCGCCGGCATTGGGGTCGTAGACGGCGATGTCGTTGGCCCGGAGGTTGTGCTGGGGGTAGCGCTCCGTCATGTCTTTGTGGGTGAGGATGTGATGCTCGGCGTTGTTGGTTCGGGTGGTTTCGAGCAGGGCGCTGAGGTAGGCGCCGTCCTGGGTGCCGATGGACAGTCCGCCGCAGCGGGTGAGGATGTCCTGGCCGGTTTCGGCTTCGAGTTCGGCCCAGAGACCGGCGGAGCGTTCCAGGATGGGGTAGTAGCCGGGGTTGCCGCGGTAGATCATGCGGAACAGCCGGGTGTCGCCGCCGACGGCGCTCCTGGCGTGGGCGGGGGAGCAGGCTTCGAATCCGGTGACGGAGTCGGTCAGGCGCGAGCCTTGCCAGAGGGCCATGGATCCGATGCTGCCCAGGCCGATGACGGCGAGTTTTCCGTCCATGGTTTAGAGGACCTGTTTCAGGAAGGCCTGGGTGCGGGGTTCCTGCGGGTTGGCGAGGACTTCGCGGGCGTCCCCGCGTTCGACGACGTAGCCGTCGTCCATGAAGATCAGGGAGTCGGCTACTTCGCGGGCGAAGCCCATTTCGTGGGTGACCACCACCATGGTCATGCCCTTCTTGGCCAGGTCCTGCATGACGGCGAGGACTTCGCCAACTTTTTCGGGGTCCAGGGCGGAGGTGGGTTCGTCGAAGAGGATGATTTCGGGGTCCATAGCCAGGGAGCGGGCGATCGCGACGCGCTGTTGTTGTCCGCCGGAGAGCTGGGCGGGGTAGTAGTCCCCGAAGTTGCCAAGCCCGACGCTGGCGAGCAGTTCATCCGCGCGTTTAGTCGCTTGTTTTTTGTCCGCGCGTTTGACCAGGACGGGGCCGGCCATGACGTTTTCGCGCGCAGTCATGTTGGGGAAGAGGTTGAACTGCTGGAAGACCATGCCCACCTTGGTGCGCTGTTCGGCGAGCTTTTTGGGCGGCAGGGCGTGGTAGGCGTTGTCGGTTTCGTAGTAACCGAAATCATCGCCGTTGACTTTCAGGACCCCGGAGTCGACGGTTTCCAGGCCGTTGATGCAGCGCAGGACGGTGGATTTGCCGGAGCCGCTGGGGCCGATGATGCAGCAGATCTCGCCGCTGGCAATATCGAGGTCGATGTCGTGGAGAACCGTTTTGGGTCCGAAGGATTTCCGGATCCGCCGGGCATGGATGGTGCCGTCGTTGCTCATCGTGCGATTCCTTCCGGTGCGGTCAAGACAACCTTCCTGGCCTTGCGGGGGACCCGGGCGGATGTATGCGAATACTTCTTCTCAAGCTGGGACTGCGGGTAGCTCAGGACCAGTGTCATCACCAGGTACCAGAGACTGGCAACAATCAGCAGCGGGATGGTCTCGTAGGTGCGGGCATAGATCAGCTGGGCGCTTTGGAGCAGCTCGGCAACGCCCAGGACGGAGACCAGCGAGGTTTCCTTGAACATGCCGATGACCTGGTTGCCGGTGGCGGGAATGATCGCGGGCATCGCCTGGGGAATGATGACCTTGCGCATCTTCATCGCCCCGCTCATGCCCAGCGAGTCGGCTGCCTCGAGCTGGCCCTTGCCCACGGCGGAGAACCCGCCGCGGATGATCTCGGCCATATAGGCGGCCTCGTTCAGGGTCAACCCGATCAATGCCGCGGTGATCGGTGCCATCAGGGCGTTCACATCGATCGCGGTGCTGATGTCCGTGAAGGGGATCCCGATGGTCAGGTTCGGGTAGAGGGCGGCGATGTTGAACCAGAAGATCAACTGGACCAGGACCGGGGTGCCGCGGAACAACGTAATGTACACCCCGGCTGTCGCAGCGATCGGCTTGATGCTCGAGGCCCGCATGATGGCCATGACAAGACCCAGCAGCGTGCCCAGGACCATACTCGCAACCGTGAGGAAGAGCGTAAGCATCAGGCCACGGAGAATCGACTCGTGGGTGAAGTACTTCGCCACCACGCCCCACTTGAAGTTCGGATTCGTCGACACGGAAACCAGGATTCCCAAGCCGAGCAGGATGCATACCACCCACGCCACATACTCAAATGTGCTTCGCCGGCGAAGCCGAGGCTTGAGCGCTGAATCGATCCCATTCATTGCCGGTTCGCTTCTTTCAATAATTGCTTGCTTCATTTGTGAACCCACTAGTTGAGCTTGGCGTCGGTGATGGCACCGGAATCAAGGCCCCAGGTCCCGAGGGACTCCTTGTATTCGGGGGACTCAAGAACGGACTGGACCGCTGCCTGAAGGGCAGGGGTCAGGGCTGAGCCCTTCTTCAGGCCGACGGCAGTCAGGTCGCTGGAGCCCACATTGACACGGCCCAGCAGGGTGAAGGAATCCGGCTGCTGCTTTGCCGCCCAGCCGAGTGCGGTGGTGTCATACAGGACACCGTCGATCCGCTTGGAATGCAGCTGTGTCAGGGCCTCCTGGACATTCGGCAGCGTCACGGCGTTGATCTCCGGCTGGCCTTTGGAGGTGCAGGTCTGCTCACTCAGGGCCGGAAGGCGCTTGAGCTGTCCTGTTGAGCCCTGGGTGACGGCAATACTCTTCCCGCACAAGGTCTCAACGGTGAGCTTCAGCGGGTTTCCCGCCGCCACGGCCACGGAGTTGCCGGCCTTGAAGTAGTCGATCATGTCCAGAACCTGGAGCCGCTCGTCGGTCTTGGACATGGTGGTGGCGGTGAAGTCGAAGCGGCCGCCGTCGAGGCCGGGAATGATGGTGTCGAACTTCGTGTCCACGAACGTCACCTTCAGGCCCAGCTTCTTCGCAACCAGCCGGGCGATATCCGGGTTCAGTCCGATCGCGGTGGTGTTGTCCTCGGCGAGGAAGGTTGTGGGCGGGTAGTGAAGGTCCATAGCCACCGACAGCTCACCCTTGTCCTTAACGGACTGGGGCAGCAGCGCCACGGCGGCCTGGTCGGGCTGGACACCCTCAGAAATGTCGGCCGTGTTGGAGGTTTTGCTTGCATCCGTGGACGAGCTGCTGGCTGTTCCACCGCACGCACTGAGCGTGAGCAATACGGCAAGGCCTGCGGCGGCAGTCTGGGCCTTTTTCAAAGTCTTCATTGTGCTTCCCTTCGAGGGGTTGTCAGCTGGCGAGTTCGCCGGGAGGGAGGAGTTTTGGGGTTGGAATGTGATCCGGATCTCTCCGTCATCTAAAGCAATGCAACCCCCAAAAGCGTAGATTGTCAACAATTGACGAAATCTTTTTTGTCGCCGGCTTTCACTTCGGATGCACGCGGAAACGCAACCTTGAAACTGTTGACAATTTACAATTTGGCCACCTAGAGTCGGTGTATTGACAGGCACCTACCCGCGTGCCGGCAGCGACTTCCAACTCACGGCGCGCTTGCCCGAATTTCCAAACGCAGGCGCAGCGACCATCCTCCATCCCCTGAAAAAGAACGGATACCCCATGGCAGAGAGCCACTTCCGTCCGAAGTACATCTCCTTCGATGTCTACGGCACGCTGATCAACTTCGACATCGATCCCACCACCCGGCGCCTGCTCGACGGGCGCCTGCCTGAAGAGCAGTGGCCTGCCTTCAAAAAGCAGTTCCGCGGGTACCGGTTCGACGAGGTCCTCGGCGACTACAAGCCCTACGAGCAGATCCTTCAGGATTCCTTTGACCGGGTATGCAAGCGGTGGGGCATCGGTCCGACCCCTGGTGCGGGCGCAGAGTTTGCTGACGCTGTGCGCGGCTGGGTTGCACACGACGACGTGCCGGCCCCACTGAAGCTCATGGGGGACAACTACAAGCTGGTGGCTCTGTCCAACGCTGACACCAGCTTCCTGGATATCAGCATTCCCAAGCTCGGTGCAGACTTCCACGCCGTCTACACCGCTGAGCAGGCCCAGGCCTACAAGCCGCGCTACCAGGCCTTCGAGTACATGCTGGACACCCTGAATGCCAAGCCGGAGGAGTTCCTGCACATTTCCTCGCACACCCGGTACGACATGCATCCGATGCACGACATGGGCTTCCGTAACCTTTGGCTGCTGGACCGCGGCTACGACCCCATTACCGGGGGCTATGACTACAACACTGTTAAGTCCCTGGACGAGATCAACAAGCACCTGGGTCTCTAGAAGACTTCGAGGCGAAAGGTCACACACCATGAAACTTGTCCCCTATTGGCTGGACACTGCCGAACCTTCCGGCGACTACCGGCGCACTCCAGTTCCGGAAAACGTCGATGTTGCGATTATCGGTGCCGGCTTTACCGGGCTCTCCGCAGCAGTAGAGTTCGCCAAGCAAGGTGCCAGCGTTGCCGTCTTCGAGCGTCACACCGTGGGCTGGGGTGCATCAGGCCGCAACGGGGGTATGGCAACCACCGGGCTGGCCATCGGCTTCAGCACCGCGGTCAAGCGGTACGGGGCGCCCCGCGCCGTCGAGATGTTCCGTGAATATAACGACGCCATCGAAACCATTGAGAAGCTGGTGCACGATAACGGCATCGACTGCGACTTCAAACGGTTCGGCAAGCTCTCGCTGGCTTTTCACTCGTCCCACTATGACGGTTTCCTGAAGTCCCAGGAGCTGCTCGCGAACCTCGTGGATCACCACGTAAAAGTCATCCCCAAGTCCGAGATCCACTCTGAAATTGGAACGGACTTTTACCAGGGGGCAATGATGGATCCGCTGGGTGCCGGGCTCCACGTGGGGAAGTTCGTCCACGGGCTGGCCAAGGCGGCTGCAGACAACGGAGCCGATATCTGTGAGAACGCAGCGGTCACCGAGTTGAAGAAGGTCGCGGGGACCGTTCACGACGTGCACACCACACGCGGTATTACCCGTGCCAAGCAGGTCCTGGTGGCCACCAGCGGTTACACGGGCAACCTCACCCCGTGGCTCCAGCGCCGGGTGATCCCGGTGGGCAGCTTCATCATCTGCACCGAGCCTTTACCGGAGGAGGTTGTCAACCGCATCCTCCCCAACAGGCGCCAGGCCTCGGACAGCAAGATGCTGACCTACTACTTCCGGATCACCCCGGACAACAGGCTGCTGTTCGGTGGCCGGGCCCGGTTCGCCTTGTCCAGCCCGGATTCGGACGTCAAGAGCGCAGAAATCCTGCATAAGGCAATGACCGAACTTTTCCCCTACCTTGCCAACGTGAAGGTGGACTATATCTGGGGCGGCCTGGTTGACCTCTCCATGGACCAAATGGTGCATGCAGGGCTGCATGATGGTTTGTTCTATTCCCTGTGCTACAGCGGCCACGGCGTCCAGATGGCCGCCCACATGGGCAAGAAGATGGCGCACTACATGGCCGGAGACAAGCAGGCGAACGTGTGGGAAGACCTCAAGAACCCGCCGGTGCCCGGCCACTTCGGCCCGCCATGGTTCCTGCCCTTCATCGGCGCGGCCGCAAAAATCATCGACCGGTTCAGCTGACCAAGGAAAAGGTTCCCATGAGCTCAGTAACAAACGTGGCTGGAGCCTGCCCGAATACCGGGCAGGAAACCGCGTTCAGGCGGGCAAAAGCTGCCAAACTCCCCGGGGGAGCGTTTTTTGAGGGCCGCTGGCAAACAACGGACAGGAACCTGGAAATCCGTGATCCCGAGGACGGTGTGCTCCTCGGTACGGTGTGCTCTTCCTCCGCACAGGATGTGCGCCGGGCCGTTGCCTACCTGCACCGCAGCCTCCAGGAGGAGGCCTGGCCGCTTCGGGAGCGCCGGGAAGCCCTGGAACGGGCTGCGGGTCTCCTTTCGGAACAGTCCGTACGGTTTTCGGAAATCATCGCCGCGGAAAGCAGCAAAACCATCAGGGAGGCCGAACGCGAGGTACTCCGGTGCATTGAAACCCTCCGTCTTTCCGCCGCTGCCTCAAGCGAACTTGCCGGTGAGACCCTCTCCTTTGAGGACAGCATGGCAGGAGCGGACAAGATCGGCTGGTACAACCGCAAACCGGTGGGAATCATCGCGGCCATCACGCCCTTCAACGATCCGCTCAATCTCGTGGCGCACAAGCTGGGCCCGGCACTCATTGGAGGCAACGGCGTCGTCCTTAAACCGTCAGGCCGGACGCCGCTGACCGGGCTTGCGTTCATTGAGCTGCTGCTGGAAGCAGGCGTCCCTGCCGGCCGCCTGGCCGCCATAGTATCGGGCCCGGGGGTATCCGGGGCGATCGTAGCGGACCCGCAGGTGGACCTCATCTCGTTCACTGGGGGACCCCGGACCGCGGACCGTATCGCTGCCGCCGCCGGAGCCAAGAGGATCCTCTCGGAGCTGGGCGGCAACAACGCAACGATCGTGTGCGCCGACGCCGAACCTGGCAAGGCGGCTGCGGCGATCGTGGCGGGGGCATTCGGAGTAGCCGGCCAAAACTGCCTCTCAGTCCAACGTGTCTACGTCCACATTTCCCTGTTCGAACAGGTACTCGAAAAGGTGGTGTCGGGGACCCGGGCGCTCCGCACCGGCGCGAAGTTCGACCGTTCCACCGACGTGGGTCCCCTCATCAGCGAAGCTGAGGCGCGCCGGGTGGAGGAGTGGGTGGACGAGGCCTGGAAAGCCGGGGCCACGATCCATGTGGGCGGGCAGCGCCGGAACGCGTTCTACCAGCCCACCGTCCTCACGGACGTGCCCGCAGACGCCCGGATCATCCGCGAAGAAGTGTTTGGGCCGGTGGTCAGCATCACGCCGTTCATCCGGGTCTCCGACGCCATACAGGCGGCCAATGACTCTGAGTACGGGCTCCAGGCCGGCGTCTTCACCGAATCCATCGACACGGCCTTGGCAATTGCAGACAAGCTGCATGTAGGGGCGGTGGTGATCAATGAAACCAGCGACGTCCGGATCGACTCGATGCCCTTTGGCGGCTTTAAGAAGTCCGGGGTGGGGCGTGAGGGCGTGAAGCACGCCGTTCGTGAGATGACCGAACCGAAAAGCACCATCATCAAACTGGCCGCGCCGGCCACCGGCTGGCAGCGGCTGACGCGTACTTCAGAACGGAATACATCATGACCACCCATAAAATCGCGGTGATCGCGGGCGACGGCATTGGCAAGGAAGTGGTCCCGGTCGCCGTCGAATGCCTTGAGCGGATCGCCGAAATTCACTCCTTGAGCCTGGAGTTCACGTATTTCGGCTGGGGATCGGACTACTACTCCCGCCATGGACGGATGATGCCCCTGGACGGGTTGGAGCAGCTGGCGCTGCACGACGCCATCTTCCTCGGCGCCGTAGGTTCGCCGGACGTCCCCGATGCTGAATCTCTTTGGGGCCTCCTGATCCCCATCCGGCGCGAATTCCGGCAGTACATCAACCTCCGTCCCGTGAAAACGCTCGACGGCGTGAAGTCGCCCCTGGCGTCGACGGAGCCGATCGACATCCTCATTGTTCGTGAGAACAACGAGGGGGAATACTCGGAGGTGGGTGGCCGGGTGTACCGCGGCCTGCCGCACGAAGCTGCCGTCCAGGAAACCATTTTCACCCGCCTGGGGGTATCCCGGGCCGCCCATTTTGCCGCCTCGCTGGCGGCCGGCCGGAAGGGCCGCCTGACCTCCGCCACCAAGAGCAACGGCATCATCCACACCATGCCATTCTGGGACGAGGTGGTGGAAGAGACCACCCGGCTCTATCCTGGGGTGACGCTGACCAGCGAGCTCGTGGACGCATTGGCTGCGCACCTCGTCCTCAAGCCCTGGACCCTCGATGTCATTGTGGCCTCCAACCTGCTCGGTGACATCCTTTCGGACCTGGGCAGCGCCGTCACCGGTTCCATCGGCGTGGCTCCCAGCGCCAACCTGAATCCCGAAGGCGATTATCCCTCCCTCTTCGAACCGGTCCACGGATCCGCCCCGGACATTGCGGGTAAGGGACTGGCCAACCCGGTGGGCCAGATGTGGTCCGGAGCGATGATGCTCGAGCACCTGGGTTTCCCGGTGGCGGCCAGGCACCTTGAGGCGGCCTTCGAATCCGCCCTCCGGGATGGCCTTGGCACCCGTGATGTGGGAGGACCATCGTCGACGTCGGAGTTCACTGCCGCGGTTCTGGCCGCGATAGACGCCATCGAGCTACCCTCCGTGGCTGCCCAGCTCGTCTCCGGAACCTCAGCTGCGCCGGCGGCAGCAGCGCCGTCGTGACCATGCCCCGTCGAACCCGGAAGCCCGTCGTCGCCGTCCTGTACCGTGAGGCATTGCCGCCCCGCCTGTCGGAGATCGAGGAGCTGGCGGAGGTCCGCCTGACCAGGGCAGACGGGCTGGCCAAGGTCCTGGACGGGGCAGATGTCCTGTACCAGTGGCATTCGTTTTCCCCGGCGCTGCGGGAGAGCTGGGCTGCAGCGGGGTCACTGAAGTGGGTTCACGTTTCAGCAGCCGGCGTCAGCCAGTTGTTGTTCGATGAGCTGATCCGCAGCGACGTGCTCTACACAAATTCGCGGGATGTCCTCAGCCGCGCTATCGCGGAGTTTGCGCTGGGCTTTGTCCTGGACATCGCCAAGGACTCCCGGGGTTCACTGGCGCTTCAGCAGCAGCGGCGGTGGCAGCACCGGGTAACCCGGAAAATCCAGGGCCAGCGCGCACTGGTGGTGGGTACGGGTTCCATTGGCAGGGAAATCGCATCACTGTTCCGCGCCGCAGGCCTGCAGGTCAGCGGCGCGGGCCGCAGCAGCCGTCCGGGAGACGGGCATTTCGACGAAATCAGTTCTTCAAAGGATCTGGCCACCAGCGTTCATCCCTTTGACTACCTGGTGCTGGCAGCTCCGCTGACGGAAGACACCAGGGGACTGGTGGGCCCTGAGGTCCTGGCATCAATGAAACCCGGCGCGCACCTCATCAACGTGGGCCGCGGTGAGCTGGTCCAGACGGACGCGCTGGTGGAGGCCCTTACCGCCGGATCCATTGCCGGTGCCGCCCTTGATGTGGTCCACCCCGAACCGCTGCCCGGGGAACACCCGTTGTGGAGCATGGCGAACGTCATCCTGACCCCCCACATGAGCGGCGACACAGAAAATTACCTCGATGACCTGGGGGAGCTGTTCGTGGCAAACCTGAAGCGCTACCGCAACGGCGATCCGCTGCACAACATTGTGGATAAAAGCCTCGGGTTCGTCCCGGCTCCCTGACCTACCCAAGCTGTGCGGTCCGAGGCCACGGGCATTCTGTGGAACTGAGGTTAGTTTGGCGTCAGCGCGGGATCAGCAGACTGACTTGGCCGCGGATGTCCTGGACAATCTCGTCGATGCTCAGACCGGCGTTCACGCTGGCCGCCATGCTGAGGAACATGATTGCGCTGACGATGCGGGCCATTGTGGCGGCGTCGCCGTCGCTGGCCGCATGGTGCCTGCCCAGGACGGCGGCAATGGCCTCCTCGGTTTCAGCAACGATGGAAAGAGCCTGGCCGTGGTGCGGCTCCGTCGGATCGCCGAAGACCATCTCCCGCAGGTAAATCCGGCCGTTGCCGATCTGGACGCGGTTGCATTCCACGATCGGCCGCACAATGGCCAGGACCGCATCCAGCGCATGCGCCTGGGTTTCGGCGTCGGCGATGCCCCGTTCCAGGGCTTCGGCGTAGTGGGCATTCTGCACGAGCAGAAGGAGTTCGCCCTTGGTTTTGGCGTAGAGGAACAAAGTCCCTGTGCCAATGTCTGCCTTGTCAGCGATCTGCTGCGTCGTGACATCCTCGACGCCATGTTCGGCGAACAATTCGCTGGCGGCGGCCGTGATGCGCTCGAGTTTTTGCTGCTTGTTCCGCTCGCGCCGTCCGA
The DNA here is from genome assembly GCF_006680095.1 of Pseudarthrobacter sp. B4EP4b. Classification (NCBI taxonomy): domain Bacteria; kingdom Bacillati; phylum Actinomycetota; class Actinomycetes; order Micrococcales; family Micrococcaceae; genus Pseudarthrobacter; species Pseudarthrobacter sp. B4EP4b. The sequence continues at coordinate 23,391 of NZ_VHIJ01000039.1, read as the reverse complement.
GCGGCTGGGACGCAACAGGCATGAGGTTTTCCTTCCGGATTAAGTGACTGGACTCAGTTATGAGTATAAGGTCTCCCAGGGCCGGTCGTCAGTCAACCGGACGTTCTGGCGCAGCAAGGAATTCAGCTGCCACCGGGCCGAATTGGGCATGGTACTGGAAGATGCTTCCATGCCCGGAATCCGGGTAGATGATCAGCTCGGATCCCTTGATCCGCCTGTGCAGGTCTTCGGAGAGGACCGACGGCACCATACGGTCATTGTCACCGTTCGCGATGAGGGTGGGGAGGGTGAGCCTGGCCAGGTCGGATGGGTTGGCGCGGCCAAACTTCTGGATTGCCTTCAGTTGCGTCTGGAATGCTTTGGTGCTGATTGGCTTGTCCCGGTGGTCCGCCCGTTCCTGCAGGCGCTTGATGAATGCCTTCGCGGCGGGCTTTCCCGTAGCGTTGCGGTTAAAGAACAGGAACTCCTTCGGGTCTGAACGCGTCAAGGCCGCGCGGAAACTATCCCAGTAAGTAACGCCGACCACCTTGTCCATGTCCTTGCCTCCACGCGGCCCGGTTCCGGTCAGGACAAGCTTGCGGATCAATCCTGGGTGCTTAATTGCCAGGTCCTGGGCAATCATGCCGCCCATGGAGAAGGAGAAGACATCAATCATGTCGAATCCGAGGGCCGTGATAAATGCGTATGCGTCATCGGCCATCTCCTCGATGGTGCCGGGAACCTCCCCGGTGGAGGCGCCTACGCCCCGTTGGTTGAAAGTGATGACGTGCCGGTTCTTCGCGATGGGGTCGATGATGCGGGGGTCCCAGTTGTCCAAGGTAGCGGCGAGGTGCACGAAGAAGAGAACGGGGATGCCGCCTTTGGGCCCCAGTTCGCGGTAGGCGTAGGTGACACCTCCTGCGGTGATGGTTCGGGTAGGTGCTTCCGCGTACGAGGTGACTGCGGACTCCCTTGCGGGATCGGTAGTGTCCATGAGCGATTTTTCTCCTATTTGGTCTGGCTGCTTGGCCTGTTGAATCAGTGGCGGTTCAGTGGTTGAGGGTGAGCACCGCTTTGCCGCGGAAGCCGCCGTCGGCCAGGGACTGCAACGCCTCTGGAGTTTGGGCGAAATCGAAAACCTTTCCGACGACGGGGCGCAGCGTCCCGGCGTCGACCAACGCGGCGATCCGGCGCAGCTGGTCCCCGCTGGCACGCATAAACAGGAATTCATAGCTGACTCCGAGCTTCCTGGCCTGCCGTCTGATTTTGCGGCTGAGTGCCGTGATCGCCAGGCGCAGGACAGGATTCAGGCCGGCATCGCGGGCGAACTTCGGATCCGGCGGACCGGAGATCCCAATGGCCTTCCCGCCTGGCTTGAGGACGCGCAGGGACTTTTCGAGGTTTTCGCCGCCGAGGCTGTCGAGGACAAGGTCATACCCGCCGAGGTGTTCCTCAAAATCCTCTGTGCGGTAGTCAATGACCACGTCAGCCCCGAGCTCCCGGAGGAAATCAGCGTTCGAGCCGCTGCCGGTGGTGGCAACAGTCGCGCCAAGGTGCTTGGCGAGCTGGATAGCGATCGTGCCAACCCCGCCGGCGCCTGCGTGGATGAGGACCTTCTGCCCGGGGCGCACATTGCCCCGCTCGACGAGGGCCTGCCATGCGGTGAGCGCCACCAGCGGCAGCGAGCCGGCCTCCGCCATGGATGCCGTTACGGGTTTGAGTGCCAGGTCATCCTCGGCAACGGCGATGCGCTCCGCGAACGTGCCGATGCGGTCCTTGCTGGGCCGGCCATAGACCTCATCGCCGGGTTTGAACCCGGTGACCTGTGCCCCGACGCGGATAACCGTACCGGCCACGTCATTGCCGAGGACTAACTGGAGCTTGTAGGGGAGGATCTGCTTGAACTCACCAAGGCGGATCTTCTCATCCAGCTGGTTCAAGCCCGCGGCCTGCACCTGGACGAGCACGTCCCGTTCCCCCATAGCCGGCTCGGCGACGTCCGCTTCACGCAGCGGCTCTCCGTACTTGGTAACGACAAAAGCTTTCATGGCTGGCCTTTCTATATTTGATTCTCCTCAATTATGAGTGTACTCAGTAATGCCTGTCAAGGGCAGGGGCGGGCGCGCAGGGATGAGCAGACCGTGGTTCTCGTTGTGCCGTGCCACCAGCCGCGGAAGAGCCGCGGTCAGGAGGCATCTTGGATCAGCGCGTCCGTACCGACGGCCGATGGGTTCCTGGCTGGCTTCGCTGGTGCTGCCGGAGTGCCAGCAGGGGAAACAGGAGGACCGACAGCATGCCTGCCCCCACCAGGGCGGAGGCGGTTCCGCTGGTGATCAGCCCTTCGTCCCGGCCAATGCCGGTCACGGCAACAATGATCGGCAGGCCTGTTGCCGCGAACAGGACGATGGCCCGTTTGTCGCCGGGACTGGATTTCGGGGGAGCGGCCAGCAGGGACGGGAGCCCGCGGATGACGAGCAGGAGTACAAGGAACAGGGGGACCAGGGCAAGGGTTGCCGGGCTGCTGGTCAGCGCGTTCAGCTCGAAGTCGATGCCGGTATCGATGAAGAAGATCGGCACCAGGAAGCCGAAGGCAATGGCTTCGATCTTCATCTCGATGATGTGCCGGTCGTGTTCGGGAGCCCGGGCGATCGCAACCTTCCACAGGACGCCCGCGGCGAAGGCACCCAGCAGCATGTCCAGCCCCAGAACCATACTGAGGACAACCAGCACACTCAGAATGAACATGATGGACCGGACGGCGAACTGGCCGCTGGTGTGCAGTGTCCTGGTGACCTGGGAGTGGAGCAGGGAATGCCGTGCGCGGGAGGCCAGGAATATCGCCAGGCCGGTCAACAGGACGAATCCGAGCAGAACTCCTGTGGCCGGTCCCAGTTCCCGCCCGCTGAAAAACAGCGAGACTGCCACCAGAGGACCGAATTCGCCGACTGCACCCAACGCCGCCACCGTGACACCCATCGGGGACTTTGACTCGCCGGCGTCGCGCAGGATCGGCAGAAGCGTGCCGAGGGCGGTGGAACACAACGCCACGCCGATGATCACTGCAGCCTCCGGGCCGGGCGCCAGGACAAGGCCGGCACCGATGCCGGCCGCCAATGAGATGGTCCAGCCAGCCGCGGCACGGTTGGCGGGCCGGCCGCGGATTGCGGTGAAATCGATCTCGTTGCCCGCGACGAAGAAGAGCATGGCCAGCCCGAAATCCGCCAGGGTGTCAGTGAACTGCGTGGACTGTATCCAACCCAGCAGACTGGGGCCCAGCACGATTCCGAGGATAATTTCGAACACTACGACGGGCACTTTGAGCACCCGGTCCAGGAAACGGGCGGCAAGGGGCGCCGCAACAGCCAGCAACGCGATCAGAACCAATGACGTGGACAGCGGCTGCATCAGCGGTACCTCGCCGGACCCTCCAATGAGGGCCCGGCGGCCGCTTCGTTCATGCGGTCGGTGCTGCTTCAGGCGGCGTGGCCTCCGGCAGTGCCGCTTCGGCCGGACGCGGTTCCGCTGGTGCTGCCTGAAGTGCCGCAGGCGGCTGGGACGGGACCGCGGTGGCGGCTTGGGCCGGCTTGATGTTCTGGTTGATGTGGAAGAAATTGTCCGGATCATACTTCGCTTTGAGCTCTGCGAGACGTGCATAATTCGACCCGAGGGTGTCCTCGATCCTGGACTGGTCATCGGCGTCCTGGAAGTTGATGTAGCCGCCTGGCTCCGAATACTCGTGCAGCGCATTCCAATAGGCCCGGACCCAGGCGATGTTCGCCGTGTTGTCAGCTGCGTCAGGCCATTGCCCAGCGATAACCGGAGCGAACTTCACATCACGGTAGGCGAAAGCGGTGGCCTCAGGGGCGACCCGATTCACGGCCCCGTCGATGGGATAGAAGTGGTTGGCCGAGTGGACCGTGGGGATCCCGGGGGAGAATTCGACGGCGGTGCGCAGCGCATCGTCGCTGAGGGTCCGAAGGAAATCTGCCTTCCAGTAACCCTGGAGCCCAGGGACGGCGCTGAGCCCGTCGAACATGATGTTCAGTGCCGGGTAAGGCATCGGCGCAAAGAAGCTGCCCAGTGCGGGCCCCGCGTCCAGCATGGTCTGCCAGTGTGCAGGTCCGGCGTCAAGATCCCCCGTCCACATGCCGGCAACAACAACAACCGGCCGCCCGTGCCATTCCTCAGGAAGGAAGGGAACCGGCGGGCCCTGGTGGAATCCCAGGAAAGCGCCCATCTCCTCCGGTTCGGCGGCAATCCATTCGCGGTATGCCGCGCCGATGTCAGCTCCTGTGGCAGCATCAAAAAACATGATCCCCACATGGACCGTGTCTACTGGGTGCAGGCGGAACTCCATGGACGTGACTACACCGAAGTTGCCGCTGCCGCCACGCAGGGCCCAGAACAAATCCACGTTTTCCGCTTCGCTGGCCGTCACGAACGTTCCGTCCGCAAGCACCACGTCCGCCGAGGACAGGTTGTCGCAGGCAAGGCCGTACTTGCGGGAAAGATATCCTATGCCGCCGCCCAGCGTGAGACCTGCTACGCCGGTTGAGCCGACGATGCCGCCCGTACTGGCGAGGCCAAACGCATGAGTCGCGTGGTTGTAATCAGCCCACGTGGCGCCCGGCTCCACTCTCGCAGTCCTCGCGGCAGGGTCCACCCGGACCCCGCGGCGGGCCGAGAAATCGAGGACCAGGCCGCCGTCGACCGTTCCAAAGCCGGGCGCGCTGTGTCCGCCGCCGCGCAAGGCAACCTCAATATCAAGACCACGCGCAAAGCGGACGGCGGCCATCACGTCCGCCACCTGGGACACCCGCAGCACCGCCGCGGGGCGGCGGTCGATCATGCCGTTGTACACGAGACGGGCCGACTCGTAGTCGGCATCGCCCTCTTCAATGACCTGCCCGCGGACCTGTTCGCGGAGTACGTCAAATCGATCGCTACCCATGGCAATTCCAGATTCTCTCAGAGACCACAGGGCAGCCAGCTCCGTCTCGAGTCCCAGCGAGGGCCAGCGCTATGACCCTCTCGGTATACGCCTGGGCCCCATGCGGGTCAAGAGCCGCAGGCACTCTTCAGCTACCTAATCCGCACCGGTAGCGGATGTGCGTCACGAGGGGTGTGCCGCTGACTTCCGTTGGCTCAAGCTTGAGGTTCCGGACGCCGTCCAGGAGCCGCTCGCCGGCTCCGAGGAGGAGCGGTGAGATATGGAGCCGCAACTCGTCGATCAGCCCGGCCGACAGATATTGGCGGGCGGTTTGCGCGCCGCCGGCTATGGCCACGTCCTTGCCTGCCGCGGCGTCCCGTGCCTGTGCCAGTGCCGGTTCGATCCCGTCCTCCACGAAATAGAACGTTGTGCCGCCCTCCATTTTCAGGGGCGCCCGCGGATGATGCGTGAGCACAAAAACCGGCGCGTGATACGGCGGTTCTTCGCCCCACCAGCCGCGCCAGTCCGTATCCCACGGACCGGTCCCGGGGCCGGCGAACATGCTGCGGCCCATGATGTACGCCCCCGCGGAGAGGATGCCCTCCAGCTCTTTGGCGTTGGCAGCGGGCTCCTCGAACTGCCACCGGTGCAACTCCTCTCCACCCTCGCCCAGGGGATTCTCCGGACTCTGGTTGGGGCCGGCGAGGAAGCCGTCGACGGATACGGTGAGATCGGAGGTGACGGTACTCATTGCTTTCCTCGGATGGTGGCTGTGGTGGTCAGGACGGGGAGGGGCTAACGGCCATGCTAATGGCGTCCGACGGCGGCTGGAAGGGATTGCTCCCAGCACCCCTTGGGCAAGCGGCAGGTAGGATCTGCGGCATGGAATCCATCGTTATTTACAGCCTTAGTGATGGCACCGACCGGGCACGCGTCCTCGAGACATACCCCCGCCACCAGGCGTACTTCGAAGCGTTCCGCGCCAATGGTGGCGGCCTGCTGGCTCTGGGCCCGTTCCTGACACCGGATCCGGCCGGCTCTTCCATGGGGCTTTTCACCTCGCGCGAGGATGCCGAGCGGTTCATCGCCGACGATCCGTTCGTTCTGGAAGGCCTCGCCGTTCCGCGGATCCTGGAGTGGGACCCCGTTCGCTTCGAGTAGGCGCAGGCATTTATTCAGACCAGGTTCCCCGCCCTGCTAGGGCGCCGTGTCCGGGAGCACGGCGGCGACGGCGCTGATCTCCACCAGTGCGCCGGGAACACCCAGCCCGGCCACGATGGCAGCGGTCACCAGTGCCGGCTCGTCAGACGCCAGTTCTGCTGCGATGGCCCGGTATCCCGCGGCGATGTCGGCGCCGTTGACGAACAGTACGGTCCACTGCACAACATCGCCGATGCTTGCGCCGGCGGCAGCGAGGGCGGTCTTCGCGTTCTCGAGCGCGCGGGCGGACTGTGCTGCGACGTCGCTCCCGCCAACGAGCGCCCCCTGGGCGTCCACGGAGTTCTGGCCGCCCACATAAATGGTGGTGGCGCCCGGCGGGACAACAGCAACATGGCTGAAGGCAGGGCTTGCAACGAGCCCTTCGGGACGGATGCGCTGGATGGCTGGCATGCCCGTATGCTCTCACGCAGGCCGGCGGACGGGTAGACCCGGCGGCATCCCGGGGATAGCATGACCCGCACCGGATCCTGCTGCCCGGAAGGCGCGGCTGCCGCTCCGGGATCCGCCGATTCAACGAGGAGACGGCCATGAGCCAGGAAACGACAAAAACGCCGGCAGCAAACCTGATGGTGGACCTGATCATTTCACTGGACGGTTATGCCTCTGCCGAGGGCTGGCCCGGCTGGTGGGGCCTGGAGGGCCCGGAATACCTGGCTTGGCTCGAGGAGGAAGGGAAAAAGAACTACACCTTCCTGATGGGCGCCAACACCTACCGTCTGATGTCCGGCATGTCTGAGGAAGCCGCGGCGGGGGACTCGGGATTTTCTGACAACGAGGGGGCCAGCCTCAGCGGCCTGGCTGGCGTCCCTAAGGTCGTTTTCTCCTCCACGTTGAAGGCCCCGTTAACCTGGCCGAACTCGCAGTTGGTGGCTGGAGACGCGGTGGAGGCAGTCGCGGAGATGAAACGGACCGGAACCGGGCCGATGAGCACCCTCGGCAGCCTGAGCCTGTGCCGTTCCCTGCTGGCGGCCGGCCTTGTGGACAGGTTCCGGCTGGTGGTCTTCCCGGTGATCACGGGCCGGACAGGCAGCGAACGGATTTACGACGGCTACCCCGACGTCTTGTTGGAGATGGTGGAGAGCCGGACCTTCGACGGCCGGCTGCAACTGCTCGAATACGTTCCCACAGTGCTCACCGGGCCGCCGGGCGGCAGTCCTGCCGGAGCGGGACCGGAAAAACCAGCTTCGGTTTGACTTCTGTCGGGATTCGACAGGCTGGAGCTCAGCCAGAGCACCCAGGTTGTGGCTGGTTCAACGACGTACCCGGGATTGCCGCGCAGCCACTCCAACGCGTACAGCGGAAGCGGTGTCCGCTTCCTCCAGGAATAACGCCAGTGCGAGCCCTGCATCCAGTACAGCTCTACACAGTGTCCGCTTCGCAACAGCTCTCCGCACCCAGGGCACGCCCCTGCTGTACACGATCGTCCATGTATGCGCGTGGATATGCCATGGGAAAGGCCACGCGAAGTCCATAGGCTTTGATTCGTGATGGATCAGAACAAAAGCCGCATAGTCCTGCCTGCCGCGCCGCCTGACCAACAGACCGTCCTGGATGCAGGCGGTGTTGCCTGCTGGTCCGAGCCGGTCACCATCGACACGTACGCTCCCGGCGAGCCCGACCGCTACCCGCTGTTCCTGGACCGGCGCGTGTACCAGGGGTCCAGCGGCAAGGTGTACCCGCTGCCGTTCATCGACAGCATCTCGGCCACCAAGGAGCCCCGGCTCTGGCAGGCTGTCCACCTGGAAAACGAATACGTGCGCCTGATGCTGCTCCCGGAGGTTGGGGGCCGCATCCATATCGGCTTCGACAAAACGGCCGGCTACGACTTCTTCTACCGGAACAACGTGATCAAGCCCGGCCTGGTGGGGCTGGCAGGGCCGTGGATCTCCGGCGGTGTCGAGTTCAACTGGCCACAGCACCACCGCCCCGGGACGCTCCTCCCCGTAGAAACCTCGGTGGAGCGGGGCGACGAGGGCCAGGTCACCGTGTGGCACAGCGACCTCGACCCGTTGCAACGGATGCGGGGCAGCCACGGTGTCCGGCTGCGCCCCGGCAGCTCGCTGATCGAGGTCGAGGCGCGGCTGTACAACAGGACCGATGAACCCCAGACCTTCCTCTGGTGGGCAAACGCCGCGGCCCGCGTCCACGATCAATACCAGTCCTTCTTCCCCACCGATGTCCGGTACGTCGCCGACCACGCCCGGCGCGCGGTCACCGCCTTCCCGCGCGCCGACCGGCCCTACTACGGCGTGGACTACCCGGCGCTGGCCGGACAGCACGGCCGGGAGGACGCGGACCGCATCGATTTCTACGCCAACATCCCGGTCCCCACCTCCTACATGGTCACGGACACCAAGGACAGCTTCTTCGGCGGCTACGACCATGACGCCGGTGCCGGCTTTGTCCACTGGGCCGACCACAGCATTTCCCCGGGCAAAAAGCAGTGGACGTGGGGGAACGGCGCCGTGGGCGCGGTATGGGATGCCCACTTGACGGACGACGACGGCCCTTACGTTGAGCTGATGTCCGGCGTGTTTACAGACAACCAGCCCGACTTCAGCTACCTGGCTCCGGGCGAGACCCGCACCTTCAGCGAGTTCTGGTATCCGATCCGGAAGCTGGGCCCGGCGCACCAGGCGAACCTGGACGTGGCCGTGGCACTCCGGCTGCAGGAGGACGGCCGCACGGTTACCGCCGGCGTGTCCGCCACGGCCCACCGGGAAAATGCCACCGTGGTGCTCAAACACCGCGATGTTGCCGTCCGCGCATGGACTGCCCGGATCTCACCGGCCAACCCTTTCACTGCGACAGCCGAACTGCCCGGGCCCGTATGCGAAACCGACCTTACCCTGCTGGTCCTGGACGGGGACCGGGAACTGATCTCATGGACTCCGCGCCAGCACGAGGACACTCCTGTTGAACCCTGGATAGCGGCTGAGCCGCCAGCGCCGTCGGACGTCGATGGCCCGGACGAGCTCTTCGTGACAGCAACCCACCTGGCGCAGAACCGGCATCCCACGCGCTCGCCCCTGCCATACTTGGAGGAGATGCTCCGCCGGGACCCGCAGGACTCCCGCGCGTCGACAGCCCTGGCAGCCGCCAAGTACCGGGCCGGCCACTACGCACAGGCCCGGAAGCTGCTGGAAAGCGCGCTGGCGCGGTTGACCCGGCGCAACCTGAACCCGCCCAGCGGGGAGGCCAGCTACCGGCTCGGCCTCGTGCTGGAGCGTGCGGGCCACCTGGATGAAGCGCAGGAGCGGTTCGGGAAGGCAGCGTGGGACAGGGCCTGGGCCCATCCGGCACACCTGGCACTTGGCCGCCTGGCCCTGAGGTCAGGACAGCCCGCTGAAGCACACCGGCACGCGGACGCCGCACTGCGGCTGGATCCGGCCAGCCCGGAGGCGAAGCACCTGCTGTTCCTTGCCCTGACAGGCTCCGGACGCCTGGACGAAAGCGCCCGCCTGCTGCAGGACATCCTCGTGTCGGATCCGCTGGACCCCGTGGCACTGGCACTGGATGGCTCCCTTGACGCCGTGGATCCCAAGACCTCCCTGACAGTGGCCTGCTGGCTGGCGCGGGCAGGGCAGTGGCAGCGTGCACTGGACCTCACCGGACAGGCGCCAGCCGCAGGCGCCAACAAAGTCTTCGGCAACCCGGAGCCCCTGCGACACTACCTCCGTTCCGCCTGGTTCGAGGATCTGTTGGACCCGGAGGCGGCTGCGGCAGAACGTATGGCGGCAAGGCGCAGCGATACCGCCTATGCCTTCCCCTATGGACTGGACGAATACGACGCGCTGCACCGGGCCCTTGAGGCGGATCCCAGGGACGAGGTGGCACACGGGCTCCTGGGATGCTGGCTGCTGGACGCCGGGCGCACCGGCGACGCCCTGGCCCACCTGGAAAAGTCCATGCTGCTCGGTTCTGCGGATCCGGTGGTCTGGCGGAATGCGGCCATTGCCACCGTCAATACCGGCGGTGATCCCGACGCCGCCGACCGGTACTTCGACCATGCCCTTAAACTGAGCCCCGATGATGCACGGCTGGTTTTTGAACGCTCCGTCCTGGCCGGGCTCCGCGCGGCGCCGATCGAGGAACGGATCGCCGCCATCGAACAGCACTCCCGTTCGGTCCTGGACCGCGATGACCTGGTGCTGCTCTACGTCAACCTGCTGATTGATGCAGGACGCGTCGAGGAGGCCCTGGAGATCATGTCCACCCGCACCTTCCAGCCCTTCGAAGGCGGTGAAGGGAAGGCGCTCGCAGCCTACGACCGCGCGGCGGTCCGGCAGGCCAGGGCGCTGATGGAGCAAGACCCGAGGGCGGCAATCGCCTTGCTGCGCGCCGGCGTCGAGGCCCCGGCGAACCTGGGCGAGGGACGGCATCCGGCGGACACCATGGCCGAACGCCTGGTGGCGCTGGGGGACGCGCTCGAACTGGCCGGAGATTCAGGGGCAGCAACCGGCGCGTGGAATCTGGCCTGCCGGAAAAGCAGCCCGTTGGCCGTGGACCCCGCACCCGCCGGCCCCGCCGACTACTGGCGGGGCGTGGCCCTCACCCGGCTGGGCCGGGAGACGGAAGCGGAAGCTGCCTGGCAGTGCCTCGAAGACCGGGCTGATGAGCTGGCGGCCGCCCCGGCCGCGCCCGACTATTTTGCGACGTCCCTGCCCGAACTGCTGCTGTTCAATACTGATACAGCCGCCGCCCGGAACACAACGGGCCGCTCACTCCGCCTGCTCGCCGCGGAGGGCCGGGCTTTACGGGGAAGCCCGCACCAAGGCCCGCACCACAAGGAAGGGGCAAGCCTGTGACCGAGGCACCGCGGTACCTCGGCTCCGGAACGCTCGAAGCCGGCCCGAGCGCCCTGACGGGAACACCGCCGTCGCACCTTCCATCCCGCCTGACCATCAGCCTGTGGGACTTCTCCTGGTACACCCGCGCCGAGGACGGCGGCCCGTACGCGGACCTGGACGCTGCCTGCGCTCAAGCAGCAAAGCTGGGCTACAACACCATCCGCATCTGCTCCGCCCCGCTGCTGCTCTTCGGCGGGCTGGGGCTGGATCACCTGGCCACTGACCTTGAGATCGAGGGCCTGGGGCAGGCCCCGGACGGCGGCATCTACGGACGGGGCACGCGCTGGTATGACGTGCCGGGTGGTTACCGCCTGAACCTCCGGGAGCGCCTGCTGGAACTTTTCGACGCCGCAGCCCGGCACGGATTCGTTGTCATCCTGGCCAGCTGGGAGTACCAGCAGTCCACGGTGTTCGCCCGGTCCCCGGAGTGGTTCGACGCCATCGATTCCGTCCCCCTCGCTGACAGGTACCGCATGCTGGCGGACGCCTGGGACCGGCTCATCAACGCGCTCACTGCGGCCGGCCACCGGAACCGCATCGCCATGGTGGAACTGCATAACGAGGTGGATTTCTCCATCCTGCCCGCGCTGGCCGACGGCGGCAGCGGGCAGCTGCACCGGCTGCGGTCACTGCATCCGGACCTCCTGGTCACCGCCAGCTACGGCAAACCACCGCACCTTGCGATGCACACCGTCCCTGGCGGGCTCGGTGCGGCGCATTCCATGTCTACAGCTACGGTGTGCTGGATGCGCTGCAGCAGCAGATCGACATCCGTTCCGAAGGCACGGCGGACTTTCCCAACCCGGCCCTGCGTGCCCTGCTGCGCCCCGATGCGCCGTCGATTGAAGAGTACGGACGCCTGGCCGACTGGAAGTACCGCGGCACTGTGGTGACAGACCAGATGTTCTACGGGTACGACTGGATTGATCCGGAGGCGTGGGATACCTGGCTCTACAACGAGTACGGGCCCTACCGCGAGGTGATGAGGCGGGAAGTCGAGTCGCGGGTCATCGCCATCGCGGCCTGGGCCCGCTGGAAGAACGTGCCGGCCGTGGTGGGCGAAGGCTGGATCGGCTACACCCCGCTCCACGGCACCTTCGAGGAAGGCCCCCTCGGCAAGGACCTGGCCGAACGCGGCATCCGCACGGCGCTGCAGCACGGAATCTGGGGCATGGTCCTGTGCTCAAACGCTGCCCCGCACCACCCTCTGTGGGCCGACGACGGGTGGCAGCGCCGCATGAACAACGTCATCCTGACCGCCCCGTGAGCTGAAAGAAACCCTATGCCTTCTGAACAAACCACCCTCGAACTCCTCACGGCCACTCACCGGCCCCACGAGCGGGCCCTTCAGCTCCCGCTCATGAGCAATAGGGAAGACCAGCACAGCAGATGGCGGCTCACCAGCCAGTACATCGAATGCGGCGGCCGTCCGGCCGTACCGGTGTCAGGCGAAATCCACTTCAGCCGCCTCCCCAGGACCCGTTGGGAAGACCGGCTGCGGCTGATGAAAGCGGGCGGCATCACCGTGGTGGCCTGCTACATTTTCTGGATCCACCATGAGCAGACCGAAGGTAGGGCCCGTTTCGACGGCAACCTGGATGTTGCCGCCTTCGTCCGGCTGTGCGCTGCCCTGGATCTGGACGTGGTCCTGCGCATTGGGCCCTGGGCGCACGGCGAGGCCCGCAACGGCGGCTTCCCGGACTGGGTCCAGGGAGCCGCCGTCGAACACCGCACGAACGATCCCGCCTATCTGGCGCTCGTGGAACGCTGGTTCAACCGCCTCGGCACGGAGCTGGCGGGGCTGACCGGGCCGGAGAGCAACGTCATCGGTATCCAGCTGGAAAACGAACTGTACGACCAGTCCGGACACATCAGCGAGCTCAAGAGGCTCGCCCGCGAAGCCGGACTGAGCGCGCCAATCTGGACCGCCACAGCCTGGGGCGGGGCGGACATCCCCGAGGAGGAGGTCCTGCCGGTCTTTGGCGGCTACGGCGACGGCTTCTGGGTGGACGCTGACGCGCCCTGGGATCCCACCTTCCGGCAGCACTACTTCTTCAGCCACCAGTGGGATGACCCCGGCATCGGCGCCGACCTCCGCGAGCATTTCTCCGGCAGTGGGGCAGAGCCGCCCCGGTCGCCGTCGGCCCTCTACCCGCCCGCCACCTGCGAGCTGACCGGCGGCATGGCCACCGCCTACCAGCGCCGGCCGTGGCCCACGGGCAAGGACGTGGCCGCCGTGGCCAACAACAAGATCGGCAGCGGTTCCGGCTGGCAGGGATACTACATGTTCACGGGCGGAACCAATCCTCCCGGCGGCCTGCAGGAATCCCAGGCAACCGGCTACCCGAACGATCTTCCGGTGTTCGATTACGATTTCCACGCACCGATTGGCGCCGCCGGCAGGCTCGCACGCAGCTTTGCACTGCTGCGCAGGCAGCACGCGTTCCTGGCTGCGTTCGGCCACCGGCTCTCCCCGATGCCGTCCACGCTGCCGGACCGGGTGCCCGCCGGTGTGGAGGACTCCGAGACGCTCCGCTGGGCGCTGCGCTCGGATGGGGCGGCCGGGTTCGTGTTCATCACCTGGCACCAGCCCCACGTCCCGCTGCCGGATCACGGCGGCGCGCAGTTCAGCCTGTCACTGGAGGCGGTAAGGGTGACTTTTCCCCAACAGCCTGTCACCATCCCGGCCGGCACCATCGCTGCGTGGCCGGTCAACCTCGACATTGCCGGAGTCCGCCTAAGGTGGGCCACGGCATCGCCGCTCACCCTGCTCGGGCCCGAATCGGCACCGACCTTGGTCCTGGCAGTCGAAGCAGGCATCGAACCGCAGCTCTGTTTCCCTGAAGGAACAGTCCTTGAGGGGGCGGCTGCCGCCCTGGGCGGTAACGCCTACGCCGCCGATCCCACCACGACAGCCACTCTGACGGCGCGGTCCTCGGGCAGTGAGCTGAACATCCTGGTCCTGCCGGCTGAACTGGCGGATCAGGCCTGGGTCCTGGATACAAGGCGCGGAAGGCTGCTGGTCCTGTCGGCCGATCCGCTCTGGACCGGCGGGGACGGACTCCTGGCCGGAAGGTCGCCGGGATCACCTTCGATCCGTCGGTACTCCGCAGAGTCCCGCCGGTTCGAGGATGTGCGGACCTCCGCGGCCGACCCGGAAACGACGCGCCAAACCCTCACTGCCGAACGCATCCGGGCCGCGGCGCCCGTCCCCGATTCCTTCGGCTCCCTTGCCGGCCGGGCGGCCGCTCCCACGGACAGGGACATGGACGAAGGTGCAGAGGTCTACCGGCTTGAGCCGACGGCGCCCTTCCCGGCGGGAGAGGGGCACGCGGAGCTGGAGATCGCCTGGGCAGGAGACGTCGCAAGGCTGCTCGTTGACGGCACAGTGGTTGCCGACCGCTTCTGGGACGGTTCCCCCTGGGTCATCGAAACGCACGACGCCGGAATCGGCCCCGGCGCTGAGGTCCTGCTTCAGGTCCTTCCCCTGCCGAAGGGCGCGAAGGTGGGGGTGCCGCAGGCGGCCCAGCGCAGGCGCGATGATGCCGACGGCGACCTGGCGGCCCTGGACAGCGTGGAACTGATCCACTGGGCCGCGTGGCAGGAGGAGCCTGCCTGAGTCATCCTGTCCGCCATAGTATGGACGTTTGGTGACGGAAGGAGCGGGTGTGGAACGGGCAACGGGGTTCCGGAACCAGCGGCTTGTGGTGGTGCCGCGGCCGCTGGTCCGCGAAGCACTCGCCCGTCCCGTCACCCGCCGGCTGCTGGTCACCGACGCCGGAGTCTTCCCCCTCGCTGAGGCCCACGGCCGGTACCGTCCCGAGGGCGCGCAGGAAACCATCGTCATCCTCTGCGTCGCGGGAACCGGCTGGGTGGAAACACAAGGTGCCCGGTTCGACGTCGGCAAGGGCACCGCCGTCGTGCTTCCCGGCGGTACGGGGGAGGCACATGCATACGGTGCCTCCAGGGACGACCCCTGGACTATCTGGTGGTGCCACGTCCGCGGCTCCGACGCTGCCGAACTCGTCGCCGAGTCGGGCGTCCGTCCGGACCGTCCCGTTATTCCGCTGGTGGCCGTGGACAGGCTGACGGCCATGCTGGACGAGATCATCTCGGCCCTGGAACAGGAACAGTCGCCGGCCCGGCTGGTGGCCACGGCCGGGATGGCGTGGAAGCTGCTGGCCACCCTGGCCGTGGACCGCCGCGTCCCCGGGCAGGGCACGCCGCTGCAGGAAGCCATGAAGTTCCTCGAGGACAGGGTGGACGGCACAGTCCGGCTGTCCGATCTGGCGGCGCTGGTGGGTGTATCGTCCTCACAGCTGAGCAAGCTTTTCCGGGAAGCGACGGGCGGGGGAGTGCTGGCCCACCACACAGCGCTGAAGATGGCGCGGGCACGGCTCCTGCTGGACACCACGGACCTGACGGTTGCGGCGGTGGGGCGAGAGGTGGGCGTGGCTGACCAGTTCTACTTCTCCCGGCAGTTCCGGCGGCTGCATGGCATCAGCCCGCGGGCCTACCGGGCCGAACGGAAGGGCTGAGCGGGTTGCCCGGGATCGGCCAAACATGTGGGGACAATAGGTTCCATGGCTGAAACTGAAGCGGTGACAACCCACGATTCGACCGTTGAAGCATGGACCCAGGCCCTTGCGGAGTCGAAGGGCTCCCCGGGAGGCGGTGCCGGGACCGGCGTGATGCTTGCCATCGCCGCATCGCTGACCTCCATGGTGGCCGGCTACACCGAACCTGGCGAAGAGCAGCGGAAGGAATTGGCGGACGTCCACGCGCGGGCGTGCACGTTGCGCCGGACCGCGCTTGAACTTGCCGACGGCGATGCTGCCGCTTCCGAAGCGTTTGGCGCCGCGTTCCGCCTCGAACCGGGGCCGCAACGTGACGATGCCATCCGGCAGGCGTCGGTGAACGCCGCCCAGGCATCGGCAGTGCTGGGCGACCACGCTGTCAAAGCCATTGAAGACCTCGGCTGGCTTGCCGCCAACGGGAACCCGGCCCTCATTGCCGATGTAGTGGTCGCGTTCGGCGCCCTGCGGGCAGCAGTGACGGGGGCCCGCACCAACGTCAGTTTCGACCTCGCCACCCTGCGGTCCGCCGGCGCCACACTTGAAGAGATCCGTGACGGGCAGCCCGTTCTGTGGGCAACGGTCCAGCAACTCAACTCGGCAGTCGAACGCATAGACGAACTGACGGCGAGCGTGGACCACCGCGCCGCGCCCACCGACACGGACGCCGTTCAGGACGCTGTGTAGCAGCCCGCGGCACGCTGGGTTAGTGCTGATTAACCGGTTTCCGTGCTGATCCGCACTAAGCTCCCTCGGGTAACAACGTGGCACTCGATGGAGAGGTAGTTCCTGTGGGAAACACAGTCTTGACGGAAGGCGCAACTGAAGAACAGGGCCTGGCCCGGGTTGCCCAGCGGATGGCGGCCTGGACCGAAAAGTGGTTCCCGGATGCCTACGTCTTCGCCCTGGCCGGCGTGGTGATCATTGCCGCCGCGGCCCTGGCCATCGGGGCCTCACCGCAGTCCATCGCCGATTCCTTCGGCAACGGCTTCTGGGACCTGACCGCCTTCACACTGCAGATGGCCATGGTGGTCCTCACCGGTTACGTGGTGGCGACGTCCCCTCCGGTGGCGAGGCTCATCAACCGGCTGGCGCTGATCCCGGCTACGGCCCGCACGGCAGTGAGCTTCGTGGCACTGATGTCCATGTCCGTATCGTTCCTGAACTGGGGCCTGAGCCTGATCTTCGGCGGGCTGCTGGCCAGGGCGATTGCACGGCGCAAGGACCTCACGGTGGACTACCGGGCGCTCGGCGCGGCCGCGTTTATGGGCCTTGGCGCCGTCTGGGCACTGGGCCTGTCCTCTTCAGCCGCCCAGCTGCAGGCCACCGCCGCCTCGCTGCCTCCTGCCCTGCTGAAGATCACTGGAATCCTCGACTTCAGCACAACCATCTTCACCTGGCAGTCCCTGCTCACGCTCGTCATCCTGATGGCACTGACCACGGTGATCGCCCATTTCTCGGCACCCCGCGGCGGCGCCATCCGCACGGCGGAGGATCTCGGCGTCGACCTCGACGACGAACCCAGCGAACCGGCTCCGCGGTCCCGCCCGGGCGAATGGCTCGAATACAGCCGGATCCTGCCCATCCTTGCCGGCATCCTGACTCTCGGCTGGCTGGTCTCCCAGTTCCTGACCAAACCGTTCCTCACCGTGGTGAGCAGCCTGAACGGCTACCTGCTGGTGTTCCTGATCCTGGGCCTGGTGTTGCACGGGACACCGCGGAACTTCCTGCAGGCCGTCACCAAGGCCGTCCCGGCCACAGCCGGGATCCTGGTCCAGTTCCCGCTGTACGCGGCCATGGCAGCAATCCTGACCAAGGCCACGGGCCACGGCGGCATGACCATCTCCTCCCACCTGGCCGGGTTCTTCTCGGACATCGGCGGCAACGGCGCGTTCGCCGTCGTGATTGCCCTCTACACGGCCGTCCTGGGGCTGCTGGTACCGTCCGGCGGCGGAAAATGGCTGGTGGAGGCGCCGTACGTGATGCAGTCCGCCACCGACGTGCAGATGAACCTTGGCTGGACCGTGCAGATCTACAACATCGCCGAGGCGCTGCCGAACCTCATCAACCCGTTCTTTATGCTGCCGCTGCTGGCGGTCCTCAGGCTGCGGGCCCGCGACCTGGTGGGCTTCACGTTCCTGCAGTTTGTGTTCCACCTGCCGGTGGTGCTCCTGCTGGTCTGGCTCCTGGGGATGACGTTCGAATTCGTCCCGCCGGTGATGCCTCCGGGGCAGTAGGGAACCACCCTAGCGGCGGAGGGCCGCGACGGCGTCCGCCAAGGGCATGTGCAGTGCCGGACCGTGGCCGGGAAGGATCACCGATGCTTCGACGCCGGCCAGGCGGTGCGTAGATTCGAGGGCAGCCGCCGGGTCCGAGTGGTACATGGGGTGGAGCATCTGCGGTCCGGTCTCCCGGCTCAGCGGATGGCCACTGACGAAGCAGTCCCCGACGGCCACGGCGCCCGCCATCGTGAGGTGGATCGCGGAGTTCCCGGGTGTGTGTCCCGGCACCGGCATGGCTTCGGGCCGGCCTGGCAGGTTCCGGAGCGTTTCCCTGTCCCAGGCACTGGCCTGCGTTGCCGGCTGTGCCTTCAGGGCCCCGGACCGGATGACGTGGAGCAGCCAGCGGAAAACGCGCGGGCGCCAGGCACGGACCATAACCTGGCCGAACGTGACCTGGTGCTTTTCCTTGCCCTGGACATGGGCGAGCTCTTCCGCCGCACAGAGGACCGGCGTCCCGTAGGTGCTGGCGAAGTAGGCTGCGGAGCCTGTGTGGTCCACGTGCCCGTGGGTGATGAGTACGGCCCGGGCGTCAGCTGGCTCCAGTCCCAGGTGGCGGATTGACGCCAGGACCAGGGGCCGGTCCGAGGGGTAGCCGGTGTCGATGAGCATAAATCCCGTCAGGTCGCGGACCACCACCCAGTTCGACGCAGGGCCCTGGACGTGATGGACACCGGGGGCCGGCTCGGACAGATGGTCTGCGGGCTGCCAGTTCCTGGCTGTGGAGTGCATGGTTGAACCGACCTACACCAGCGGCCACGGGTAGCGCATGCCGGTGGGGTCAGCCGGCAGGACGCCACTGCTCAATATGCGCTGAACCCGGCGCCGCAGCGCACGGACTTCGGCAGGGTAAAGCAGCTCCGCCACGTTGGAAGGAACTTCCTCGGCGAGCGGCGCGATGTCCACCAGCAGGGCGTCCGGGACCGGGTTCCCGGCAAAGTCCCAGATGACGGTGCGCAGTTTGAAGTCCGCCGAAAAGCACAGCCCGTGGTCGATGCCCCACACGCGGCCGTCGCGGCCCCGCAGCACATGTCCGCTTTTGCGGTCGGTGTTGTTGCTGATGACATCAAACAGCGCAATCCGGGCCAGGTCGCCGTGGGTTTGCGGCTCGTCCCCGTACAACGTGAAGTAGTGCTCGCGGTAGTCACAGGCCACAAACCACTGCAGCGAGCCGACACCAAGGGGCGGGTCATCGCGGATCACCGTAGGCGGCACCAGGCCCCACCGCAGGTATTCGCTCAGGAGGTAAGCAGCGCGCTCGCGCCGGTACAGCCCGGGCTCGAAGTCGGACAAAGGCCGTTCCCCGGACTCCGGTTTGTACACCGCATGGGCGGACTCCCCGTTCCAGGAAACCCGGACCAGGAAGGTGGCGTTGCTGCTGCGGGGGATGCGTGCGATGAGGTCCACCCGCCCTTCCGCCAGCAGCGTCAGTTCCCGCCCGGACACCGGCCGTCCCCTCGCTTTCTACCCCCGGTGATCACAGCGCCCTCAGCCCGCTCAGCGGCTCAGACGTTGAATTCACCATCAGCACTGCCGGCGGGTGGCCATCCTCATACTCGATGGCAGACACCGATCCCGGGCTGATCATGATCCGCTGGAACAGGTCCAGGTGTGTGCCCATGGCGTGCGCCACGGCCGCTTTGATGGGATCGGCATGGGAGAAACATACGACGACGGCGCCCGGGTGGGCCGCCCGCAGCGCCTCGAGTGCACCAACCATCCGCGCCTGCATCTGGGTGAAGCTTTCCCCGTTGGGAAAACGGAACGTTGAGGGACTGTGCTGCACTCCCTGCCACTGTGGCAGGGCTGCGAGTTCGGCGAGCGGCGCGCCCGTCCAGTCCCCGAAATCGCATTCGATCAGCCCGTCGTCGTGATGCAGCGCCAAGCCGGCGCTGGTGGCGGAAGGAGCCGCCGTCTCGCTGGTCCGTTCCAGGGGCGAGGAGTAGATGGCGGCGACGGGCAAGCCCGCGAGGCGCTCCGACACCCGTTGGGCCTGGGCCCGGCCCCGCTCGGACAGGTGCAGTCCCGGCGCGCGGCCCGGCAGCACCTTCCCGGTGGTTGGCGTCTCCCCATGCCGGATCAGGAGAATCAGGGTGCGCTGGGCAGTCATCAGCACAAGAGTAGATGGGCCGGCGGGACCGCGTGCGATGATTCCTGGAATTTCCTCGATTCCCGGCAGGCCTGGGGCTACCGTGGAGTGGTGACTGATCGACCCGAAATCTTCACTGTTGGTGAATTGCGTGCAGCCGGGCATGTCCAGAAAGACCTGCGCCACGAAATCCGCGACAACCTGCTCGCCGCGCTCGCCGAAGGCCACGATCCGTGGCCCGGGCTGTACGGCTTCAGCCGCACGGTCATTCCCCAGCTGGAGCGCGCCCTGATCGCCGGCCACGATGTGGTCCTGCTCGGAGAGCGCGGGCAGGGCAAGACGCGGCTCCTGCGCACGCTGGCGGGGTTGCTGGACGAATGGTCTCCTGTGATCGAGGATTCGGAGCTGAACGAGCACCCTTACGAGCCGATCACCGTGCAGTCCCGGGCCCGCGCCCTCACCGAAGGGGACCGGATGCGGGTGGCATGGCGACACCGCTCGGAGCGGTACGTGGAGAAGCTCGCCACCCCCGACACCTCAGTCGCGGACCTGATCGGAGACGTGGACCCGATGCGCGTCGCCGAAGGCCGCCGCCTGGGCGATCCTGAAACCATCCACTACGGCCTGGTGCCCCGCTCCAACCGGGGGATCATCGCCATCAACGAACTGCCGGACCTCGCCGAGCGGATCCAGGTGTCGATGCTCAACGTGATGGAGGAACGTGACATCCAGATCCGCGGCTACGTGCTGCGGCTGCCACTGGATGTCCTGGTTGTCGCCTCCGCCAACCCCGAGGACTACACCAACCGCGGCCGGATCATCACGCCGTTGAAGGACCGCTTCGGCGCCGAAATCCGCACGCACTACCCCCTTGAGCTGGACGACGAGGTCTCGGTGATCCGGCAGGAGGGGCAACTGGTGGCCGACGTGCCGCCGGTCATCCTCGAAATCCTGGCCCGCTACACCCGGGCGCTGCGGCAGTCACCGGCGATCAACCAGACCTCCGGCGTTTCAGCGCGGTTCGCGATCGCCGGCGCCGAAACGGTGGCGGCGGCTGCACTGCGCCGGGCCAGCGTGCGCGGGGAAGGCGAAGCCGTGGCAAGGATCGTTGACCTCGGCACCGCGGTGGACGTCCTCACGGGCAAGATCGAATTCGAATCAGGTGAGGAGGGCCGGGAACAGGCAGTCCTCGACCACCTCCTGCGCACGGCCACTGCCGAAGCGGTGCGGGCGCACTTCCAGGGCATCGACATGGGCCCGCTGGTGGCCGCGCTGGACGGCCACCGGACAGTGACCACCGGGGACCATGTCACGGCGGATGAGTTCCTGGCCAACCTGCCGTCCCTGAACGGCTCGGGACTATACGACCAGATCAGCGGACGCCTGGGAGCGAAGAACCAGGGACAGCGCGCCGCCGCCATCGAACTTGCCCTGGAAGGCTTGTACCTCGCCCGCCGGATCTCGAAGGAATCCGACGACGAGGAAACCATCTACGGCTAGCCGGGCTGGAAGCAGTACCGCCGGTGCACAGCAGAGGAGGCGTCATGGCCAGCCACAACCACTCCGCCAGGTACGGCCGGTACACGGGCGGGCCCGATCCGCTCGCGCCGCCGGTTGACCTTGCCGAGGCGCTGGACGCCGTCGCCGAGGACGTGATGGCCGGGTACTCGCCGCGGCATGCGCTGGAGGAGTTCCTGCGCCGCGGCGGGCGGGACCGGGAAGGCCTGGATGACCTCGCCCGGCGTGTGCAGCAGCGCCGCAGCGAACTGCTGGGCCGGCACCGGCTGGACGGAACACTCAACGAGGTCCAGAAGCTCCTTGAGACAGCGGTGCTGGAGGAACGCAAGCAGCTCGCCCGCGACGCGATGATGGATGACAACGACCGGGCCTTCCGTGAGATGCAGTTGCAGAACCTGCCGCAGTCCACGGCGGCGGCGGTGAACGAACTGGCCTCCTATGACTGGCAGTCCGGGACCGCCCGGGAAGCCTACGAGCGGATCAAGGACCTGCTGGGCCGCGAGGTCCTCGACCAGCGGTTCGCCGGCATGAAGCAGGCACTCGAAAACGCCACGGACGAGGACAAGGCAGCCGTGGCAGAGATGCTGCGGGACCTCAACGGGCTGCTGGACAAACACCGGCGCGGCGAGGACACGGACCAGGACTTCCAGGACTTTATGGCAAAGCACGGCGACTTCTTCCCGGAGAACCCACAATCGGTCGAGGAACTGATCGACGCCCTCGCCAGGCGCGCCGCCGCCGCCCAGCGCCTCCTGCAGTCGATGTCCCTTGAGCAGCGCGAGGAGCTGATGCGGCTTTCCGCCCAGGCTTTCGGCTCACCGGAACTGATGGCGCAGCTGGACCAGCTCGATGACAGCCTCCGCGCCCTGCGGCCGGGTGAGGACTGGAACGGATCCGAGCGGTTCGAGGGCCAGGAGGGCCTGGGACTGGGCGACGGCACAGGAGTACTCCAGGACATCGCCGAACTGGACGGACTCGCCGACCAGCTGTCCCAGTCCTACAACGGATCCAACCTGGACGACCTGGACCTCGATGCCCTGGCCCGCCAGCTCGGGCAGAACGCCGCCGTCACGGCCCGCACCCTGGCCGGGATTGAACGGGCCATGCAGGACGGCGGCTACCTGCGCAAGGGAAGTGACGGCGACCTGCGGCTCTCCCCGCAGGCCATGCGGCAACTGGGCAGGTCCCTGTTGCGGGACACCGCGAAGCAGCTGTCCGGCCGGCAGGGGCGCCGGGACACGCGCACGGCCGGCGCAGCCGGCGAGCAGACCGGTTCCAGCCGGCCCTGGGAGTTCGGGGACGCCGAGCCCTGGGACGTCACCCGCACCATGACCAACGCGATACACCGCACGGTGGCCGACGGCGGCACGCCGGCCCAGGGACTGCGGCTCACCGCCGCCGACATCGAAGTCAGCGAAACCGAGGCACGCATCCAGGCCGCCGTCGTCCTGCTGGTTGACGTCTCCTTCTCGATGGCGGCCGAGGGGCGCTGGGTACCGATGAAGCGCACCGCCCTGGCCCTGCACCACCTCATTTCCACGCGCTTCCGCGGCGACCGCCTCGAACTGATCACGTTCGGGCGCTATGCCCGGTCCATGGACATCGCCGAGCTGACGGCACTGCCGTCGCGGCGGGAACAGGGCACGAACCTGCACCACGGCCTGCTGCTGGCCGGCCGCTTCTTCCGCCGGCACCCGTCAATGCAGCACGTCCTGCTGCTGGTGACCGACGGCGAACCCACCGCCCACCTGCTGCCCGATGGCGAGCCGTGGTTCTGCTGGCCCTCGGATCCGGAAACCATCCGGGTCACCGTAGCGGAGCTCGACCGGCTGGGCCGCGGTGGTACCCAAACCACGTTCTTCCGGCTCGGCAACGATCCCAGCCTGGAGCGGTTCGTGCAGCGCATGGCCCGGCGGGTGGGGGCCAGGGTGGTGGCGCCCGACGTCGGCGG